>NZ_SWMA01000036.1:0-41168 GCF_005222685.1 Segeticoccus rhizosphaerae
CGCCAAGCGCACGTTCCAGGCGCTGCGCATCGAGGTCAACCACGAGCTGGACGCCTGGCAGGACGCACTACGGCGGGGGCCGGAGTCGGCGCCGTGGGCGCGCTCTCCGCGGCGGGCTGCGCCGTCGTCCGCGGGCCGGGGGTCGGAGCCGTCGAGGGCGGTGCCGACGGTGCCGACGGTGCCGACGGGGTGGACGCAGCCGGTGCGGCCGGCGTCTCGACGGGCTTGGCGCCCGGCTTCACATCGGTCGTCTCGGCCGGTGCGCTCTTCTTGGCTGCTGTCTTCTTCGCCGTCTTGGCTCCGGCGGGCTTCGCCGGAGGGTTCTCACGGATCTTGCGGACCACGGGCGGTTCGATGGTCGAGGATGCCGACCGCACGAACTCTCCCTGCTCCTTGAGGTGGGCGAGCAGCGTCTTGCTCTCGACCCCGAGCTCCTTCGCGAGCTCGTAAACCCGGACCTTAGCCACGTTTCTCCTTGTCCTGGCCCGGGCGGATAAGGCAGCGCGGGCCGTCGTTAGTGCTGGGGGGTGCTCATCGCTGAGTACTCATCGGGTGCTCATCAGCGTCAAACCCGCTTTCGGTTCCCTGTCGTTCCGCCGCCCCGGGAGGGACTGCGGTCGTGCTGTTCGTACCGGCACACCGTGCCGTTCACCACCCGGTCATGACGACCGGTTTTCAAACCACCGCCGCAACGGGCCGACGTCGAGGCCGGCCCCGACACGCAAGGCGCGACCGAACGCACGGCGGCGCACCGCAAGCTCGAGGCACTCCGTCTCCGGGTGGAGCCAGGCGCCACGGCCCGGAAGCCGGTGTCGCTCGTCCGGCAGCACCACGGTCGTCCCGTCGTCCACCACCCGCGCGACCACTCGCAACAGTGCCGACCGATCCTCGCGGCGACGGCACCCCACACACGTACGAACAGGAGCATGGGGAGACCGCTGACGTGCACGCCGCAGCGGATCGGTCGTCACTACTGTAACGCCTCACCGCCCCCGGGTGCGCCAGAGCCTGCTCCGGTGCCTCCGGCGGGACTCTCCTGCGGCGCCGTGTCCGGGCGGATGTCGATCCGCCAGCCGGTCAGCTTCGCGGCCAGCCGGGCGTTCTGTCCCTCCTTGCCGATGGCCAGCGAGAGCTGGTAGTCGGGCACCACGACTCGCGCCGAGCGCAGGGCCGGATCCACCACCTCGACCGACAGCACCCGGGAGGGCGAGAGGGCCGCCGCCACAAAGGTCTGTGGGTCCTCCGAGTAGTCGACGATGTCGATCTTCTCGCCCTGCAGCTCCGTCATGACGGCCCGGACCCGCGCTCCCATCGGCCCGATGCAGGCGCCCTTGGCATTCACGCCCGCCACCGTGGAGTGCACGGCGATCTTGGTGCGGTGTCCCGCCTCGCGGGCGAGCGCCGAGATCTTCACCGTGCCGTCGGCGATCTCCGGGACCTCGAGGGCGAACAGCTTGCGCACCAGACCCGGGTGGGTGCGGGACAGCCCGATCTGCGGGCCACGGGGCCCGCGCCGCACGCTGACCACGAAGCACCGCAGACGCTGGCCGTGGGCGTACTCCTCCCCCGGCACCTGCTCGGCGAGCGGCAGGACACCCTCGACCGTGCCGAAGTCGACCAGCACGTTGCGCGGGTCACTGCCCTGCTGGATGATCCCGGCGACGACGTCGCCCTCTCGGCCGGCGAAGTCGCCGAAGACCTGCTCGTCCTCGAGGTCGCGCAACCGCTGGACGATCACCTGCCGGGCCGTCGCGGCGGCCACCCGCCCGAAGCCCTTCGGCGTGTCGTCGTACTCCGGCCCCGGTTCGCCGCCCTCGACCGCAGGGTCCGGCTCCTCGCGGGCCCAGACCGTGACGTGTCCGGACGTGCGCTCGAGCTGGACCCGTGCCAGGCGCTGAGCGCCGTCGGTGCGGTGATAGGCCATCAGCAGGGCCTGCTCGATCGCGGGCACGATGACGTCCATCGGGATGTCCCGCTCCCGTTCCAGGGCCCGCAGTGCGGCCATGTCGATGTCCATCAGGCGTCCTCTCCCTTGGCGCCCCTGCCGAACTCGACCTGGACCTGGGCGCGTGAGATGTCGGCATACGGCAGCCGCACGGTGCGGGCCGGTGTCTTCTTGGTGGCGGGGGTTTCGAGGGCGACGTCGGCGTCCGTCGCGGTGGTGAGGCGCCCGGTGACCTCCCCGTCGGAGGTGGTGGCGCGCACCAGGCGCCCGACGTTGCGCCGGAAGTGGCGTGGCTCGGTCAGCGGTCGATCGACTCCCGGCGAGCTGACCTCGAGGACGTAGGGGGCGGGCCCCATCACGTCAGACTCATCCAGCGCCGTGCTGATCAGCCGGGTGGCGTCGGCGACCTCGTCGAGGTTCAACGGGTCGACCGGGGTGGTGGCGTCGGGCAGGGCGAGGGTCGCGAGGTCACGGTCGACGAGGACCCGCACCAGGCGGCGTCGCCCTGCCGGGGTCACGGTGACGTCCTCGACGGCAAGGCCGAGGTCGGTCACCGCCGACTGGGCCTCCTCGCGGATCTGACGGGACTGCGCCGTGCTGCTCATCCGCCGCCTCCGTTTCCAGCTCTTCTCGAATGCATGCACCGGCCGCGCACCCGACCTGTGCGCAAGACGGCATGCGGCGCACACCGGTGCGCGCCGTGATCGGCCACTGTATCCACGTCGGGCCCGATCCGCACACCCGCGGCGACGTGCGATGATCGCCGCGTGTCGGGGAGCAACCGGGTGCCGGGTGGCTGGTCGCGCCGCGGTGTTCTGGTCGCCGGCGGGCTGGGGGTCCTGGGCGCGCTCACCGGATGCGGGGTGCACCTCGAGGACGACGCGCCGCGGATCCCGTTCGTCCCGACCCGCCAGCCCATCGCCGACGAGGCGGCGCTGCTGCGGGCCCGGTCCCGTGCCCAGGAGCTGCGGGAAGACGCCGAGGCCGCCGACGGACCACCCACCGGGCTGCCGGCCCGGCTGGCCGGTCTGCACACCGAACAGGCCAGCACCATGACCGCGCTGCTGCAGGGTCTCGGGGTGCCACTGCCCCGTCATCCCACCACCCCTTCGTCGGGTGTTCCGTCCCCCCGCCATTCCACGAGCGCCGTCCAGGCACGCCCTTCCAAGGGCTCCACGAAGCGCAGGGCGCGGGTGTCGGTCCTGCAGGCACTGGCGCGCGCGGAGCGTCGAGACGCCACCGCGCAGGCGCTCGCACGGCTCTCCGACGTGAGCCCGACGAACGTCGCCCTGCTGGCCTCGCTCGCCGCCCAGCACCACGCGGCAGCACGGCTGCTCGGTGCCGAACCGCACCGGCCGCGCCTCGCCGGTCCCTCCCGCGACCTCGCGGCGCGGCTGCTCGACTCCGCGCGCGCCGCGGTCTACGGCTTCGAGGTCATCACCGCGCGGACACCGATCGATGGGCGGAAGGCTCCGGCGGCGACGCTGCAGGCGCTGCAGTCGCTGACGGACACCCTCGAGCGGCTGGCCGGCCGGTCCGCGTCGACACCGCCCATGGCCTACCGGCTCCCGATCCGGCCGCACGACGCGGCCACCCGCACGACGCTGGCCCGGCACGTCCTCGCCGGGCTGTCCAGCAGCACGGCCGGCCTCCTCCCGGGGGCGGCCGGCGACGCTGACGCCCTGACCGGACTGGTGCTGGTGCTGTCGGACTCGGTGGTGCTGGGCCGCGACTGGGGAGTGCCGCTGACCCCCTTCCCCGGCCTGCAGCAGCCGTGAGCTCACCCCACGGAGCCAGCCCACTCCGATACTTCGCGGGAAGCCCCCGTGGCTGAGCTGGTCATTCCCGACGCCTTCCGCCGCCTCGTGAACAACCACGAGCCGGAGGGCGGCGTCGAGGGCGCCGACTGGTTGCGCGAGCTGCCCGGCCTGATCCGCGACTGCCTCGACCAGTGGGGTCTCGAGGTGGTGGGCAGGGCCATGCACGGTATGGCGGCCCTCGTGTTGCCGGTGCACCGCGCCCGCGCTGCCGAGAGGAACCAGGCGGGCGGGGCCGAGGCCGTGCTCAAGATCGTCTGGCCGCACCCGGAGGCCGCCGGGGAGCACCTGGCGTTGCGCCGCTGGGACGGGCACGGTGCGGTGCGGCTCCTGGCCGCGGACCCCTCCCGGTGGGCCCTGCTGCTCGAGCGGCTCGACCCGACCCGCACCCTCCTGGACGAGCCGATCGACGAAGCCTGCACCGTCATCGGGCAGCTGCTGGGGCAGCTCGACGGACCGGCGCTGCCCCGCTCCCTGCGTCTGTCGGACCTGGCCTGCCGGTGGGCCTCGGAGCTGGACGACCTGGCCAGCCGGCCCTCGGGGGCACCGGTCCCACCCCGCTTTCTACGCCAGGCGAGCGGCCTCGCCCTCGACCTCGCCGCGTCGGACCTCGTCGACGCCCGGCTGGTCCATGCCGACCTGCACTACGAGAACGTCCTGGCCGGGGCGGAGCGTCAGCGCTGGCTCGCCATCGACCCCCAGCCTCTGGCGGCCGAACCGGCATACGCGGTGGCTCCGGCGCTGTGGAACCGGTGGGACGAGGCGGTGGCGACCGGCGACGTCAGACGCGCGCTGCGCCGCCGCCTGGAGCTCGTCTGCGACGCCGCGGGGATCGACCCGGAGCGCGCCCGCGCGTGGTCGATCGTGCGGGAAGCGGTCAACGCGATGTGGGAGGCCGCCCGCCCCGGGGAGAGCTCGGCGGCGGAGCTGTCCGCCAAGGTCGTCGCCCTCAAGGCCCTGCAAGCGAACTGAGCCTCCCTGCCCCGCGGGTCTCTGTCGTGCTCTGGTCGCCCACAACGACGCTCCTGCAACGAAGAGCCGCACGGGGGTCACTCGGCAGAGGGCTCGGGAGAGAGCGGGTGACGCAGGGCCAAGGCGGACAGCACGACCAGTGCACCGCAGGCGGCCATGGCGCCGCCCACCCCGACGGCGACGGCGAGCGCACCGGCCAGTGGCGGGCTCAGGCCCTGACCGCCCATCATCCCGGTCGAGGCGAGCCCGAAGGCCTGACCGCGCCGACCCTCCGGAAGGCTGTCGACGAAGATCCGCTGGATGCCGGTGCCGTAGCCGCAGCACAGGCCGGACGTCACGAGCAGCGCTCCAGCCACCGGCAGGTTGGGCCCCAGGGCGAAGACCAGCAACGGCAGTCCGAGCGCGATGGCCAGGGGGAGCGCCAGCCGCTCCCGGGTGCGGGGCCGGCAGAACCGGCCGAGCACCAGGGCACCGACGAGCATGCCGACCGGCAGGGAGGCGAGCAGGACGCCGGCGCCGGTCGCCGCCTCGCCGCGCGACCCGACATACGACACGATCAACGACTCGGCCCCGGTCACGAACCACGCGGGCACCCACTGGGCGAGCAGCAGACCGCGGACCCGCCCGTCGGCGAGCAGCTCCCCGTTGCCACGCAAGGAGCTGCGCAGGACACCGAGCTGCTCCGCGCTCGCCGGCAGGCGTCCGACGTGCCGCAGGCCCGACCCGGCGACCACCCCGGCGACAAGGAGCGAACCGCCGGCGACGAGCAGCAGGTCGGGTGCGGCGACGACGGCGAGCACCGCGCCGCCGAGCCCGAGACCCACGATCTGCGTGCCCGACCCGATCATCGACAGCATCGAGCGACCCAGGACGTAGCGATCGCCCTCGAGCAGCTGCGGCAGCAGGCCCCCCGAGGCGGCCGTGAAGACCGGCGCGACGGTCGCCGCGACTCCGACGAGCACCAGCATGGCCGCGACGGGCAGGCCCGGGGCCAGTCCGATGGCGATCCCCGGGGCGGCGCGCACCACGAGTCCCCAGGCGATCACGAGGTGCGGCGAGAACCGGTCGGCGAGTGAAGTCAGCAGGGCCCCACCGAAGACCTGCGGCCCGAAACCGACACCGAAGGTCACGGCGCTGAGCAGCGGAGAGCTGGTGCGGGCGTAGACCAGGACGGCGAGGCCGAGGATCTCGAACTGGAACCCGAGCACGTAGAGGAACACCGTGCCGAACAGCACCCGGACCGGCCGAGCCACGAGCACGGACCGGTAGGAGGTCCGTGCGCTCCGGTCGGTGGTGGTTCCCATGGGCGCACGGTGCACCCAGGGTGGTCGGTCGCACTATTCTTTCGTCAGACGACGAAAGGTGCCGCGGTGCTGCGCATCAGGGTCACCGGGGAGGACCTGGCCAGGAGCCGGTTCGCGATCTCGCCGCTGTGGGAGCTGGTCAAGGCGCTGCGCCTGCTGGCGACACCCACACGTCGGGACCCGGCCACTGACCCGTGGGTGGCACGCGCCCGGCAGCGGTTCGAGCAGGTCAGCGGCAACGTGGGCGTGCAGGCCGTGCTGGCCCTGCAGCCGCCGGGCTACGGGGCCGATTTCCTCTCGCCCGTCCCTCGGGGGGTGGCAGACACCATCGACGACCTGCTGGATGCGGTGCGCTCCTGCCCCACGGCACAGGCCCGCGCCGAGATCAGCACCGCCATGGCGCATCGACGCGCCAGCGAACAGGTGCGGGAGGTGCTCGCGCGCGATGACGTCACCGTGCTGCTCGCCGACGCCCTCGCCGGGTGCTGGGACACGGTGCTCGCCCCCGACTGGCCGTTGCTGCGTGCCGTCCTGGAGCGAGACGTCGTCCACCGGGCTGAGCGGCTCGTCTCGAGGGGGTGGGCGTCGGCCCTCGACGACCTGCATGCGCGGGTGCGCTGGGCCCACGGTCTGATCCGGGTCGACCGGTGGCGTGACCAGGACGTGGACCTCGACGGTCGCGGGCTGCTGTTCGTGCCGTCGGTCTTCGTCTGGCCGGGTCTCGCGGTGACCCTGGACCCGCCCTGGCCCCCGGCGCTCGTCTACCCGGCCCGGGGAGTGGGCGCCCTGTGGCGCAGCCCCGACGAGGGCGGTCCTGCCGGTCCCCCCGACGCCCTGGCGCAGCTGCTCGGTCGCACCAGAGCCGCGGTGCTGACCGCCCTCGACCAGCCCGCGAGCACCACCCAGCTGGCTCGGGTGCTCCGACAGAGCATCGGTGGTGTCGGTGACCACCTCGCGGTGCTGGGCCGCGCGGGACTCGTGGACCGTGCGCGGTCCGGCCGCTCGGTGCTCTACCACCGCAGCCCGGCGGGCGAGGCGCTGGTGGCGGCCCCGGGGGCCGCGGACCCGCTGCACGCCCGGTGACGCCACGGCATACGTGCTGTCGGGGGGCTGTCGCGGGTCAACGCCGCGCTGCGGCGTGCTTGACCTTCGCGGCCGCCACGATCATCTCGACACAGGTGTCGAGGTCGACGCGACCGGTGTTGACCACGAGGTCGTACTGGTCGAGCTCTCGCGGATCCCACTCGTAGAGGTCGAGCGACATCTGCGCCCGGACCTGGTCCTCACGCTTCTGACGCTTGGCCGCGCGGGCCTCCTCGATGCCACTGCGGGCGGCGGCACGCCGGACCCGCACGTCGACCGGCCCGTCGAGGCGGACATGGAGGGCACCGGGGTGGTCGGCGAGGATCAGGGCACCGTTGCGCCCCATGATCACGCCACCGGCCCTGGCCTCCCGAAGCACCATGTCGGTGTTCTGGGTGACGAGGTCGTGCTGGTCACGCTGCAGCGTGACGACGTCTCCGCCCTCGTAGCTGCTGTGCGCGGTCCCCATCGCGGTGAAGACCCGGGTGACCAGGCTCTCCTTCTCGCGCGCGCTCTCGGCGGCCTCGATCTGGTCCGAGGAGAAGGCCTGATCGTGGAACGGCACGTGGAGCTGCTCCGCGACGCGCGGTCCGACGTAGTCCGCCCCCGCGCCGTAGGACTCGAACAGCATGATGACCATCTTCGTTGTGGTCGCCGTGTCCTCGTCACGGTCGAGCCGAGGCGAACCGTCGTACTCCCCCTACGTCCTGCGCCGGCCGGTGTCGGCCGCTCTTGGCCAAAGCGACCATCCGGAGGCGGTTCGCCGATAGACTGGTCGGCAGCGTCATCGTCCTCACCCCACTCGAGTTGCCCAGGCACCCGCCGGGGCGCCTGGGGGGTCTTTGCGCGGGCGGGCGACTCCGGAGCGGCCAATGCACAAACCGGCGATCCTCACGGTCGACGACGACCCCATGGTGTCCGCGGCCATCACGCGTGACCTTCGTGCGCGCTACGGCGCGGACTACCAGGTGTTGCAGGCCTCCTCGGGTCCGGAGGCCCTGGCGCTGTTGTCCCGGCTGGCCTTGCGCGACCAGCCGGTCGCCATGATCGCGGCCGACCAGCGGATGCCGCAGATGACCGGCATCGAGATGCTCGGCCAGGCGCGCAGCTCTGCCCCGGACGCGAAGTTCCTCCTGCTGACGGCCTACGCCGACACCGACGTCGCGATCAAGGCGATCAACGACATCGGGCTGGACTACTACCTGCTCAAGCCGTGGGATCCACCGGGTGAGCGGCTCTACCCGGCGACCGATGACGTCCTGTCCGACTGGGCCAGGCAGCACCCCGACCGCACGGCAGAGGTGCGGGTGGTCGGGCACCGCTGGTCCGACCGCACCCACGAGATCAAGACCTTCCTCGCGCGCAACCACGTGCCCTACCACTGGTATGACGTCGAGGACCACGGCGACGCCCAACGCCTGAGCGAATTTGCGCGGGCCGCTCCGGAGGACCTGCCCCTCGTCCTCATCCCGGACCACGACGCGCTGCGGGCCCCCACGACGGTCGACCTGGCCGGAGCGCTCGGCCTGAGCACCAAGGCACAGCAACCGCTGTATGACGTGTGCATCGTCGGCGGCGGACCCGCGGGACTCGCGGCCGCGGTCTACGCGGCGTCGGAGGGCCTCACCACGGTCATCGTCGAGCGTGAGGCCCCAGGCGGCCAGGCCGGCCAGAGCGCAGCCATCGAGAACTACCTGGGGTTCCCGAAGGGCCTCACCGGCTCCGACCTCGCCCAGCGCGCGGTCTCCCAGGCCTCCCGGTTCGGAGCCGAGATGGTGCTGGCGCGCGACGTGGTTGGCTTCGAGGCTCGCGGGCCAGCGCGAGCCGTCCTGCTGGACCAGTCGGGAGAGATCGAGGCGAAGGCGCTGATCGTGGCCACCGGGGTCTCCTACCGACGGCTACCCGCACCCGGGATGGAGGAGCTCACCGGCCGGGGCGTCTACTACGGCGTCGACGCCAGCGAGGCGAGCCAGTGCCGCGGCGAGGAGGTCTACCTGGTGGGAGGCGCCAACTCGGCCGGGCAGGCGGCGCTGAACCTGTCGCGCTTCGCGAAACGGGTGGTCATGCTGGTGCGGGCCGCCGACCTGGGCGCCACCATGTCGCGCTACCTCGTGGAACGGATCTGGGCGGCGCCGAACATCGAGGTACGGATGCGCACCGAGGTGTCGGCGGCGCAGGGCGACGGGCACCTCGAGTCGCTCACCCTGTCCGATCGAGACACCGGAGTGGCCGAGGAGGCCCCGGCGAGCTGGTTGTTCGTCTTCATCGGCGCCGCGCCCCGCACCGAGTGGCTGGGCTCGGAGGTGGTGCGTGACGACCACGGATTCGTGGTCACGGGTCACGACCTGGTCGCCCCGGAACGCGCCCAGCTGTGGCCGCTGCCGCGGCCCCCCTTCGCGCTCGAGACGAGCGTCCCCGGCGTCTTCGCGGCGGGCGACGTGCGGCTGGACTCGATGAAGCGGGTGGCGTCCGCGGTGGGCGAGGGAGCCATGGCGGTCTACAACGTGCACCGCTACCTGGCCACCACATGATCCGCCTCGCCGAGCTCCGCTCGATCAGCCTGTTCGACGGCCTCTCCGACGTGCAGCTCGCGGAGCTGTTGGCCGCCGGGACGGAGGTGCCGTTCGAGCCGGGTGACGAGCTGTTCCAGGAGGGGGGGCACGCCGACTTCTGGTGGGTGGTCGTCGACGGGGCGCTCGACCTCTACCGCCGGGTCGGCCGGGAGGAGGCTCTCGTCGGGAAGATGGACGTGCCGGGACGGTGGTCCGGCGGCTTCCGCGCCTGGGACGACCAGGCGGTCTACCTCGCGACCGGACGGGCCGTCATACCGGGACGGTTGCTGCGCGTTCCCGCCGAGTCCCTGCGAGAGCGGTTCAACGCGTGGTTCCCCTTCGGGGTGCACCTGGTGGCCGGCCTCTACGGCACGGCCCGCCGGATCGAGTCCACCGTGCGGCAGCGACAGTCGCTCATCACCCTGGGGACGCTGGCGGCCGGCCTCGCGCACGAGATCAACAACCCGGCGGCCGCCGCCACCCGTGCCGTCAGCAGCCTGGAGGAGACCGCTGGGACGTTGCTCGAGTGCCTGGGCCAGTTGGCCCGCGGCCAGATCAGTGCCACCCAGTTCACCGAGCTGGACAACCTGCGCCGGGAGATCGAGAAGCCTCCGGCCACGGTCGACCGGCTCGAGCTCGCGGACAAGGAGGAGGAGCTGGGCTCGTGGATGGCCGGGCACCAGGTCGACCGTCCGTGGGAGCTCGCGGCGTCCCTCACCGCGGCTGGGGCCGACCGAGCCTGGTGCGAACGCGCCCAGGAGGCGCTCGGGGAGTCCTCGCTGGAGCCCGGGCTGCGCTGGGTGTCGAGCGCGCTGTCGATGACCGCCCTGCTCGGGGAGATGAAGGAGTCGACCCGCCGGGTGTCGGAGCTGGTCGCCGCCGTCCGGTCCTACTCGCAGATGGATCGCGCGTCCCGTCAGACCGTCGACGTCACCGAGGGCCTCGACAGCACGATCGTCATGCTGGGGCACAAGATCGGTGACAGCATCACCGTGGTCAAGGACTATGCCGTCGACCTGCCCCACATCGACGCGTTCCCCGGGGAGCTCAACCAGGTCTGGACCAACCTCATCGACAACGCGGTCGATGCGATGGAGGGCGCCGGCACGCTTCGCATCTCGGCCCGGGCCAACGGGCATGGCGTCATCGTCGAGATCGGCGACACCGGGCCGCCGATGCCACCCGACGTGGTGGCGAGGGCCTTCGAGGCGTTCTACACCACCAAGGACGTGGGCCAGGGCACCGGCCTCGGTCTCGACATCGCTCGCCGCATCGTCGTGGAGCGTCACGGGGGCTCGATCACCATCGACACCGGGCCGGCGGAGACGGTCATGCGGGTGCGGCTGCCGGCCGGACGCTAGGCCGCGGCCCGAACCGACCCCTTCCTCCTCCGTGCCAGCCGATGGAGGATGCGCCTACGGTGGGATCGTGACCAATCGACTTGCTGCCGCAACCTCTCCCTACCTCCTGCAGCACGCCGACAACCCCGTGGCGTGGCAGGAGTGGGACGAGGCGGCCTTCGCGGAGGCGCGGGAACGTGACGTCCCCGTGCTCTTGTCGGTCGGGTATGCCGCGTGCCACTGGTGCCACGTCATGGCCCACGAGTCCTTCGAGGACGCCACCGTCGCCGAGGCGATGAACCGGGGCTTCGTGCCGGTCAAGGTCGACCGGGAGGAACGACCGGACATCGACGCGATCTACATGCAGGCGACCACCGCCATGACCGGTGGCGGCGGCTGGCCGATGACCTGCTTCCTCACCCCCACCGGACAGCCGTTCTTCTGCGGCACCTACTACGCGAGACCACAGTTCCTGCAGCTGCTCGCCGCCGTCACCGACGCGTGGACCCAGCGACAGGACGAGGTCCTCGCAAGCGGCGCGCGCATCGCGGAGACCCTGCGGCAGGCCGTCACACCGGGGTCACCGCAGACCCTGGGCCCGACTGAGCTGGAGCGGGCCGAGGAGCAGCTTGCGGCCGGGTTTGACTCTCGACACGGCGGATTCGGGCATGCGCCGAAGTTTCCCCCGTCCATGGTGCTGGAGTTCCTGCTCCGCCACCACGCCCGCACAGGGTCACCGCGTGCGCTGGACATGGTGGACTCGACCTGTGAGGGCATGGCGAGGGGCGGGCTCTACGACCAGCTGGCCGGTGGGTTCGCCCGCTACTCCGTCGACGCGGGCTGGGTCGTGCCGCACTTCGAGAAGATGCTCTACGACAACGCGCTGCTGCTGCGGGTCTACCTCCACCTCTACCGCTCGACGGGTTCGGCACTGGCGCGACGAGTCGTCCGCGAGACCGCACAGTTCCTGCTGCGGGACCTGCGCACGCCCGAGGGCGGCTTCGCCTCGTCCCTCGACGCAGACACCGAGGGGGTCGAGGGGCTGACCTACGCCTGGTCGCCCGCCCAGCTGACCGACGTGCTCGGGGAGGAGGACGGCCGCCGAGCCGCCGAGCTGCTGGGCGTGACCGAGGCAGGCACCTTCGAACGTGGTCTGTCCACCCTGCAGCTGCGCGCCGACCCGGACGACGCGGACTGGTGGAGCGCCATCCGTGAGCGGCTACGGCTGGCTCGCGGGCAGCGACCTCAGCCGACCACGGACGACAAGGTGGTCACCGCCTGGAACGGCTTGACCATCGCCGCACTGGCGGAGGCCGGTGCCCTGCTCGAAGAGCACGACTGGGTGCGCGCTGCCGTCGACTGCGCCGAGTTCCTGCTCAGCGTCCATCAGGTCGACGGACGATGGCGCCGGTCGTCGCGGGGCGGGTCCGCGGGCCACGCGGCCGGTGTGGCCGACGACCACGGCGACCTGGCCGAGGGGCTGCTCGCGCTGCACCAGGCGACTTTCGACTCGCGGTGGCTGGTGGCCGCCGGCGGAGTGCTCGACACGGCGCTGGAGCACTTCCGCGACGGGTCGGGAGCCTTCCACGACACCGCGGACGACGCCGAGGAGCTGTTCACCCGACCGGCGAGCCAGGGAGACAACGCCGAACCCTGCGGCACCTCCGCGCTGGCTGGGGCCCTGCTCACCTACTCCGCGCTGACCGGGTCGACGCGTCACCGTGAGGCGGCGGACGACGCGATCGCGGCGGGCGGCGCCGTGGCGTCCCGGGATCCCCGGTTTGCCGGTTGGACACTCGCCGCGGCCGAGGCCGCGGCGACCGGCCCCCTGCAGGTGGCGATCTCCGGCACCGACGACCGCGCCGCAGACCTGCTGTCGGTCGCGCGCGTCAGTGGCTCTCCGGGCCTCGTCCTGGCGCTGGGCCGGCCCGACGAGCCCGGGCTTCCTCTCCTCGAGGGACGGCCCATGGTGGGCGAGTGCGGCACGGCATACGTGTGCCGGGGGTTCGTCTGTGACGCACCGGTGACCGACGTGGAGCAGCTGCAGCTGGCACTGAGCCGGACCACCTGAGCGGAGCAACCGGACCTGCCCTCGCAGCAGCCCGGCTCACCAGCGATCGACGATGTCCAGGACCTCGCCGAGCCGCTCGGCAACCGCGTCGGGGGTTGCGTCGACCGCGACACGCTGTTCCTCCGGCAGGTCCGAGTGGGGGATCCAGATGGCGCGCATCCCCACCTGCTGGGGGCCGTGGACGTCCTCGAAGAGGCGATCGCCGACGTAGACCGACTCCCGGGGCGGGATGCCCACCGCGTCGCACACGGCGCGAAAGGCCTCGGGATGCGGCTTCACATGGTCGATCTCGGAGGAGTAGACGTCGCCGTCGATGAGGTCCAGCACGCCGTCGCGTTCGAAGATCTCGCGGTGGTAGTCGCGGCTCCAGATGGTGTTGGACAGGACGCCGACACGAATTCCCCTGTCGTGCAACGCGGTCCACAGCGGGCGCACGTCGGGATCGGTGAAGGTGTGCGGCTCCCAGAACCTGCGGTAGGCCGCGAGCGCCAAGTGGTGCCGGTCGTGGGCCGGATCGATGCCCGCGGCATCGAGGACGCTCTCCAGCGTGGCGCTGGAGTGGGTCTCGCGACCGCCCCGCCACGCCGCCGACTCCACCTCGAGGATCTGCGCGGCCAGCCGCTCGGCCGCCGCGACGTCCTCCTCGGCAACGTCCGGCGAGTCGACCGGGACGCCGTGGACCTCTCGGGCGAAGACCCGCCACTGCTCGGGCAGATCGACCTCGTGCCACGGTGTCAGGGTGCCGCCCCAGTCGAAGATCACCGCACGCACGGGTGCGGACGCGCGGGTCCCCCGGACCGTCTCGGCTGACATCAGGACCCGTTCACCTCGGTGACCACCGCGTCGATGATGGCCTCGACCGGGACCTCGCGTCGGTCCCCCGAGCGCCGGTCCTTGATCTCGACGACACCGCTGGCGAGGCCCTTGCCGACGACCACGATGGTCGGCACCCCGATCAGCTCGGAGTCCTTGAACTTCACGCCGGGTGACACCTTCGGCCGGTCGTCGTAGATCACGTCGATGCCCTGCTCCACCAACGACCTCACGATCTCGTCGGCCTTGACGAAGACGGCGGGGTCCTTGCCCGTGGCCACCACGTGGACATCGGCCGGCGCCACCTCGCGGGGCCAGGCCAGGCCGAGCTCGTCGTGGTTGTCCTCGGCGACGACGCCGACGGCGCGCGTCACACCGACGCCGTAGGAGCCCATCGTCACCGTGACGAGCTTGCCGTGCTCGTCGAGGACCTTGAGCCCCAGGGCCTCGGCGTACTTCGTGCCGAGCTGGAAGATGTGGCCCATCTCGATGCCGCGCGCGAGGGTCAGGGTGCCGTTGCCGTCCGGTGAGATGTCGCCGTCGCGGATCTCCGCCGCCTGGATGGTGCCGTCGGCGGTGAAGTCGCGGCCGTGGACCAGGTCGAGCACGTGCTTGCCGTGCTCGTCGGCACCGGTGACCCACGCCGAGCCGTCGGCGATCGAGGGGTCGAGGAGATACCTGATGCCGCTGGCCCGCGACTCGCCGAGGACGCCCGGTCCGATGTATCCCTTGGCCAGCGCCGGGTTGGCCGCGAAGTCCTTCTCCTCGAACGGCTCCACCGTGGCCGGCGCGACCTTGACCTCGAGCCGCTTCGGGTCGACCTCGCGGTCGCCGGGCAGGCCGATCGCGAGGGGTTCGCGCGTTCCGTCCGGCTGGACGAGCATCACGATGACGTTCTTCAGCGTGTCGGCACTCGTCCATGAACGGCCGTCTACCCGTGGGTGATTCGCGTTCAGTGCCGCTACCAGCGTGTCGATGGTGGGTGTGTCGGGAGTGTCTTCCACGTGTGCCGGGCCGACAGTGACCTGCACCGGTTTGGCCTGCGGCACCTCCACCGCCTCCACGTTGGCGGCGTAACCGTGCTCGTCCCGGACGAAGGTGTCCTCGCCGTTGGCGTTGATCGCGAGGAACTCCTCCGACGCCGAGCCGCCCATGGCGCCGGAGTCGGCGTGCACGATGACGTACTCGAAGCCAAGTCGGTTGAAGATGCGGACATAGGCCTCGCGGTGCGCGTCATACGCCTTCTGCAGGCCGGCCTGGTCGACATCGAAGGAGTAGGAGTCCTTCATGATGAACTCGCGCCCGCGCAGGATGCCGGCACGGGGCCGCGCCTCGTCGCGGTACTTCTGCTGGATCTGGTAGAGCGCCAGCGGCAGGTCCTTGTACGAGGAGTAGAGGTCCTTGACGGCGAGGCAGAACATCTCCTCGTGGGTGGGACCGAGGAGCAGGTCGGAATCCTTGCGGTCCTTGAGCCGGAACAGGTTCGGGCCGTATTCGGTCCAGCGGCCAGTGGCCTCGTAGGGCTCCCGCGGCAACAGCGCCGGGAAACGCACCTCCTGGCTCCCGATCCGGTCCATCTCCTCCCGGATGATGCCCTCGACCTTGGCCAGCACCCGCATGCCGAGGGGCAGCCAGCTGTAGATGCCCGGCGCCACGCGGCGGATGTAACCGGCCCGCACCAGGAGCCGGTGGCCTGGCAGCTCGGCGTCGACCGGGTCCTCGCGCAGGGTTCGCAGGAACAGGGTCGACATGCGCAGGGCTGTCGCGGTCACGGGCTCTCCTTCGTCGGACGTCCGGGTGGGCACCGGACCCCCCGAGGATAACTGTCGCCCGGTGACCGGATCACCCGCATTCCCTCCGCCTCCGGCAAGCCATCCGGCGAGCCGGGTGGCACGGCACGACGGGAATCGCTCCCGGGCCGGTGTGCCGGGTCAACCGCCGCTCAGCGACGGGTCGCCTTGAGGGCGGCATGGATCAACGGCGCCTGCAGCGGGAGCCCACCGAAGGCCATGAGCTTGCGGGAGGTTCGGCGGCTGCGCCTTGGGCACGATCGGCTCGAAGGTCGGTGGACGAAGGAGGTGGAGGGCACCGGACCCGGCGAGGAGGGTGAGCAGCACCTTCAGATCTGTGGGGAGCGACGGCATACCGTCGATCCAAGCGGACGACACACCGGCGTCCCGCTCGGGTCGGTGTCAGGTCACAACAGGACGGTCGCGAACCGGCCCTTGTGCACGAACCCCACCCGTCGGTAGGTGGCACGCGCGGCAGCGTTGTAGTTGTTGACGTAGAGCGTGACCTCGCGCGCGATCTCGTCCTGCACCTGCTGCACGACCGCTGCCATCGCGGGGACCGCGAGGCCGCGGCCCCGGTGGCTGGGCGCCACCCAGACGCCCTGGATCTGCGCGACACCCTGGCCGACCGAGCCGACGTCCGCCTTGAAGATGACCCGCCCATCCTCGGTGCGCACGAAGGTGTGCCCACGGGCGATCAGGGACGAGACGCCTGCACGGTAGGGCGCGTCCGAGCCGGAGTAGGGCGGGTAGCCGATCTCCTCGGTGAACATCGCGGCCGCGGCAGGGACGACGGCGTCGACCTCCTCGGCCCGGGCGCGCCGGACGAGGCGGTCCAACGGCACCCCCAGGTCACGGGGGTGGCGGTCGATGGACAGCATCGGCTGGTCGTCACGGACCGCGATGGCACGCCCCCAGTAGCGGGAGAGCCGCTGCCACAACGGCAGCACCGCCTCAGCCGGACCGAACAGCGAGGAGCACTCGCGTCGGCGCCGGCGCAGCCGACCGGTGAACGCCGACAACGACTCCTCGTCGACCGCGACCGGCACCACGTTGGCCGACACCCAGCACAACGAGCGCAGTCCGCCACCGTCAGCGAAGCCCAGCAGCTCGCCCTGATGGCTCCCGAGAGCCCCCTCGAGGATCCGTGCCGACACGAAGACGTTGGCCGCCGGATCGGTCGCACACACCGCCAGGGCCTCGTCGCGGTCGGCCACCGTGAGCGCACGGACCGGGCTGTGGGTGCGCAGCATGGCCCCAGCCTGCCTTGCCGAGGCCTGCTGTGTCGACGCCTCGGACATTCTCGTGTGTCGATCGTTGCCGCCACCGTGCCTCAGTCGGCGGGCGAGCCTGCGACAGCCCGGGAGCCGGGTCGCCCACGGGCACATGCGGGGCGGTGGCATACCCTCCCCGGATGGGAGTCGCGCTCGGGCTGCTGGCGGCGATCGCCTACGGCACGTCCGACTTCATTGGCGGCCTGGGCGGTCGCCGCTCCAGCGTCGGTGCCCTCGCCATCTGGTCCCAGTTGATGAGCCTGCTATCGGCGCTGGTGGCCGTGCTCCTGCTACGGCACGGTGGGCCGGACCCCTCGGCGCTGGCCTGGGGCGCGGTCAGTGGCCTCGGAGCAGGCATCGGCACGGTGGCGCTCTACCGGGGCCTGGCGGAGGCCCGGATGGGAGTCGTCTCACCGCTGTCCGCGGTGATCGCCGCCCTGCTCCCGGCGCTGGTCGGGATCGCCAGCGGGGACCGGCCCTCGACCCTGGCGCTCGTCGGCATGGCGGCAGCGCTTCCGGCCATCGTGCTGGTCTCCTGGCACGGTGAGGCGCAGGACGCCGGACGCAGCAACGGCATCGGCTACGGCTTGGTGGCGGGGCTCGGGTTCGGCTCGCTGTTCGCGGCCCTCGGCCAGGCCGGGACCGGCTCGGGGGCCTGGCCGCTCGTGCCGGGGCAGCTGGTGGCCATGGCGGTGATCCTCCCGGTGGGCCTGAGCTGGGCTCCGCGGCCGGTGCCGTGGCGTCCGGCCGCCCGATTCGGGCTTCTGGCGGGCGGGCTCGGCGGCTGCGCCAACCTGATCTTCCTCACAGCGACCGGCGCCGGCCAGCTCGCCGTCGTCGCCGTGCTGACCTCGCTCTACCCGGCCATCACGGTGCTGCTGGCGCGTGCCGTGCTCGACGAGCGGTGGCGCCGCGTGCAGATCCTCGGATTGGTGGCCTCCGCCGCAGCGGTCGTGTTGATCACGGTCGGCTGAGCCACCGGTCGCACGTATGCCGGGTCGCTGCCTCTCGTGGTCGGGCGGCGGTCAGCCGACGGTCACCGTGGGGCTCGCGGCGCCGGCCCCCTCCGCCTCGTCACCGGACTCGCCCATCTCCTCGGCGATCCGCATCGCCTCCTCGATGAGGGTCTCCACGATCTGCGACTCGGGGACGGTCTTGATGACCTCGCCCTTGACGAAGATCTGCCCCTTGCCGTTGCCGGAGGCGACGCCGAGGTCGGCCTCCCGGGCCTCCCCCGGACCGTTGACGACGCAGCCCATGACGGCGACCCGCAGCGGCACCTCGAGACCCTCGAGGCCGGCCGTCACCTCGTCGGCGAGCGTGTAGACGTCGACCTGCGCACGCCCGCAGGAGGGGCAGGAGACGATCTCGAGCTTGCGGGGCCGCAGACCGAGGGACTGCAGGATCTGCGTGCCGACCTTGACCTCCTCCACGGGGGGCGCGGACAGGGACACCCGGATCGTGTCGCCGATGCCCCTCGACAGCAGCGCGCCGAAGGCGGTCGCCGACTTGATCGTGCCCTGGAAGGCGGGGCCGGCCTCGGTGACGCCCAGGTGCAGGGGCCAGTCACCGCGCTCGGCCAGCAGCTCATAGGCCCGCACCATGACCACCGGGTCGTTGTGCTTGACCGAGATCTTGAAGTCGTGGAAGTCGTGCTCCTCGAAGAGGCTGGCCTCCCAGACCGCGGACTCGACCAGGGCCTCGGCCGTCGGCTTGCCGTACTTCTCCAGCAGCCGCTTGTCGAGCGATCCGGCGTTGACCCCGATGCGCAGCGAGACCCCGGCGTCCCCCGCCGCCTGGGCGATCTGCTTGACCTGGTCGTCGAACTTGCGGATGTTGCCGGGGTTGACCCGCACCGCGGCGCAGCCGGCGTCGATGGCCGCGTAGACGTACTTGGGCTGGAAGTGGATGTCCGCGATCACCGGGATCTGCGACTTGTGCGCGATCGCCTGAAGGGCCTCCGCGTCGTCGGCGCTCGGCACGGCCACCCGCACGATGTCGCATCCGGCGGCGGTCAGCTCGGCGATCTGCTGCAGCGTGGAGTTGATGTCGGTCGTCGGTGTCGTGCACATCGACTGCACGGAGATCGGTGCGTCCCCCCCGACCTCGACCTTGCCGACCCGGATCTTGCGCGACCGGCGACGGGGCGCCAGGACGGGCGGGGGCGCGGACGGCATACCGAGAGAAACACTCATGCAGCCAGTATCTCGCACGATCCGGCTCGGCACGAACGCAGCACGGTCACCCGGCCACCCGGACAGGGTTGACCAGGTCGGCATAGATCAGCAGCGCTGACATGACGATGAGCACCGTCGACATGGCGTAGGCGACCGGAAGCGCCTTGGCGACGTCGACGTAACCGGGATCGGGCTTGCGCCGCAGCCGCGCCCACCCGCGCTTGATGGCCTCCCAGATCGCGCCCGCGACGTGGCCCCCGTCGAGGGGCAGCAGCGGGATCAGGTTGAAGACGAACAGGGCGAGGTTGAGCGAGGCGACGAGGCTGACCAGGAAGGCGAACTTGGCACCGATGGTGTCCAGGGCGCCGCCCGCACCGCCCTCGGTGACCTCGCCCGCGATCCGGCCGACGCCCACCACGGAGATCGGGCCATTGGGATCACGCTGGTCGGAGGAGAATGCCGCCTGGGCGACGCCGACCATCTTCTGCGGGATGTGCACGAAGACGCTGGCGGTCTGGGACAGCCCGTCCCAGACGAAGCCGGGTGCCTCCGACACCGGGCCGGGGACGTTCTCGACCGATCCCGTGGCGCCGAGGAAGCCGACCGATGCCGTGACCGGGTTGCCCTGCGCGTCGACGATCGGCTTGCCGTCGGCGGTGTAGGTGGGCATGTCGCGGACCACGGGCGTCACGGTCACCGGCCGCCGCGTGCCATCGCGCTCGACCACCAGGTGCAACGGGGTGCCGCCGCTGGACTTGATCGCCTTGGTGGTCTCGCTCCACGTCGACACGGGGTTGCCGTTGATCCGCACGACGGTGTCGCCCGGCTGCAGACCGGCCTTCTTCGCCGGTGACTCGAGCGCCGGTCCGCAGGTCTTGTCCTGCGCCACCGTGGTCATGTCGTGCGGTGCGCAGGGGGAGATGGCACTCAGCGTGGGAGTGCCGGTCGGCAGACCGTAGAGCGTGAAGATGCCGGCGAGCAGGACCGCGGCGATGACCAGGTTGGTCACGGTGCCGCTCGCCATGACGATGACCTTCTTCCACACCGGCAGCTTGTAGAAGACGCGGTCCTCGTCGCCGGGCTCGATCTCCTCCATCGCCTCGGCCCGTGCCTGGTCGGCCAGCTGGCTGAACCGTCCGGTGGAGGAGGCGCGCAGCTGCCGCTCGTCTTCGCCCGGCTTGGGTGGGAACATGCCGATCATCCGGACGTACCCGCCAAGGGGGATCGCCTTGATGCCGCACTCGGTCTCACCGATCCGGCGGGACCACAGGGTCGGGCCGAATCCGACCATGTACTGCTTGACCTTGACGCCGAACAGCTTGGCCGGCAGCAGGTGCCCGAGCTCGTGCAGGGCGATGGACAGGCCGACGCCGATCGCGACGACGAGCACGCCGAGCAGGTACATCAGCACGAACGCGTCCCCCGTCCTGCGCCCGGCGCGGCGCTTCGTGGCTCCAGGCCCAGCGCCTGCCGAGCCCGCTCGCGGGCCCACGCGTCGGCCGCCAGCACCGTCTCAACGTCCAACGTGTCCGAATGGTTCACGCCGGGGCAGCTGCCCTCTCCGGCCCCTTGGACGACCCTCGCGACCGTGTCGACGATGTCGGTGAACCGGATCCGCCCGTCGTGGAAGGCCAGGACGCAGACCTCGTTGGCCGCGTTGAAGACCGCCGGGAAGGTGGCGCCCGCCGCGCCGACCTGACGCGCCAGCGCCACCGACGGGAAGGCCTCGGTGTCGAGCGGGTAGAACTCCCAGGTGGCCGCGGAGGTCCAGTCGCAACCGGCGGCCGCGTCGGGCAGCCGCTCGGGCCAGGCCAGGCCGAGGGCGATGGGCAGCCGCATGTCGGGTGGAGACGCCTGGACCAACGTGGCGCCGTCCACGAACTCGACCATCGAGTGGACGATCGACTGGGGGTGGACCACCACCTCGATCCGCTCGAACGGCAGGTCGAACAGCAGGTGCGCCTCGATCACCTCGAGTCCCTTGTTGACCAGGGTCGCCGAGTTGGTCGTGACCATCAGGCCCATGTCCCAGGTCGGGTGCGCGAGCGCCTGCTGAGGCGTCACCTCGGCCAGCTCCGCCCGCGTGCGACCGCGGAACGGGCCGCCGCTCGCGGTGACGACCAGCCGGCGCACCTCCTGCTCGGTGCCGCCCCGCAGGCACTGCGCAATTGCGCTGTGTTCGCTGTCGACCGGCACGATCTGACCCGGTTTGGCCGCCGCCTTGACCAGCGGTCCGCCGACGATGAGCGACTCCTTGTTGGCCAGTGCCAGGGTGCTGCCGGCCTCCAGCGCGGCCAGGGTGGGTCGCAGGCCGATCGAGCCGGTGATGCCGTTGAGGACGACGTCGGCGCCGGAGCCGGCCACCTGGGTGCTCGCGTCCGGACCGACCAGCAGCTCCGGCTCGTATGCCGGGTCGCCGGCGTGCGTCGCCGCCTGCCGGATCGCGGTGCGCAGCTGCTCGGCGTCGCCGGACGCCACTGCGACGGCCTCCACGGCGAGCGCCACCGCCTGCTCGGCGAGCAGGTCCAGGTGGGCGCCGCCGGCGCTCAGCGCGGTGACCCGGAACCGGTCCGGGTTGCGGGTGATCACGTCGATCGCCTGGGTGCCGATCGAGCCGGTCGAGCCGAGGATGACGACGCTGCGCTGGGTGTCCACGGCTCCATTGTCGATCACGGCGCGCCGGAGACCGGAGCACGGTCGCCGGACCCGGTTGTCCCGGCGATCAAGATAAGGGTAGCCTCCCCTTACTTCCCGACACCTCGACCTCACAGGGAGCCACGTGCCGTCGAAACTCGCCACCGCCACGGTGCCGGCCTACCGCGACTTCGATGCCACGGTCGCCGCCGTGGCCGTCCTCAGCCCGCACTTCGTCCGGGTGACGTTCACCGGCCACGACCTCGAGCGGTTCGGCGACACGTGCCTCGACCAGCGGATCAAGGTGGTGCTGCCGCTGCGTGATGCTGGCGGCACCGATCCGTTCGCCGACCTGCCCCGGGGCGAGGACTGGTATGCCGCGTGGCGTGCCCTGCCCCGCGAGCGGCAGAACCCCTTCCGCACCTACACCGTGCGTGCGGTGCGTCCCGGTCGTCGCGAGGTCGACGTCGACTTCGTCCGGCACGGCGACGGCGGCCCCGCCTCGGCCTGGGCCGCTCGGGTCGAGGTGGGCCACCGGTGCGTCCTCATCGGTCCGGACCGGCGCGGCGACTCGGCACTCGTCGGGGTCGAGTGGCGGCCGGGAGCCGCGACGGAGGTCCTGCTGGCGGGCGATGAGACGGCAGTGCCCGCGATCGGCTCCATCCTCGAGTCCCTGCCGGCCGACACCCGCGGTCAGGCCTTCCTCGAGGTCCCGACAGCCGAGGACGTGCTCCCGCTCGAGGCGCCGGACGGCATCGAGGTCAGGTGGCTCCCCCGCGTAGCTGGCGTGGACGCCGCCGCCTCGCCGCACGGTGCCCGGCTCGCGCAGGTGCTGAGGTCCGAGCTCACGGTCGGGCCGGCGCACCCTGGCGTGGCGGACCCGGAGCCGGTCGACGTCGACGGGGAGCCGCTGTGGGAGACGCCGGTGGAGGAGCCCGAAGGAGCAGCATTCGCCTGGCTCGCCGGGGAAGCCACGGTGATCCGCAGCCTGCGCCGCCACCTCGTCCGAGACCGCGGCTGGGACCGCCGCAACGTCGCCTTCATGGGCTATTGGCGCCTTGGTCGCGCCGAGGTCTGAACCGCAGCACCCGATACACGCCATTCCCGACACACCGCGCCGCCGGCCGGTAGTGCTCCCCCGAAAGGAAACCCATGTCCCTGTTCATCCGAGAGGGCGGTCGGCGCTCCAGCGTCGCGATCACGGGCCTCGCACTGGCGCTGGTCGCCCTCACCGCCTGCGGCTCGGTGAAGGACGCCCGCGATGCGGCCGCCCCCGCCGATGGCGCGAAACCGACCGCCACCACGGGCAACGCCGACGCCGGACCCTTCCCCGTGAGGATCAAGAGCGCGCTCGGGACCGCGGAGATCCCTGAACGGCCGGAGCGGGTCGTGACATTGGGCCAGGGGTCGACCGAGACCGCGATCGCGCTCGGCGTCATCCCGGTCGGGATCGAGAAGTACCCCTGGGGCAGCGACAAGTCCGGCTACCTGCCGTGGGTGCACGAGGCGGTGACCAAGGCGGGAGGCAAGCTGCCCGAGCAGTTCACCGGCGGCACCGAGCTGGACATCGAGGCTGTCCTGAGGCTGCACCCGGACGTCATCCTGGCGCCCTGGTCCGGCATCACCCAGGAGCAGTTCGACCTGCTGGGCGACATCGCACCGACGGTCGCCTACCCCGACAAGGCGTGGAGCACCAACTGGGACCAGCAGATCCGGACCATCGGCACGGCACTGGGCAAGGAGCAGGGGGCGACGCAGCAGATCGCCAAGATCAACGAGCGTTTCTCGCAGGTCCGCGCAGCACACCCCGAGTTCGCGAAGCACACCTTCGCCTACATCTACAACACCGGCCCCGGCACGCTCGGCGTCTTCCTGCCCGATGAGCAGCGGGTGGCGATGCTGCGCAAGATGGGTCTGCAGGTCGACCCGGTCGTGAACACCCTGCCCGAGTCGGAGGGCACCGACTCCTCCGTGCTCGGCCTGGAGAACGCCGACAAGCTGAAGAACGCGGACCTTCTGTTCACGTTCTACATGGACGTCAAGTCCCGCAAGCAGATCGAGTCCCAGCCGCTCTATGCGGGCATCCCTGCCATCAAGCGCGGCAGCCTGGTCACGAGCAACGACCGGCCGTTCGTCACAGCCTCCTCGATGATCAACCCGTTGACCGTCCCCTGGTCGATCGAGCGCTACGTCCCCATGATCAGCAAGGCGCTGCGCACCGTTGAGCGGTGACCTGCTCCTGCGGGCCCGCACCGGGTCCGCAGGACGGCAGACACGGCAACGCTCGCCCAGCCCGGGGGCGTTGCCGCTGGCGGCGTGCCTCGGGCTGCTCGGACTGGCGGTCCTGGCGAGCCTGGCCCTCGGCAGCAAGGCGGTCTCGCTGCCCGACGTCCTCGATGCCCTGCGGGGACAAGGCGATCCCTACCTGCGCAGCGTCGTCGACAGCCGCGTCCCGCGCACGGCCATCGGCATCCTGGCCGGGGCCTGCCTGGCGGTGTCGGGCGTGATCATGCAGGGCATCACCCGCAACCCGCTCGGCGATCCCGGGCTGCTCGGGGTCAACGTCGGTGCCGCCGCGAGCGTGGTCACCGCGTCCGCCTTCCTCGGCGTCGGCGGGGGCGCGAGCACGGTGTGGGTGGCCCTGGCCGGTGCCTTCCTCGCCATGCTGCTCGTCCACGTCGTCGGGTCCGGCCGCCACGGCGCGGCCCCGGTGCGGCTCGTCCTCGCGGGAGCGGTCCTGACTGCGGTGCTGAGCGCCTACGTCCAGGCGGTCACCCTGAGCCTCCCGGCGGTCTTCGACAACTACCGGTTCTGGGTGGTCGGCTCGCTCGCCGGCGCCAACGCCGACACGTCGCTGCAGGTCCTGCCGTTCGTGGTTGCCGGGCTGGTGGTGGCGGCAGTGCTCGCCGGGCCGCTCAATGTGCTCGCCCTGGGTGACGCCACCGCCACGGCCCTCGGCGCCCACCCCTCGCGCACCCGCCTCGCGGGAGTCGTCGCCGCCACGCTGCTCTGCGCCGCCTCGACCGCCGCGGTGGGGCCGATCGCCTTCGTCGGCCTGGCCGTGCCGCACATCGTGCGCTCGGTCGCGGGCAGCGACCACCGCTGGCAGCTGCCGCTCAGTCTGCTGCTCGGTCCGGCCCTGCTGCTGGCCGCGGACGTCGTCGGCCGGGTCGTCATCCGGCCGCAGGAGCTGATGGTCGGCGTCGTCACGGCCTTCATCGGAGCACCGGTGCTGCTGGTCGTGGTCCGGCGGATGCGGATGGCCACCTGATGTCGGCCACCGCGCCACGTCTGCTCCGCCTGGGCAACGCGGTAGCCGTGCCGGTCACGAGGCGGGGGATGACCTATGCCTGGTCCGTCACCGCCGTGGTGACGGTCCTCGCGGTCGCCACCCTCTCCCTCGGCGACCTGGGCGTGCCGCTGGACCACCTCCCCCGGGCCCTGACCGGTGGGGCGGACGGCGCCGAGGCGTTCGTCCTGGAGCGGCTGCGGGGACCACGACTGGTCGTGGCGGTCACCGCCGGGGCGGCGTTGGCCGTCTCGGGATCGCTCTTCCAGACCGTGACCCGCAACCCGCTGGCCAGTCCGGATGTCATCGGCCTCACGGCGGGGGCGGGTGCGGGGGCCACCGCGGCGAGCCTGTTCTGGTCCGGCGCGGTCCCGGTGCCGGTCGGAGCCGTGGCCGGGGCCGTGTCCGCGGCGATGCTGGTCCACCTCTCGACCGGTCGCGGGTTCTCCTCACCGAGCCACGTGATCATCGCCGGGATCGGCGTGGCCGCCATGGCGCTGGCCCTGATCCAGTACGTCGTGCTCGTCGGGATGCGCGACCAGTCCGCCGCCCTGGCCGGCTACCTGGCGGGAAGCCTGTCGGCCCGTTCGTGGCAGCACGCGGCGCTGGTCGGGGCGGCCCTGCTCCTGCTGCTTCCCGCAGCAGCGCTGATGGGCCAGCGCCTGCGGCTGATCGAGATGGGAGACGAGCTCGCCGACGCCCTCGGCGGCGAGGCCCACCGCACCCGGTTCTGGTCACTCGTCGTGGCGATCGCCCTGGCGGCGGCAGCCGTCGCGGTGGCCGGTCCGATCTCCTTCGTCTCGCTCACCGCGCCCCAGGTCGCCAAACGGATCACGCGCGCCCCGGGTGCCGCGGTGTTCAGCACCGCCCTCACCGGATCGCTCATCCTCGTGGTCGCCGACCTGGCGGGACAGCAGGCGCCGGTGGTCCGGGACCTCCCGGTCGGCATCCTGACCGCCGGAGTCGGCGGTCTCTACCTCGGTTTCCTGCTCGTGCGGGAGTGGAAGAAGGGAACGTTGTGAACAGTGGTCTGGAGGCGCGCGACCTCACGCTCTGCTACGACGACCGCGTCGTGTGTCACGAGCTGTCGCTGCAGATCCCCGACGACCGCTTCACCGCCATCATCGGACCCAATGGCTGCGGCAAGTCGACGCTGCTCAAGGCTCTCGCGCGGACCCTGAGGCCGTCCTCCGGGCAGGTGCTGCTGGACGACCGGCCCATCGGCGCCCGAGGGAGCAGGGAGGTCGCCCGCCGGGTGGCACTGCTGCCGCAGAACCCGGTGGTGCCGGACGCCATCCGGGTCCGCGACCTGGTCGCGCGGGGACGTTATCCCTACCACTCGCTGTGGCGCCAGTGGAGCCCGGGCGACCGGGCAGCGATCGACGAGGCCGTCGAGCTGACCGGGGTCGGCGACCTGTTGGAGCGACCGGTCGCGGAGCTGTCGGGGGGCCAGCGCCAGCGCGTCTGGCTCGCGATGGTGCTGGCACAGCAGACCCGGACGCTGCTGCTCGACGAACCCACGACGTTCCTCGACATCGCCCACCAGTTCGACCTGCTCGAGCTGTTCGCCCGGCTGCAGCGAGACGGCCGGACGGTGGTCGCGGTGCTGCACGACCTGGGCCAGGCGGCCCGGTTCGCCGACCACCTCGTCCTGATGAAGGGCGGGGCCGTCGTGGCCGAGGGTGAGCCCGAGGAGGTGCTCACCCCCGACCTGCTGGCCGACGTCTTCGGGTTGCGTTCCGTGGTGGTGCCGGATCCGCTCACCCGCACCCCGATGGTGGTGCCGGTGCCGTCGAGCGTTCCCGTCGGCACCGCGTGAGGCCCTGGTCTAGCCCGGCGTCATCGCCTCCTCGACGGCGAGCGCCCGGTTGACGAGGCCCTCCGCCTCGACCACCAGTGCCTCGACCAGCCGGCCCACCTGCGTGGGCTCCACCGGCTCGAGAATGACCGCCCCGCCCGCACCGAACTGGTTGCGGCTGAGCCAACTGCCCGCATGGCCGAGGAAGAAGCCCAGGAGCTCGCCCGGCCCCTCATCGAGCAGGTGACGGACCGTGGCGTCGATGTTGACGGACGCCTGCTCGAGGACGGCCGGCACCGCGGGTGGTTCGTCGTCCGGCCCCGGTCCCTGCTCACCCGCCCAGCCCGAGGTCAGCGCGACCGGTTCGCCCGAGCCGGCGACCGCGCCGTCCGGCACGAGGAACTCCTGGAGACAGGCCCGCAGCCGATCCCGCTCCAGCCAGCCGAATCGGTGCAGCCCACCCTCGAGGACGTCCTCGACGAGGACGAACCGGTCGACCACGTGGGCATACCGCAGCACACACTCGTCGTCGACGGTGCGCTGCAGACACAGCAGCACCGGAGCGCCGTCGCGGATGTCGGCCAAAAAGGCCAGTCCTGCGGCCATCTCCACCTCCGGCCGGCCGTCCTCCCGCGGCTCGCGCGTCGGTGGCGCTGCCACGATCACCCCCCGAGCGAGCAGGGACCGGTATGCCGTGTGCAGGACCGTCGTTCGCTCGTCGTCGGGCACCTGGTCGAGGTAGGGGCTGGCCACGAGGCCCTCGAGGTTGCCGAAGAGCACGGCCGTCTCCTCGTCGGTCAGCTCGATCAGCGTCTCGGGCGCAGCGGAACCGGCCTCACCGCCGCGCGCTGCACCGCTGCCGTCGGCACCGGTGTGCGGGCTCTCCTCGGCGTCGGTCATCCGCCGGCTCCGAAGGAGGCCCGGCAGACCAGCGGATAGACAGGTTTGAGCAATGGCGATGGGGCCCAGCTCGGCCAGAAGCGCGCGCCCGGACACGTCTCCCGGTCCTTCCAGAACTCCGTCAACCGGTCCACCGGCCCTGGACGGACCGCCACGGGTCCCAAGGTCTTCGGGACGCCGCTCAGCTCCTGCCGCCAACGAGCGCCGGACTCCCCAGCTCGACGCAGGGCCCCGAGTGCATCGGGGCTGATGGTGGCGACCCCCTGGAGCAGGACTCCGCTCTTGCGCACGCCCGCCTTCCACACCTCCTGGTGCAGGTGCGCGAACGACCTGGCCAGCGACACCCCTCGTCGGAACGCGGCCACCTGCGTTCGGACGATCTGCTCACCCACCCGCCTCGCGGCCCGGTACGTCTTCACCGCGGCGGAACGGAGCTGCGCCCTGTGGTCATGGGCCCAGTTGCCGGCCTTCCACGCGTTGTGGGCGAGCAGGATGCCTCCGACCGTGAGTCCCACCGGTGGGTAGGCGACGATCGGCGTCACTCCGACGATCGCCGCTCCAGCCGCCAGCCCACCCAGCACGCGCGTCGTGGTGCCGCGCCAGCCCGTGTAGCCGGCCCCGGTGGCCGCGTCGCTCACTCCGCGGTAGAAGGTCAGGGCAGGCGTCAGCTTGGCCAGCAGCCTGGCGGCCCGGGACAACCGACGGGCCGGGCCCGCGAGGTGCGAGAACGGACCGTGGGTGATCTTCCTCAGCTGCTCCCCAGCACCCCTCAGGTGCCGGACCTGACGCCACAGGTCGCGGACCTCCAGCGCCTGTCGAGCCCCGGCCAGGTGCCGCAGGAAGGAGGCGTAGGTGTCAACCTGCCGGATGACCTTGACCGCCTTGCCGATGGCCCGCGCCGGAGCCGTGGCGTCGTCCACCCACGACAGGATGTCCGGAACGAGGCGGGACCTGTCGAGGACAGAGCGGAATCGCCGCGCCGCCGCGACCTGCTCGTGCACCACGTCCTCCCCCGCACTGGTGAGGGCGCGCACCAGAGCCGCCGCCACCGCGACCGGATCGGGATCGCGCCGGCCGGTGCCTGAACCCCTTCCCTCGGGCACGCACCGGGCGACCCGCAAGTCCTGTTCTGCCGCGTCCCGTCGGCGAGCGAGCTCGCCGGCTCGGCGCTGCGCCGAGTCCAGTTCGGAGGCATACCGCTGCGTGGCAGCGGCGATCTCGGACAGTCCGTCCCCGGCTGCGCCGAGTGCGCGCACCGCCCGTCCCGACGCCGCCACGAAGCGCACCGACGCGGTGCCCTGCCAGGCAGAGTCCGTCCTCCGCGCGTGACGCCGAACGGTCCGGGCCGCCTCATGCAGGTGCGCAGAGCGGTCGGAGAGCGTGCGGGCCGAGACCCGCAACGCCTGGGGATCGCCGGCGACCGCGGTCACTCCCGCCCTCTTCCGAGAACTCCGGCGACCTCTGCCTCGGCGAACCGGTATCCGCGGGCAGCAGCGACCGCCGCGACGCCGAGCCCGGACGTGCCCGCGCCGAGCCCGTCCAGATCATGGCCCCAGCGCCGGGACGCGGCCGTCGCGGACTGCGCGACGGCCGCGTCGCCCCCCGCCCCCGCCACGGACGTCAGCGCCCTGGCCACTTCTGCGGCCACCCGTGCGACATGGCTGCCCACTGCCTGCACGCCGTTCCCACCGGCACGAACTTCGGCCGGGTCGACCGCCCACCTGCTCACGGTGATCCCCTTTCGACGCGGCCAACCTAGGCCGATCACGCGTCTCCCCGCTGGGGTTGTCCACAGGCGATCGTCCTACGCCGCCCAGCGCAATATTCACGGCCTGAAAGGTGATAAATTGGGCGGCAGAGTCGCCACACCGTGCAACCAGGAGAAGCCCGCCCCATGTCCGCAGCACTACAGGCCGTGTTGGTCGGCCTCCTCGTCCTCGCCGCGTCCGTCTGGATCGGCGGCTTCGTCATGCTCATGGTGGTCAGCCGGGCCTCCCGCGCTTCCCTGGAGGAGGCGCCACGGGTTGCGCTCTTCCGCCAGGTGGGCCGCACCTTCCTGCCGATCGCCATCGTCGCCATGGTCGTGGCCCTGATCACCGGCGGCGTGCTGCTCGGCGCCAGGACCTGGGACGGTCTCGCGACCGCGTTGGTGATCCTCGTCGCAGCGGTGATCGTGGCGACAGGCCTGGGGGTGCGGCAGGCCCGGGCCATGACGAAGCTGCGTCGGCAGGCCCTCGTCGGCGAGGGCGCGCTCGCCACCCGGGTCGAGACCGGCGCTCGCCACGCCACAGCCTTGCGCACCGTGATCGGTCTGCTCGTCCTTGCTCTTTACGTGGTCGCCGTGGTGACCGCAACCCACTGACTCCGCTTCCCGGCACCGCGCGCCACGCCTTACGAGCCTTCGTTTGCTCGGTTCAGTAGTTGTATCCGCCCGCACCGCTTCCGGTGGCCGGGCTCGACGCGCCGGCCGGCCGCACGGCGTGCCAGGTGAACCGCCTGCCGCCGAAGCTGTCCTTCGCCCCGTCACCGGCCACCTGCCCCGCGCCCTTGTCGAACGCGAAGGAGTAGACGGGTATGCCGTCGTAGGTCACCTGGTGTCGGCCGTCCGGTCGGTCGACCGTGCCGAGGGTGCCGGTCACGCCCGCCCCGGCCTTCGGCCGGCCGGTCACCACCAGCGGCATCCAGACCTTGAGGCAGGAGCCGGTGCACCGCAGTGCGCCGGCCGACTCACGGTTTGCCTCGTAGAGCGTGAGCCCCTGGTCGTCGACCAGCACGCCTCCCTTGACCGACACCGTCGACGCGGTGGGTGCGTTCGCCGCGGGGCTTCCCATCGAGGTGTTCGCCGCCCCTGTCGCACCTGCGCCGTTCGTGCCACACGCCGCTGCGCCGAGCACGAGCGCGCCGCCCACCATCACCTGCCAGATCCTTTGACTCCGCAACGGATCCACCTCCTTCGACACCGTGGACACGAACGCGGGCGAAGTCCGGTTCACGCCGATCGCCGAACCGCCGATCACCGGTGCACGGGGGTCCACCCGGCCCGTCAATCCCTGACATCCGTCATGGCCGAATCGGGACAAAAACGTGTGTGCCCAGCAGGCGCCCTCGCCTACGCTTGCCGACAAGCCAACTGACTCGGGAGAACACGCATGACCACGATCGCAGCACGCGCGACCGCCCTCACGAAGGTCTACGGAAAGGGCGACGCGGAGGTTCGAGCACTCGACGGCGTCTCGCTGGAGATCGGCTCCGGCGAGTTCACTGCCGTGATGGGCCCGTCCGGCTCCGGCAAGTCCACCCTGATGCACTGCCTGGCCGCGCTCGACACGGTCAGCTCCGGGGAGATCCACATCGGCGACACGAACATCGCGGGTCTCTCTGACAAGAAGCTGACCGAGCTGCGCCGTGACGACATCGGTTTCGTCTTCCAGTCGTTCAACCTGGTGCCGACGCTCAGCGCGCAGGAGAACATCCTGCTGCCGCTGTCGATCGCCGGACGCCAGCCGGAAGCAGAGTGGTTCGACACCGTGATCGAGGCGGTCGGCCTGCGCGACCGGTTGGGCCACCGGCCGAGTGAGATGTCGGGTGGACAGCAGCAGCGGGTCGCCTGCGCCCGGGCCCTGATGAGCCGGCCCTCGATCGTCTTCGCGGACGAGCCCACGGGCAACCTCGACTCCACCTCGGGTGCCGAGGTGCTCGGCTTCCTGCAACGTAGCGTGCGTGACTTCGGGCAGACGATCGTGATGGTGACGCACGACCCGGTCGCGGCGTCATACACCGACCGCGTCGTGTTCCTCGCCGACGGCAGGCTGGTGGACGAGCTCCACGCACCGACCGCCGACTCGGTGCTGGAACGCATGTCCCAGATCCAGCTGCGGCACAACCGACAGGGCCCCGTCGAGTTCCAGGACGCGGCGCTCGCGGGCGAGCCGGAGTCCTGAACCGTGCTCAAAGTCACGTGGCGCAACCTCTTTGCGCGCAAAATCCGTCTGGTCCTCAGTGGTTTCGCCATCGTCATCGGCGTCGCGTTCGTCGCCGGCTCGCTGGTCTTCACCGACACGATGTCCAAGAGTTTCGACGACATCATCAAGGGAGGGACCTCCGACGTCACCGTCCGTCCCGCGGGGCAGGACAACTGGAGCGGTGACAGTGCACTGATCGACACCCGGGCCATCCCTGCCCGGACGTTGCAGTCCCTCGAGTCGGTGCCCGGTGCGGCCCGTGTGGACGGCACGGTCAGCAGCCAGAGCCTCTTCGTCATCGGCACCAACGGCAAGGTGGTGGGGGGCACCGGCGCCCCCACGCTGAGCTTCAACTACAACGACGCACCCTCGATCACCGGAAAGCCATCGGTGCTCATCTCACAGGGGCACGCACCACACGGCGCGCACCAGGTGGCGCTCGACCCCACCACCGTCGACAAGGCGGGATACGCGCTCGGGGACACGGTGCAGATGATCAGCTCCGGCGACCGACCGCACGTCACGGCGAAGCTCGTCGGCATCGGCCAGTTCGGAGGCGGAGGTCTCGCCGGGGCGTCCCTCGTGCTCTTCGACACCCACACCGCCCAGCAGCTCTTCTTCGGTGGCCGCGACGTCTATTCATCCGTGGCGTTGACCGCCCAGGACGGAGTGAGCCAGCAGCAGCTGGCCCACGAAGCCTCAGAGAAGCTGCCGTCCGGACTGGAGGCCGTGACCGGTGACGTGGTCGCAAAGGAGACCCAGGACCAGATCGCCACGGTGCTGAACTTCCTGAACATCTTCCTGCTCGTCTTTGCCGCGATCGCCCTCGTCGTGGGCACCTTCCTGATCATCAACACCTTCTCGATCCTCGTGGCACAGCGCAGCCGCGAGCTGGCCCTCCTACGCGCACTCGGTGCTGCCCGTCGGCAGGTCACCCGGTCTGTGCTCCTGGAGGCCCTGGTCGTCGGTTTCATCGGCTCGACCCTCGGCCTGCTGGGTGGATTCGGGCTGGCCGCAGCTCTCAAGGCCGTGTTCGCGACCTTCGGGCTCGACCTGTCCGCGACAGCGCTGGTGTTCTCGGCGCGCACGGTCGTCGTCTCCTACCTGGTCGGCCTGCTCGTCACGATGTTCGCCGCCTACCTGCCTGCGCGCCGCGCGGCCAGCATCGCCCCCGTCGCGGCGATGCGTGACGACATCGCCCTGCCCGAGTCGTCGATCCGCCGTCGGTTGGTGGTCGCCGGTGTGCTCGGCGTCATCGGGATCGGCCTGATGGCAGGCGGCCTCGCCGGCAGCGGGGGCAGCGGCGCCGCGCTCGTGGGAGTGGGCGTCTTCGCCATACTGATCAGCGTCGCGCTGATGAGCCCGGTGCTGGGCAGGCCCGTGCTGCGCGCTCTGGGCGTGGTCTACCGGCGTGCCTACGGGACCGTCGGCAGTCTCGCCACCGAGAACTCCCTGCGCAACCCCCGGCGCACGGCCGCCACGGCCTCCGCACTCATGATCGGGATGGCGCTCGTCACCACGATGTCCGTGCTCGGTGCGTCGGTCAACAAGTCCATCGACGTCAGCGTCAAGAAGGAGTTCACCGCCGACTACCTGGTGTCCAACGCGATCGGCCAGCCGTTCTCGACCAAGATCGCCGAGCAGGTGCGTGACACCGACGGCGTCGCCAAGGTGGCGCAGCTGCAGTGGCTGTCGGCCAAGGTCGATGGTCAGTCGCTCAATCTCACCGCCTCGGACCCCGGTGAGCTCCGGTCGATCTTCGATGTGCCGGCCCGCAGCGGAACGATGGACGTGCGGGACGGGCAGATCGCCCTCTCGGGGGATGCCGCGAAGAAGTTGCACGCCGGGGTCGGCGACACCATCTCCATGGCGTTCCCGACCGGCACCCAGAAGGCACAGGTCGTCGGCGTGTTCACCTCCTCGAACGTGTTGGGCAGCTCCCTGGTCCCGTTCTCCACCGTCGAGCGGGCCAGGTTGCCACGTTTCGACAGCTCCGTCGCGGTGAACGCCGACTCACCAGCCGACGTCGCCGCTGTCGGCAACCGGCTCGACGCCCTGACGCAGGATGTCCCGACCGTGACGGTCCAGTCGCAGCAGGAGTTCTCCGACGCCCAGCGTGCTGGCGTCGACCAGCTGCTCTACCTGATCTACGCCCTCCTCGGGCTGGCCATCATCATCGCCGTGCTGGGCATCATCAACACGTTGGCGCTGAGCGTGATCGAGCGCACGCGAGAAGTTGGCCTGCTGCGGGCCGTCGGCCTCAGCCGGCGTCAGCTGCGTCGCATGGTGCGGTTGGAGTCGATCGCGATCGCCGTCCTGGGCGCGGTGCTCGGAGTCGTGATGGGGCTGGTCTTCGGCGTCGTCCTGCAACGAGCCGTCGCCGATCAAGGCATCACCGAACTCGCCGTTCCCGGGCTGCAACTGGTGGTCTTCATCGTGCTTGCCGCCGTGGTGGGCGTCCTGGCCGCGGTGCTGCCGGCCCGGCGGGCCGCCAAGCTCAACGTCCTGCGAGCCATCACCACCGAGTAGCACCGGCCGCAGTGATACTGCCGCAGCTCCTCCGCGGCAGGGTCGCTTCCCTGCATCATCGCCGCTGGTCGTTGCTGCCGCCGAGCGACTCAGGACCCGGGGATCGGCCGGTTCGCGAGCAGGGGCTGTGCAGGGTCCCACCGGGTGCCGTCGCGCTCGTCCTGACGCCTGCGCGCGATCGCCGAGAGTGCTTCGAGCACCACGCGGTTGGCCAGCGCAGCCGTGATGTCGGCGTGGTCGTAGGGAGGGCTCACCTCCACGACGTCCATACCGACCACGGGCAGCTCCAGGCAGATCCGGCGGACCGAGTCGAGCAGCTGGCGGGCGGAGAAACCGCCCGGCTCCGGCGTGCCGGTCCCGGGGGCGTGGCCCGGGTCGCAGACGTCGATGTCGACCGACAGGAAGACGCCCTCGCACTCGTCGGTCGCGATCTCGAACACCTCGGTGAGGCACGCCTCGAGCCCCCGGTGGCCGATCTCTGTCATCTCGTAGGACCGCATCCGCTGCCCGGCCATCCAGCCCAGAGTCTCCGGCTCGGGCCAGTAGCCACGCAGTCCGATCTGCAGGAAACGGTCGCCGCGCAACGCCCCGGACTCGATCAGGCGACGCATCGGCTGACCGTGCCCCCACAGGGAGCCGAACGTGATGTCGCCGGTGTCGGCGTGGGCATCAAAGTGGATCATCGAGATCCGGCCGTGGCCCAGCACGTTGGCCACGCCCTTGGCGTCGGGGAAGGCGATGGAGTGGTCACCCCCGAGCACCACCGGGATCGCGCCCGCCCGGGTCACCCGCTCGATCACCGCCTCGAGGGCGGGCAGCGCCACCTCGATGTCGCCGGGGGTCATCTCCACGTCGCCCGCATCGACGACGCGCAGGTCCTGCAACGCGTCCGTGCGCAGCGCCAGACTCGGTCGCGAGCCGTCGTGGGGCAGGTAGTCGGTCCCCCGGATGGCCATCGGCCCGAAGCGCGTCCCCGGGCGGTGTGAGGTGCCCCCGTCGAACGGTGCACCGACGATCACGACGTCCGCATCGGCATACGACTCGGGGTCCTCGAGGTCGCAGCGTGGAACCCCCAGGAAGGTGAAGTCCGGCCCGAACTGCTGCCCGTAGCGACTCATCGGCTCGTCCCTGCTCTCATTGGAAGGGGTGCTCTCTGACCACGATCGACCCTACTGGGTGGTCACCGCCCCCGGCGCGAAGCCTGACCCCCCACCCGGGAGGAGTCAGGAGTCGAAGCCGAGGCCGAGGCGGTCGAGGGTACGCAACCAGACGTCGCGCCGTCCCTCGTGTGCATCGGCGCGCGCGATGCTGCGACGAGTGAGCTGGATCCCGGCCCATCGCACCGGTTCCGGCGGCCACGGCACCGGTTTGCGACGCACCATCGCGAGGCCGGTCCGTTCGTTGTCACGGCCGGCCAGCAGGTCCAGGGAGACCTGGGCCCCGAACCGCGTCGCCCCGACTCCCAGCCCGGTGTAGCCGAGCACGGAGGCCACTTTGCCGCCGCAGGCCCGGTGCCACGAGGCGCTGAACCGGGTTGAGGTGTCGATCGCCCCGCCCCACGTGTGTCCGATGCGCACCCCCTCGAGCGCAGGGAAGGTCTCGACGAGGTGCCTGTAGAGCATCCGTTCGGTCTCGGGGCGGCGCTCCCGGCGCGGCGACAGGTCGGAGCGGAAGTAGTAGAGCGCGTCGTAGCCGCCGAAGACCAGCCGGTCGTCGGCGGTCAACCGGTAGTAGTGGAACTGGTTGCCGGCGTCGCCGACGCCCTCCCGGCCCTCCCAGCCCAGCGACGAACGCTGCTGCGCGCTCAGCGGTTCCGTGGCGATCAGGTGATCCCACACGGGCACGACGAAGGCCCGGTGGCGGCGCACCGGCGACGGGAAGACATTGGTGCCGAGGACGGCCTGGCGTGCGCGCACCGTCCCGTGCGGCGTCGCCAGCTCCACCCGGTCGCCGGCATCGCGCACGCCGGTCACGCGGGTGCCCTCGTGCAGGGACGCCCCCCGCTCTTCGACGGCTGCCGCCAGTCCCCACGCCAGCCGGGCGGGGTGCACCATGGCGACGCCCCTGCCGTCGAACAAGCCCCCGCGGTAGGTCGGTGAGCTCACCCGGGCACGGGTCTCCTCGGGCCCGAGGAGCTCGGGTTGCTCGCCGAGTCGGCGCAGGGCCTCCGCGTCCTCACGCAGTCCCTGCAGCTGCCAGTCGGCCACGGCGACGTCGAGTTCGCCCGTCCGCTCGAAATCGCAGTCGATCCCGAGCTCGTCGACCGCCTGCGCGATGGCGTCGAGGTTCTCCAGGCCGAGTCGGTGCAGCAACGGCATCTCGTCGGGCCAGCGGGCCATTCCGTTGCCGACGCCGTGGGTCAGGCTGGCGGCACAGAACCCACCGTTGCGTCCGGTCGCTGCTGCCCCGATCCGTCCCGCCTCGAGCAGCACCACCGAACGGTGGGGTTCCTCGTCGAGGGCGAGCAGCGCGGTCCACAGACCGGTGAAGCCACCACCGACCACCGCGAGGTCGGCGGTCGTGTCCCCGATGAGCGGGGGACGCGCTGCCGGCCGCGCCGGGTCGTCCAACCACAACGGGGTCGACGACGCACCGTCGAGCTCACTCATCGCGTCACGCGGCCGACCGGCGACGGCGTGCGCCGATAACCTGCCCGACCGCGACGGCGATCAGTGCGACAAGGAACATGATCGTCCCGATCACGTTGATCTGCACGGGAGTTCCACGCTGGGCCGCGCCCCAGATGTACATCGGGAAGGTCACGTCGGAGCCGGCGTTGAAGTTGGTGATGATGTAGTCGTCGAAGGACAGCGAGAAGGCAAGCAGCGCGCCGGCCGCGATGCCCGGCGCCACCAGCGGCAGAGTCACCCGCAGGAAGGTCTGCCGCTCGTTGGAGTAGAGGTCGGCCGCCGCCTCCTCCAGGTTGGGGTCGAGGCCCGCTACCCGTGCCTTCACGGTGACGATCACAAACGACACGCAGAACATCACGTGCGCGATGATGATCGTCCACGCGCCGAGCGGGAACCGCAGCCCGATGAAGAGGGTCAGCAGGCTGGAGCCCATGACGACCTCGGGGGTGGCCATCGGCATGAAGATCAGCAGGTTGATCAACGCGCGGCCCCGGAACCGGTGCCGGGTCAGCGCGAAGGCCGCGAGCGTCCCGAGGATGGTGGCCAGGATCGTGGCGGTGACCCCGATCTTGAGGCTGAGCCCCAGGGCCGAGCACATCCCCGGTGCCCCGCAGGGATGCAGCCACGCGTCGAGCGAGAACGCCGACCACGAGTAGTTGAACCGGCCCGTGGGGTTGTTGAACGAGAAGATCACCACGATGAGGTTGGGCAGCAGCAGGTAGATGAACGCCAGCGTGCCGAGCACCACGATGATGTTGCGGCGCAGCCAGGCCAGGGGGCCACGCTGCGAACGGCCCGTCGTCCGCATCCGGGTCGGGGCGGCGGGGGAACGCGTCGAGACGGACATCAGACCAGCTCCTCGGTGCCGGATCTCCGGACGTAGGTCATGACGATGGCGAGGATGATGATGAGCAGGATGAACGACATCGTCGCCGCCTGCGGATAGTCGAGCACGCGCAGGAACTGCCCGTCGATGACCTGGCCGATCATGGTCGAGCGGGTGTTGCCCAGCAGCACCGAGTTGATGTAGTCGCCGGCCGCCGGGATGAAGGTCAGCAGGGTGCCGGCCACGACGCCCGGCATCGACAGCGGCAGGGTGACTCGCCGGAACGCGGTGAAGGGCCGGGAGTAGAGGTCGCCGGCGGCCTCGAGCAGCCGGTGGTCGAGCCGGTCGAGGCTGGCGTAGAGCGGAAGCACCATGAACGGCAGGAAGTTGTAGGTCAGCCCCGCGATCACGGCAAACGGTGTCGCGAGCAGCGTGTCCTTGTCGGTGAGGTGCAGCCACTGCAGCAGGTCGGTCAGGTGGGTCTGCTGGAAGAACCACACGACCGGCCCACCGCTGGACAGGATCGTCTTCCACGCCAGCGTGCGGATCAGGAAGCTGGTGAAGAAGGGGGCGATGACCAGCACGAGCAGGATGTTCTTCCAGCGCCCGGACTTGTGCGCGATCATGTAGGCGAGCGGGTAGCCGATCAGCAGCGCCGCGATGGTCGCCAGCGCCGCGAAGCCGATCGACCGCGCGTAGTGCGGCCAGTAACCCCGCAGCGTCTCCCAGTAGATGCTGAAGTTCCACGTCAGCTTCGTGCCGTCCTCGAACGAGCCGGTCTGCAACGACTGGGAACCCAGGAAGACCATCGGCACGACGAAGAAGATCAGCAGCCACGCCATGCCAGGCACCAGCAGCCAGTATGGCGTGAGCCGCCGCTTCTCCGGCCGGTCCGGCGCGGTCTTGGTGCGGCCCCCGGCGCCACCCAGGGAGCCGATGGCACTCATCGGGCGCCGCCGAGTGCCGGCACGGGGGTGTCGTCGTCGCCGACCCGCTGGGCTCCGGCGAAGGCGTCCTGGGCGGCGTCCAGCGCGAACCCGTGCTGCGGCACCCACGAGACCTGCACCTGGTCGCCGTCGCGCAGCAGCGCGCTGCCGTCGTTCTGGGCCACCACGGTGATCGCCTGCCCCCAGGCCAGGCGGACCAGGTACTGCGTCGAGACCCCGGTGAAGGACGCGTCGAGGACCACACCGTCCAGGTGGTTGCGGCCCGCCCCGTCCGCACCGCCCGCCAGCCCGATCCGCAGCTTCTCCGGCCGGACCCCGAGCCACACCTTGCCGTCCTGACGGGTGGACCGGTCTCCGGGCAGGGCGAGCTTGTGCCCACCGACCTGGACCACGAGGTCGCCACCGACCCGATCCGAGATCTCGCCGGCGAGCAGGTTGGACTGGCCGAGGAAGTTGGCCACGAAGGTCGATGCCGGACGTTCGTACAACTCTGTGGGGTGGCCGAGCTGCTCGATGACCCCGGCGTTCATGACCGCGATGGTGTCGGCCATCGTCATGGCCTCCTCCTGGTCGTGCGTGACGTGCACGAAGGTGAGACCCACCTCCTCCTGGATCTTCTTCAGCTCCAGCTGCATCTGGCGGCGCAGCTTGAGGTCGAGCGCACCCAGCGGCTCGTCGAGCAGGAGCACCGCCGGGTGGTTCACCAGGGCCCTGGCCAGGGCCACGCGCTGCTGCTGACCGCCGGAGAGCTGGGCCGGCTTGCGACCGGCCAGGTGGCCGAGCTCAACCAGCTCCAACCCCTCCTTCGCCGTCTTCGTCGCGTCGGCGACCTTGCGCCGCTTGAGGCCGAAGGCGACGTTGTCGAGGACCGTCATGTGCGGGAACAGGGCATAGTTCTGGAAGACCGTGTTGACCGGCCGCGCATACGGCTTGGCCTCGGTGATGTCCTCCTCCCCGATCGAGATCGTGCCCGCGGTGGGCCGTTCGAGGCCGGCCACCATCCGCAGCGTCGTGGTCTTGCCGCAACCCGACGCGCCCAGCAGGGCGAAGAACGACCCCTGCGGGATGGTGAGCGACAGGTCGTCGACGGCCGTGAAGTCACCGAACCGCTTGGTGACGTTGGTGAGGCACAGGTCGCCCTGGCCCTCGGACGTGGGCGTTGGCATGTCAGCCTCCGATCAGGGCCTGGAAGGCCCGGTTGAACTCGGTGTCCTGCTGGGCGGAGACGCCCTGGAAGACGTGCGACGTGGATCGCACCTTGGCGTCCGGGAAGATCAGCGGGTTCTTCGCGACGTCCGGGTCCTCCTTGACCAGGATGTCCTGCACGCCGACGACCGTGGGGATGTAGTTGACGTAGTCCTCGACCTCGGCGGCGATCTTCGGCTGGTAGTACCAGTTGATGAGCTTCTCCGCGTTGGTCTTGTGAGCCGCCTGGTTGGGGATGAAGAAGTTGTCGGACCACAGCATGTGCCCCGCCTTCGGCAGCACGTAGCCCAGGTGCGGGTTGTCGGCCTGGAGCTGGACGACGTCGCCGGTCCACGCCATACAGGCGGCTATGTCACCTGCAGCGAGGCCCTGGCCGTACTCGTTGCCGGTGAAGCCCTGGATCTGCCCGGCGGCCTTCGCATCTCGCAGCACGTCGATCGCGTCGTAGAACTCGGACTCCTGGAAGTCGGAGGGGTCCTTGCCCATCGCCAGCATGGTCAGGCCGACCGTGTCGCGCAGCTCGGTGAGCAGCGTGACCTTGCCCTTGAGCCGCTTGTCGTGCAGCAGCTGGTCGACGCTGGTGACCTTGACCCCGTCGGTGGCCTTGGGGTTGTAGGCAACTCCCGTGAAGCCGCTCTGCCAGGGGATGGAGAACTTGCGGCCCTTGTCGAACGAGACGTTCAGCAGCGTGGGCTCGAGGTTCTTGAGGTTGGGGATGTTGCCGTGGTCGATCTCCTGCGCCCAGGTCAGGCGGATCATCCGCTCGATCATCCAGTCGGTGACCACCACGAGGTCGCGCCCGGTGTCACGCCCGGCTGCCAGCGCCGGCTTGAGCTTGGCGAAGATGACGTCGTTGTCCGTGACGTCCTCGGTGTAGCGGACGGTGATCCCCGTCGCCTTCTTGAACTGGTCGAGGCTGGGGTGCCGCTGCGTCTTGTCGTTGACGTCGACGTACTCGGGCCAGTTGGACCAGTCGACGACCTTCTGGCCCGAGGACAAGTCGGTTGCGGCGCGCGCGTCGAGCCCGTACTTCTCCAGCCCCGGGGTCGAGCAGGCCGACAGCGCGGCCGCAGACCCGAGCCCGAGGACGCCGCCGAGGAAGCGGCGGCGGGTGAGGCCCCGCAGGAGTGGCGCCGAGGGGGCGCTATCAGGAGTGCCCATGGACCAGCCTCCACTTCATCGGCATTGCAGGTGCCCCACGACGGCGCGCCGAACCCACGGCGGGTGCGATGACCATGTCAGGACTCGATGTTGGCCATGACGTGCTTGATCCGGGTGTAGTCCTCGAAGCCGTACATGGACAGGTCCT
>NZ_SWMA01000037.1:0-40779 GCF_005222685.1 Segeticoccus rhizosphaerae
GCTACAAGGTGGAAGCCAGCACTGAACGCCTTCGCTGTCACCTTCGCCGACCGCATGCCGGTCGCGGAGAACCTATAAAGAAATGCCGGTTACACCGATTTCCGTACAGACCCGAACGTCCTAGCCAGTTCACCGGTGAGTTCGCGTGCTAGCAAATCTGCGGGGGCTGTCAATCGCCGGCGCCACTGAGGAGCCCGCCGCTAGCGGAATGGTGCGGCTTTCGGTCGTGGCTGTTGACGGGCCAGGAAACGCCTGTCGCGGCCAAGTCGTCTCGCGTTAGCACGGGTGCTGTAACCACGTCGGCGAGGAGGTCTGCGGCGTGTGCGTCCAGCTCGGACAGCTGGTTGAGGATCGATAGCAGCCTCAGCAACTCAGTGGACCACGCGGGGTCCCACCTTTGGGCGTTGATTCTGTCGAGCGCGGAGGTGGTCTTCTTCTTTGGCTGTGCGAGGCGGTACCCTAGCCACGAATCAAGGACTGCGGTCCCGCCGGCGACGTACCGGACCGCGCCGGGGGTTACGTTGCCCCATCGGCCAGCGCCGACATGCAGTTCATTGGCATCGGCGTCGTACGACCAACTGGTGGGCATCGTCTGTCCGACGGCGACGGCGTACGTCGGTTGGGTGGTGTTGATGTTGGGGTCGAGGACGTCCGTGAAGCCATCCGGGTGGTTGCCAGCTTCGCCATAAGTGTGTAGCCACTGAGTTAGGTTGCCAAGCGTCACGGCTCTATCCCAGAGATGCATGTCAGCGGTGATGGGGATGCGTATTCCTGGGGTGGCTAGGTCATCGCCGAACTGCTCCACGAACGCGGGGTGACCGGCGATGCCTGCAATGTAGGCGAATACATCGTCCTCGGTAATGGATGAAACGAGTCGCTGTTGAAGAGCTCTCACGAGCCCGGTCGCCAGGTTCGCGGTTCTGTCAGGGTGCAGCTTTGGCAGTGCTCGCCCGCCGCCGGATCCTCGGAAGTGGTGGACGTCGGGAATGAGGGCGGTGTAGACGAGACCAGGACCCGAGCGAGGGAACTCCGAGTGAAGCTCAATGGCGAAGACCTGCCCGGGGACTCGACCGTCCCAGAGCGTTGGCGAGGGCTGAGACATCAATCGCTTGTCGGCAATGACGAACTGACGGTCGAGGAAGCGGAACCCGCATGGAATGATCGCTGCCTTCGTGAACACTGGCACATCCCCGAAAGGGGTCGTCGTCCCTTGTTCTGTGTCGCGACCGGTGAGAGGACTCTTCGCCTTCGACAGTGACGCGTCGCGGCCTTCGCCGAACATTTTGGACTTACGCTTCGGATCGTCTTCGTTGATGAGGGTACGTAGTCGTTCTTCAAGGACGGCCTCATCCGGTGCGTAGATCCATCCTCTGCCGGCCATGATTCCGTTGGCCCGCCAAGGAATCAGGTCGTCGGCGGCCGGATAGGTGTCCCATTGACTCGACGAAGCTGGGGTGAAGGGAGCGGTCCAGTCCGAACGGGTCTCGCGCCAATCGGGGTCATCGAGGCGCAGGTCGTTTAGGCGCAAAAACTTCTGCTGCTTGGTGCCGCAAATATCGATATAGCGGATGTCTGCAGGCGTGTCAAGGCGAGTGCCCTCCGCCCTAGCGAAGATGCCGATAGCGACCGGTGTCTCGATGTTGAAGACGGCGTTCGGTGCCGGCGGCAGCTTCCCCTCGGGGGTGACGTTGATAATCCACCCATGCGAGCAGGTCTCGCGGAGGTACTTTCGCATGCCTTTGAATCCGGGCCCCGCGATGTAGCCGGTTGCGGTAATGAAGGTGACTACCCCGTTGCCGCCGTCCTTGATGTCCGGTGAGTTGGTGGACTCAAACACTTTCCACGTTGCCCAGCGCCAGAAGTACACGTACAGGTTGCTGAGGTGACGTTCGTGCTTGCCGTTGCCGGCGAGCCGAAATGCGTCGAGGGGTGCCTCACCGGTTGCCGGGTCCACACCGGACTCAATCCAGCCCCCGCGCCCGCCCGAGTGGTCCTTGTACGGAGGATTCGAGATGCACACTTGGATGTTGCGCTCACGCTTCATCTTGTTCGCCTGCTGACGTTGCCAAGCGATGAGGCTGGCGGTGTAGGAGAGCTGGCTGTCGCTGGCGCTTGCTGGATCCTCCAACGTGTCCGCGACGAAAAGATGTAGTCCCGGATCGGGGATGCCTGCGCCTGAGTCTTTGATTGCCGCGGTGATTCGTAGTTCAGCGACAGAGAAGGGGCCAGATTGGAGCTCGATTCCGTAGAGGCGTGCGACCGCGTTGCTGGTCGCCTCTGGACGTGCGCCGGAGCCGTACTGCGCAGCGGCGTCTCCACCAGCTCGTCGCAGAATGGATAGGGGGAAGGTTCCGGTCCCCATGGCAGGGTCAACGATGGACACGTGGGGGTTCCGGAAGCCTTCTGGCTTCCCAAGGTGGCATCTCAGCACCAAGTCAGTCAGGCGGACCATGCCATCTACGATCTCGACGGGTGTGTAGTACGACCCAGACAGGCGTCTCTTTTCGGGGTCATAGCTCGCTAGGAAGTCTTCGTACAAGTGCAAGTACAGGCTGTCGCCGCTGCGCCCCAGCCGTTCCCAGTCCGTTGCGGACAGGACTCGGACAATGATTTCGATGGCAGACCAGGTTGGCGTGCCACCTACGTGTTCTGTGAGGAGCCTGAGGGCGCGGCCCATCAACGTGTGGTGTGCTTCGAGTTGGTGAGCGACTTTGTCGATGGGTTCGGACTCGAGGTCGATGCCTTCGCTCAGTGCGAGCAGGAGCGCAAATACGACGGTCTGTGCGAATCCGTCTGAGAACTCAGCGTCGGTAGCCCGAGGGAAGAGCAGTCTCTTCCAGTCACGGGCGATCCCTGTGAAGGGCTGCAAGTGTGGGTCGGCCCCCGAGACGATCTTTCGACGTTCGTCGCGTACCGCATCAATGACTTCTTCCCGAAGTAGCCGCGACAGCGGGGCCAGCGTCTCGACGAGGCGGCCGACTGTCGTGATGGGGTTGGGACGCCACTCCAGAAACGCGTTAACCATGAGTTCGAGCCTGCCGGGCGCAAGAAGTGCCCCCGCATGAGTGGACAGGTCGGCAGAGTGGACATGGACTGGCTCCATGACCAGGTCTCCGTACCGCCATAGCCGAAACTCGGTTCCGTTCGTATGTAGGAGATTCGGTAGCTCTTTGAGACGTTGCCACTGCTTGTAGTTGTGCGTCGATATCCCGTATGTCGAGGGGTCGAGACTGGAGCCGGGAGCCTTGAGCTCGATGTGTCCAATGAGTACCCCGTTTACTCGCACACCGAAGTCCGGCCTGACTGCTCCGCCCTGCTCCGCTACTTCGTCGTGCGCCACCGCTGTGATCCCGAGGAGCTCACCAGCGTGCTCGATAAGTTGCGATACCGGGGTGACCAGCAGCGCCTCTCGCTCGCCCGGCCCAGAGAGTCGTTCCTTGGCGCTCTTCCCGTACGCTTTGACGACTTGGGCGAAGGTCACGCCGCGTCTCCTTACGGTAGGGCCACGATGTTGGTCTGGCATCGCACGCAATCTGTGGTGAACGGTAGTGCCTCACAGTAAGGCCCGCCATCGGCTGCACTCGGGCCAGCCCTAGGTCGCTGGCCGCTGCAGGTTGGCCATGCCGAGACACCGGAACGACGAGTCCCATAGCCGCAACGGTCGTGCACCCTGCCGTCCCGACCCACCCACGCCACCGCTGGCCTCGCGCTCCATTTACCTGACACGGCTTGACGCCGAGGGTACCGCCAACGCACTCGGTCTGGGCTCAGGGGGTCGAGACCTCTCCGGTATCCAGATTCACGGATGCCAACCGTGGCTGTACTGATCCATCACCTAGCGGAGCGGCGTGCAGAGTGACGGTCGTCTGCACATCCGCTCGGTAGGCGCGGCCACGGTCGGAGGCCGAGCGCTCGCTGGTGTGCCGGGTGTAGCGGCTCTTGCCCGGCCAGCCTTGGTGGCCTTCTTCGCAGTGGTCTTTGGTGCGGTTGCGCATCCGTTCGGTGAAGGCGGGCAGGGCGTAGCGGTGCCATTCCTCCATGAGGTCGCTGTTGAGAGCGAGGCCGGCTCGGCGGCGTTGGTCGGCGAGGACGGCGATCTCGTGGACCAGGTGTGGGTGTTGTGGCCAGCAGGCGGGGATGGTGCCGTTGATGTCCCAGGTGTATTCGTGGTTGAGCCATCTGACGACGTCTTCCAGCCATGCCCACAGCTGTTCTCGCAGCTCGGGCTGGGTGCAGGTGGGTGGGTCCCAGGGCCGTGGGAGCTGGGTGATGTCTCCGAGGGCGCGGACTTGGTTCTGGTCGCCGTTGGCGGCGATGGCCAGTTCGCGGTAGGCGAGCCTGATCAGGTTGCCGCCCACAGGGAACGGCAAAGTCATGGGCTCGGCTTGTCCGGCCTCGACGCTGGTGGTCACTGGTGGCTCCGGTCATGGACGAGGCCACGCCGTCTGGCTTCCACGAGCGCAGCGGTGGTGCGGGCTTCTGGGGTGACAGCCTGGCGTCGGGCTTCGGAAAGTCGTTCCCGGACCTCGTCCTGGTCGGCCTTGAGTCGCGCTCCGGGTTTGCCGTCGATGCAGCGGTTGAGGCGGGCGATGAGGGGTTTGCCGTTCTCGGCGACGATCAGGGCGTGGCGTTCCTTGAGCTGGCGGATCTCTTCGGGCCTGAGGACCGGGATGTCCTCGCCGGAGGTGGTCCGGCCGGCGGACTGGCCGGTCTGCCAGCTGGTGCGGAAGACCCGGGCGGTGCCGGCGAGGTCGGAGATCTCCTGGTTGAAGGCGACGTCTTTGGAGCCGCCGAACATGACCATCACGTTGGTGAGCCCGAACAGGGCGCGGGCTTCTTGTTCGCCGTAGAGCGCGGCGAGCTGTCGCCAGGTCTGGGTGGCGTAGATGAAGGAGATCCCGAGGGCGCGTTCGTTGGCCATCCTGGTTCGCAGGGTGGGCAGTGGCGCGGTGGAGGGCAGCTCGTCGAGGCAGGCGAGGAATGGCGGGCAGAGCCGGCCGTGGGTCGAGGACTGCCCGGCGGCAAGGGCGGTGTCCAGGACGAACTCGGCGGCCGCGGTCATCAGCGGGGAGGCGGAGGCGTAGGGGTCGTCGCGCCCGAGCATGTAGATGGTGCCGCCGCGACGGATGACGTCGGCGACGTCGGTGGCCGGACGTCCTCGGCCTGGGATGCAGCGGCGGCGGATGTCGGCTTGGAAGAACAGCGACAGGGCCTGCTGCACGGTGGTGATGGTGTTGCCGGCGGTGCGGTCGTCTCCGTGGAGGGCGCCGTGGAGCAGTCCGTGCCAGAACGGTGCGGCGTGGGGGTGTTCGCGCAGGATCTCGGTGGGGTCGGTGGTGGCCATCGGGCTGGCGACCCACCGCAGCACGTCCTCGAGGCTGCGGCCGGTGAGCGCGGCGGCGTGGAAGTAGCTCTGGATGACCTTGGCGGCTTCGGCGGCGTAGAACCGGGCGGCGTCGTCGCCGTGGCCGCCGTGGACGGCTCCCTTGACGGTGCCGGCGGTGAACGCCTTGGCGCGGCGTTCGGCGACCATCGGGTCCACGCATCCGGCGATCGGGTCGAAGATCAGCTCGTCCATCCCCTCGGCGAGCCCGAACGGGTCCAGCACGACGCAGGGCCGGTCGCCGTGTGACCGGGGGGTGAGGCTGAGCAGCAGGTCGTCGAGCTTGGTGAGGGTGACCAGCGCCGCGCCGGGTGCGCCGAGCAGGGCGGGGATCAGCAGGTCGAGGGTCTTGCCGGATCCTTGCGGGCCGATCACGCCGGCGGTGCGGTCCCAGGGCACCCACAGCTGCCCGCCGCGGGGTTCGTGCGCGGTGCCGAGGCACCACCCGACCTGGTGCGGGTCGATCCTGCCGAGGGCGCTCATGCTTTGCTCCTCGTGCTTTTGCTCCTGCTGCCGTACAGGTCCGGCCGGACCATGGGCGCGACCGTGCGCAGCCGGGTGCGGCCGAGCAGCGCTTCGGCTTCGGCCCGGCTGGCCATGCCCTGGGGACGGTAGGGCCCCCAGCGGCGCAGGCAGACCACGAGTGCCCACACCGTCACGGCGATTAGCACGGTCTCGGCGACCGCGACGCTCCACCACAACAGCTGCGCGCCGGCGGTCTCGGCGACGCCGTGGAGGCCAGCCCCGGCGTCGCCGCGCACCACTGCTGGGAGGCTGACGAACAGGTCGTCGCGAGCCGGCCAGGTCCACCCGGCTCCGGCCAGCAGGTTCGCGGCCGCACGGCCCAGCTGCACACCCAGCACCAGGACGAGCAGCACGGCCAGCAGAACCATGGCCGGGATCTCCCAGGTCCACGGCATGGCCTCTTTTTGGCGGGAGCGTGGCATCGTCGCCTCCTCGGGTCTCTTCCCCCAAGGCGGAACGGCTCATCCTGGTGATCACCCTCGAGGATTCTGATGCTCCGAGCACTCGTGCTTTTGGTCGACGGCCAGGCATTCACTCACCACGCCCTCCCTCCTCACGCCGTGTTGCCGCCGGCCGATCGGTGCGTGGGCTGGTCACGGCGGGCCAGCCTTGGTGGGGGTGTCGGAGATGTTGCCGACGCGCCAGATCTCGAACAGAGCCTTGGTGCCTTGGGCGTGCGTGTAGTCGGTGGTGGTCACGCCGACGCGAGGGTTCTGTGCGCCGATCGCCTGGTGGCGTGCGGGGTCGTCGACGATCTCGACGTGGCCGGCCACGTTGGGGCCGAGGTAGGAGTCGTAGAAGATCAGGTCCCCGGGGCGGGCCCGGTCGGGTCGGACTCGGTGTCCGTTGCCGGCGGCGAGCCAGTCGCGTTGGCTTTGGGCGGTGCGTGGCATGGTGACCCCGATCTGCCGGAAGGCTGCCTGCGTGTACGAGGAGCAGTCCCACCTGTCGGGTCCGTTCGCGCCGAGCCGGTAGGGCTTGCCGAGCTGCGAGTGCGCCCAGGACAGCACGGTTGTCACGCGGCCGCTGGCCAGGGGCGTCAGTGTGGGGTTGCCGGCCCCGGTGCCGGGTCCGCAGTCGGTGGGGTCGCCGGCGACGGTGCCGCCCCCGTACGCCTGGGCGTACCAGAGCACGTCGCCCACGTACCACTGGGCGTGGTTGTAGGCGAACAGCGCCCGCCTGACGCCTTCCGGGCCTTTGGTGGCTCCGGCTGCGGTCAGGTAGTTCGCGGCGCTCATGACCGAGTCGGCGTCGTTGTGGATGTCGGCGCGGCCGTCACCGTCGCCGTCCACGCCGTAACTGGCCCAGGTCGCGGGCATGAACTGCATCAGGCCCTGGGCCCCGGCGCTGGAGGTGTGGTTGTTGCGCCCGTGGCCGGTCTCCTCCATGCCGATGCCGGCCAGCAGCGTCCAGGGGATCTTGTACCGGCTCGCGGCCGCTGCGTAGTAGCCCTTGACCGGCGCGGGGATCGGCAGGGCCGGCGTGTGTCGGGAGTTCTGCCGCGGTCGGCCCGGCGCGGGTAGCGGGAATCCGATCCCTCCTTCTCCATCGGCCGGGAGCCACTGCTGGAAGGAGGTGTCCAGGCTGGGGGTCGGGGCGACGGCTCTGCCCGCCAGGGGCGCCCCGTGTCTGGCCATGAAAACCGCCGGGTCGATGTTCGTGCCGTGGTCATTGACACCGAAGTGCAGATGCGCCCCGGTCGACGTCCCGGTCGAGCCCTCCACCCCGAGCTGTTGCCCCATCGCGACGGGCGCGCCGGGCGTGATCGCCGCGTCGATGCGTACCAGGTGACCGTAGGTGGTCTCGATCCCGGAGCCGTGGTCGAGGACGACGGCGTTGCCGAGGCCGCTGCGCGGACCGGCCGTCTTGACGGTGCCTGCTGACGCGGCCAGCACCGGACCGGGGACCGGGAGCATGGCCAGGTCGACCCCTTCGTGGTAGGTCGAGCCGATGCCGCCTGGTGAGGCTCGGTGGCCGAAGCCGCTGGTGATCGTGTACTTCTGGTTCGTGGGAGGACGCCACGTGCCGGTGGCGACGGTGGGGCCCCCACAGGCGAGGGTTTTCAGCTCCTGGCTGATGGCCGGTGTGGCGATGGTGGCGAGCAGCAGCACGGCGGCCAGCGGCACCAACAGGACCGGCGCGACCAGCAGCCCGAGGATGGCGACCTTCTTCACGACCGAACTTCTAACCTGCGGCGTCGATGTTCTGGTTGGTGTAGGCCAGCTCGGCCTCGAGGGGGTGCAGCACGGTCGCGACCTTGTAGGGGTGTTCGCCGACGCACCAGAGGGCGCGACCCTTGCCCTGCATGCCCCAGCCGGTCACCAGGTCGCGGGCGATCGGTCCGAGCCCGAGCAGCCGCTCGAGCTCGTCGCCGACGGCGGCGTCCTGGCCGAGCAGGATCTTGATGTCCGCCAGGTGCAGCAGGTCCTTGGCGATGGCCACGGCCTGCGACCCGGCGTCCCCGACCCCGAGCAGGTCGGAGGGCTTGTGCGCGACGGCGAACTGGATGTCGCCGCCGAAGCGAGACAGGCGCAGGTCGGCGTCGAACGACTTGACGGCCTCGGTCCCCAGCCGAAGCTGCTTCCAGCTCTCGTCGCGCACCACGATCCGAAGGTCGCCCGGCTGCGCCAGCTCGCGCATCCCCCGGCTCCAGGAGCCCAGGCAGGTCAACGCGATCCCGACCGCGTCATCGCCCAGCGGGTCCAGCCGCGACAGACTCAACGACTGGATCGGCGCGTCCCAGTCCACCTCGATGGTGGTGCGGTCGTCGAACAGGCCGGCCAGCGCGCCGGAGACCAGCTGGCCCAGGGCGTCGCGCAGCGTCCGGGTCTCGTCGAAGAACTGCCGCGCCGATCCGTACCGGCACTGGGCCACCAGCTGGTTGGTGGGGTTGTCCAGCAGGTGCCACAGCGCCGGAATCGTGGTCTCGGCCAGCTGGGACTGCCCCTGGGCGTACCCGGTCAGCTGGCGCAGTGCGTTGGTGACCACCACCTCGTCGGTGGGGCCGAACGGGACCCGGGCCTGGCCGATCCGTTGCGACCCGACCAGGCCGCGGACCAGGGTCAGCCAGCGTCCGAACACCACGGCCGCCCGCCGCTGCGCCTCCGCGGCGTCCAGGCCGGTCCATCCCTGCCCGAGCGGCCCGAACGCCAAGGGGTTGATGCGGGCGGGCAGGCCGACGCCGATGGCGAACGGTTCGACTCCCAGCGCGCGGCACAGGGGCTCGTACTCGTCCTTGGGGTCGCCGCAGATCAGGGTGCGGTAGCCGAAGTCCATCATCCGCAGGCAGAACGCCTTGGTGGTGCCCGACTTGCCGCGGCCGGGCTTGCCGAAGGAGAAGATGTTCGGGTTGGTGACCGGGACCTGGTCAGCCAGGACCCAGCCGAGCGGGTCGGCGAAGAAGGATCCGCCGGACAGCTGGTCGATGCCCATCTGCGCACCGGTGGCCGGCAGGCCCGGGGTGGCCACGAACGGCCACAGAGCCGGCGCCTGGTCACTGGTCATCCGCCAGCTGGAGACGGGCGCGGACGCGGGCGCCCAGCCGCGCCCACGCCGACGGGTGCCCCGCCGGGGGGCGTGGCGAAACAGCCGTGGCTCCTTGGGGCGGGCGGGCGGCTGCGGTACGCGGGGCAGCTCGTGTCCGAAGTCGTGCAGCAGCCGCGTCATGTCCCGGCCGGCCCGGACCTTGCTCATCTCTCATACCCTTTCGTGGTCGTGGTCGTTGCGGGCTGGGTCGCTCAGCCCCAGTGTCGGGCCAGGCTGGTGCCCAGCGGGATCGTGGACGCGATGAACGCGACATCCTGGGCCAGGTCCAGGCGCAGCGGCGCGAACCCGGCCCGCCGCACGGAGGCGTCCAGCCGGGCGGCGTACTCGCTGACGCGTTCGGTCTTGGGCACGGTGACCGTGCACACCCCATACGGCCGGATCATCGCGTTCCCCCGGGCCAGCTTGGCGTCCATGCCGCGAGCCGTGGCGGCCTGGTCGCGCTGCTTGGCCCGTTGTCTCATCCCGACCTTGTCGCGCAGGTGGCCGCCGATGTCCGCGGCCCACTCGGAGTTGGCGCTTCGCCGGTCGGCCTTGCCCTGCGCCAGGATCGGGTAGCAGACCATGAAGCAGCGCCGCTCGCCCGGCTCGCCCGGCGTCAGCACGGGCGCCAGCGCCCCCATCACCGCGCCCTTGGACGGCAACTTGATGGTGGCCGAGACGGAGTTCCACGCGTCGTGGCTGTAGTGCCGCACCGCCGGATCCGCCCCCGACGGCCCGGCCATCGCCCACGGCACGTCGGCGTTGACGCCCGGGTCCTGCTCCCGGGCGGCCAGCGCCTCCACCACGCCCGCACGATCACCGGGCGCGAACCCGGTGCGGCAGGCCAGCGCGAGCTCGGGCGAGGACAGCCAGTCCACGTCCAGCATCCCCACGCCGCCGCGCAGCTGCGCCTCGACCTCGGCCATCACCGCGTACAGCACCCGGGCTCGGCCGTCCAGCCCGCCGCCGCTGCGCTTGGCGTGCCGGGCGATCCGCGCCTCGGGGACCACCACGGTGGCGAAGGCCTCCGTCCGGACCGCCGCCCCGTGCAAGGCTCGGGTCAGGTCGTCGTTGACCTGCCGCGAAAGCTGTGGGCCGGCGGCGCGCCGGTGCCGGCGCACGTACAGGGCCCGCTCTGCGCCGTCGTCGGGAACCGTGCGGACGATAAAGATGATCTCGGTGACCAGCTCCCCGCGGCAGGCCGCGTCCAGCAGCTGGCTCAGTCCGGCGCCCTCCAGTGCCCGCGCCGGGGAGTCCTTCATGCCCAGGCCCGGGTGGACCACCGCCGCGGTCACCGCCCAGGTCCGGTTGGCGTGGTCCTGAATGATCGCCACCCGGTCCTGCGTGTGCCCGTGCGGTGGGCCGTCGTGGATCTGGACCGCCTCCAGCACACCCGGCAGGTTGGCCCGGTCGAGATCCTCGACCGCGCCTCTGGTCGCCTTAGCCCGAAACCGGGTCCACCCCAGCAGGCTCCCGGCCGCGTAGTGGGCCGCCGCGCCGAGCCAGCCCAGGGCGGTGCGGCCCCACACCTCGGTGACGGTGACCACGCCCGCCGCCACCCAGCCCAGCAGCAGGATCCCCGCGGACGCCCAGTCGCCGCGCGACATGGCCCAGCACGGTGGCAGGAAGCCCACCGCCAGGATGGCCAGCTGCCACCCGGACAGCCCGAAGAACCAGCCGATCTTGTCCCGCGCGTAGTCGCCGTAGATCGTGGTCATTGCTTGCCTCCTTGCCTCAGACGGCCGCTGCGGCCGCGCCTTCGGTCCCGCCCGCTGCTCCGCCGGCACCGCCGGAGGGGCCCGGGCGCCCGCTGTTGGGGCCGGCCTTGCCGGTGCCGTGCTGGCCATCGGCGCCGGGTTCGCCGCCGTGGTTTTCGCCGGCGTGGTTCGATCCGTTCGCCGGCAGCCCGACCGGTGGCATCGCGGCTGCTGGGCTGGTGGGGCTGCCGGCGGGGTTGCTGGTCTGTGCCGGGTCCTGTTCGTCCCGTCCGCCGGGTGTCGTGCCGTCGGGACCGTCCGGGGTCGATCCGGGTGCGTCCTCGTCCTCGGCGCCCTCGCGGCTCTCGTGCCGATCGGGGTTGTCCTGGTGCCGCTTGGGTCGCTGCTGGCTGAAGTCCGGGTAGTAGCTGCCGTGCCCGACTCCCATCTGGCCGGCCAGGTCGGCGCCGATCGCGGCTCCCTTGGTGCCGAAGGTCTGCATCGCCCCGACCCCGGCGGCGCCGACCGGCCCGAAAGCCCCGGCCAGTGCCTTGGTGAACCGCCCGCCGCCCGCGTCCTGGCCGGAGGACTCGCCCTGCGACGTGCCGTTGCTGTCCGCCGTCGAGGCGGCCGAGGACCCTTCTGCGGATCCAGAGGGCCCCGAGGAACTCGATTTGCCGGTCAGCACTCCCTGGATCCCGCCGTGGGTGGCCAGGCCCTGTCGTAGCGCGGCACCGGAGGTGGTGCCCGGGTCCACGAACGCCAGCAGCCGGAACAGCGCCAGCGGCGCGAAGCAGCTGATGCAGATCAGCACCACCGACGGGATCGCCGTCCCCACTGTCGTCTCGATCGAGTCCGCCCTGCCGGCTGCCACTCCGGTGGCCAGCTGGATGCCCAGTCCCAGGACCAGGATCATGACGATGGGGGTCAGCGCGGCCGCGTGGAACCAGCGCAGGCTCTTCCAGAACCAGGCCCGGCCCACCTCGGACACCAAGCCTGCTGCGGTGATCGGGGTGGCCGCGGCGAGCACCAGCAGGGCTGCAGCTCGGGTCAGCAGCACCAGGATGTGCCCGATGGCCGCCAGCCACAAGAAGCAGCCCAGCCCGCCCAGGACGGTGGCGACCACGGCGTCGGAGACATCACTGGGGTCGAGCTGGCCGAACGGGTCGAACCCGGCCCAGGAGTCGATCTTCAGCATCGATTCCATGAGGGCGTGGGTCAGGCCGGCGCAGGCGGCCATCACCGCGACGCCCCAGCCGAGCCACGCGCACCACACCAGCCAGAACTGGCCGGCACCCAGCAAGGCGGTGGCCAGGGTCTTGCCCTCGCGTCGGATCGCGGCCGTGCCCAGCTGGACCATCAGCATGAGCAGCACCAGGGATCCGGCGATCCAGAAGGTGTACCGGTAGACCTCGGAGCCGGGCCCGTTCGCGCTCAGGTCCGGGGTGAGCCAGGTGTCTGCGAGGTTCAACACCCAGCGCAGCACCCACAGCCCGGAACTCCAGACCGTGAGCATGGCGGCGGTCCACGCGTCCGCGGCGACCTTGGTCGCTACTCCCGCCAGCCCGGCGAACGGGTTGGGGATGGGCAGGTCGGGCATCATGCGCCCTCACCTGGCGTGGTCCAGGTCCGCCAGCCGGCCTTCTTGCTGATGTCACTACCGGGCCAGGTGGACGGCGCCGGTGCCGCCGGCGCGCCGGGGGCGATCATCCACCGCCGGCCCCGCCACGCCATTGCCTCGCAGTACCCGTAGCCCATCCGCGATTCCCGGTCGACGGTGGCCCGCACCTGCACCAGCACGCAGGCGGTCACCCAGTCCGGGCCGTCGGTCCCCTTCACCAGGGCAGCCTTCGGGGTCACCACGACCGTGCTGGTCGGGTCCAGCCGATCGCCCATCCCGGCGGCGCCGAGGAACGCCTGCACGTTGCGGGTCAGCGGCCAGCCGGCCACCCCGGTGCCGCCGGGCAGGGCCCACCGGCGGTGGACCGCACCTGTCTGGCGGATGCTCATCCCCTGCAGCACCGCCTGCTCGATCGCGGCCAGCTGCCCCACGGCACCCTCCGGGGTGTGCGGGAAGCCGGTTGGCACCTCCGCGGGCCCCACCGTGGTGGCGGCCGGAATGGCGATCGCCGGTCCCGGGACGGCGGCCGGGCCGGTCGGCAGCGCGGCGTCGGCGGGCACCTGCATCATCGGTGCAGCGGCCACCTGCTCCCGGTGCTGTTGGCCTCGTTGCTGCGTGGCGAACGCGTCCGGATCGGGTTGCCGGGTGTCGCCGTTCGGGCCAGGCCGGAGCAGAAAGTAGACCGCGAAGCCGAGCCCGACCAGCACGGTCAGGACCGCAGCCAGCCCGCCGGCCAGCACCGCCAGCAGCCGGCCTCGGCCCCACGCCTGCTCGCCCTGGACGCCGATCGACATCAGATGCAGCCCTGGCCCATCATCGCGGTCAAGACGCCCGGCAGGACCAGGTAGCCGATGACCGCGACGAAGACGACCACGATGCCGATCATCGACACCTTGCTGGCGTGCGGCATCGCGAACACCCGTCCACCGACGACTCCGCCGATGCCGACGATGATCCCCAGCAGGAACAAGATCCCGACCCCCCACAGCACATACCCCTGGATGTCCTCGACCGGCTGTGCGGCTCCGGGCGGCGCCTTCGGGCAAACCTTCGCGGCCAGCGTGGTCACCCGCGCCGCGGCCTGGTCCATGACGTTGCTGTTCATCGTGCTCCCTTCGTCGTGATGCCTGGCACCAGCCGAAGCAGCTGCGCCGCCGCGTCCAGCAGCGGCCTGGGCAACGGGTCTCCGGTCAGCCCCTGGGCACCGAGGCGGGAATCGAGCGGGATGCACACCAGTCGTTCCTGGCGCTCGAGGTCGCGGGTCAACGGGCCGGCACTGTGTGGCACCGCTTTGGGCCAGCGCCTGCGCACCGGGCCACGAACCGCAGCCACGACCGGGACCTCGCCCAGCAGGTCGAGCGCCACCTCCAGGCGGGCAAGACCCGGGATGGTGGCCGTCGCCGTGAGCACCACCGGGTTCCCGGCTCGCACCACGGTTGCCATCCAGCCGCGCGTGGCCAGGACCTGGCCCAGCTCCCAGGCCACGTCCAGTACCGTCGCGGTCGCGCCGTCATCCGCCGGCAGGGGCTCGGGGACCTGCCCGAGGGTGGTCAGCACCTCGCCAACGCGCTCGAGGACCACCTGGTCGCGGGTGCCGCGGACCCATCTGCCGCTGACGCCCAGTTCGGCGGTGCTGGCCGCTGCCAGTCCCGTCGCGGTGCGGGAGGCGCACTCGACCACCCGGGCAGGCGCGCCGATCGCCGTCGCCAAAGCCACGGCCACCGTGGTCGCACCGGTGGATCCACCGCAGCCCAGCACCGGTAGGACGGGTTCGACTCCTCCCCACCCGACGGAGCTGGCCGGGTCGGTGGTCGCCGGTTCTGCCGCGGCGGGAGCGGGAACGGGGTGAGGGCGGAACTGCCCGGACCGCACCGCGGCCCAGGCGCGCTTCAACTCCTCGACCGAGACGGCACGCCGCTCGGTGATGGTCTGGCTCACGCCGTCTCACCCCCGAGTCCCGCGCGGCGGCGCTCGATGGCGGCACGCAGCTCGGCGGCCGTCAAGCTCGTCAACGCCGCCTTGGCCTGCTGCACCTGGTGCAGGTGCGCCAGGGACCCGTCGATCTGCCGGATCACCTCGGCCTCGCGGCCGACCACGTCAAACAGCCGCGCGATCTCGGCAAGGCTGCGCCGGTCGGGATCCCCCGCGGGTTGCTTCTCGGGCACTGTCATCACCTCTACCGACCCAAGGCGCATCGCGCCGGGCTGGTGATCACCCCTCATGCCGGAACCTGAAACTGACCACTCTTGGATGCCGCCGACAGCGCCGCGATGGCCCGGCCCGCACGCCGGCGGACCGTCGGCCGGGACAGACCCCGCTCCCGGGCGACCGGCCCGGTCACCTGGTGGGCCATCAAGCCGGCACCCGAACGCGTGACCCGGGCGGTCGAGGCCCGGGCGGCCTTGACCAGGCGCAATAGCAGGGCACGGTCATCACCGCTGATCACGTGGTGGTTGCAGGCCCACTCCAACAGGTCCAGCAGCTCGCGCTCCGAGTCCACCGACGCGGGCTCTTGCAGCGGCGGGTGGTAGGCCCAGAAGTGGTTGGTCGGATCCACCGACGTCGTCCTGCTCCAGGTCGGATCGGTCCGCTTCACCTGTGAGGTGGCGCCGCACTCGCGCAGCACCTCCGCCCTGGTGTCGTGCAGAATGTTCGCGGCCACCTTGCGCCGGCGCCGCCACGGGAAGGTCCGCACCTGGATCCACAGCTGGCCGGCGACGACCTGGTCGATGTCACGGGTCAGCGTGCGCAGCCGGTTCGCCAGGACCGTGGCGCCCGGGACCAACGCCCGGGCCAGCATCTCGGCCGCGGTCAGGTCGGCATCAGCCTCGGGGGACGCGAGCGTCGCCAACGCCAACAACACCTCATCCGCGTCGGCCTTGCCGGCGCGCCTCAACCACTCCTGCAGACCCGCCGCGTCGGCGGCCACGGCGAGCTCCGGAAACCGAGCACACCAGCCTTCCCATTGCAGGTCGGCGCGAACCAACACTTGGCTGTTCTCCCCCACCCCAAGGTGCTCGGCGATACTCATCTCGGATCCCTCCTGCCGTCCGGACACGGCAAGACCCTCGCCATCGCACATCACCGACTCCGTCCCCCCACGGCGGGGGTGCGCACCGGCCGCGGAGCCCACAGGCGAGGGAGAACGTACGTTGACCTGCGCAAACGCTGCGCACCCCCACTCATGAAAGGGATGGCGCGCCCACCCGCGACCAACCCTGAGAGCCGCTTGCGCGGCGGCTGCAAACAGGGACACAGGAAAGAGACGCCGGTATGGCCTGACCGCCCGAGCTCGCGACAGCACTCACCAGTACGTCGCGACCGCGACCCGACCAGCGGTCCGAGCCGATGCCCGGTACCTCCCGCCTGCTGATCGGTCGTTCGACGCCGTCGCCGCGGCGCGGGGGCTGTATCACCCCCCGGCCGGTCCAGGTGACGCGGGTGCTCAACCCGAGCGGCCTGTTCGTAGCCCGCCCCCCGTCGCGTGGAAACGACCCCGAGTTCAAGGACGTGCCACCCGGCCGGGCAGCACCCGGTCTTCGGGCGTCGGCGAGGACGCAGCCGACCTGGTTCGCTGGGGTCTTTGAGGTGGTCGACGCGAACCGGTGGGACGCGCCCCTGCTGGACCTGCCAGACACGCATGCGATTACGTGGTTCCTGCGCGGCCGCGGCGCGGGCACCCGAGAGGCACGTGCCGCAAGCCTGGGGACACCAACCGCGGAGTCGACCGTGACCAGGCGGGGCATCTTGGAACGGGCCCGCGTCCGGTGAAGGAACGGTGCGACGACCATCTGAGCGCGCCGAGCCCCGTTCGCGGAAGGCACGTCCACGCCGTTTCCGGCGTGGCTACGTCTCTCCCTTTGTGTGCTCAGGCATCCTGAGCATCCAGACGGGAGGACATCGTGCGGATTCCTTGGGGCCGCCGGGGCGGCCGACCAGAGCCAGACCGGCCAGTCGACCTGAGCAACGACTGGGACGTGGTCCTTCGACTGATGACGTCACCCGAAGGATGGCGGCTCCGTGTCGTGGAGCAGGTGTCCGTCGATACCGCGCGGTTCGCAACACGGAACCGGTCGCTTATGTCAGCCCCTCTGGCGGATGTCGTGGGCGACCGCGCGTTGGGTGCTTCGACAGCCCGGGTGGCGCTACCGCTGGAACAGATGCCGAAAGGGCCGCTGCTGGGCTACGACGTCTCCGTCGATGGTAAACCAGCCTACGTCGTGCCGAGGGGCGCGACGGCTGAGATCGAAGCCGCGCACGTGATGCTCCTCGCTGGCAAGGAGGGAGTGACTGCGCCTCCAATCGTGGCGCAGTTCGTGCGCGCGATCTGCGAATTTACTCCGTGGCCGTGGAAGCGAGTTCGCGTCCGGCACCGGCTGCGCTTCAGGCGTGCCCTGCTGGAGTACCTCGAAGAAGGGCTCGCGCCGTTCAACACAGACGAAAAGGCGTCCGCATTGTCGTTGAACGTCAAGCGGTGGGAGCGGCTACTGCTGCCGGTGGTGATCCCTCTCGGGCAGAGGCTGGCCGCTAAGTACCCCAGTGTGCGTGGCAGGTACCCGTGGATTCCGCGTCCGCCGCGGACGGCGTTCGCGCTGACGTTGCGTCAGGTCCAATCGTTGAGGGCTGACGCGTTGCAGGTAGGTGCGACCCTGCGTTCTGCCCTCGGTGAGGGGAGTAGCCCCACGTCTTCGGCTGACACACCCTTGCTTGCTGCTCCGCTGCTCGCCCAGGCCTCAGACGTTGGGAGCCTGAGCGAGCTATCCAATGCGGTCGCTGCCCTTCGGGACTTTGTGCAGGCGCTGGCCAAGCAGGTGAAACATCCGCGCGAGTCTGAGGCGCTGGTGGCCCTTGCTGACTATGGCCGGAGGTGGGAGACGATCGTGGCGTGTGAGGTCCCGCTGGATCGCCCGTTCATTGTCAGGACGCAGCGTCAGGTGCCCCTACGGGTGCGCAGACCTCGATCGTGGGTGCGGCAGCGAGTGGAACTTCGCGACGCGCGAAGCAACCACGTTGTCTTCCGGGTAGCCGACGAGAACGTCGAGATCGCGAAGGCACAACTGAAGGGCTTGGACGAAGAGCCGTTGGAGCACACCTACCTAAACGGCTTGGCCGCGTCATCGGAGCATTACGCCCTGTACGCGTCCGAGCCGGACCGGGACCGGCGTGCCTTCATCGACGTCCGGCTGAAGGTTGCTCGGAGCATCCGGATCTCTGCGACGGTGATTCATGCCATCATCTGGCTATCTGTCGCGCTCACCGCCTCGTTGGGATTCGAGGGATCGCTGGACTCGGCTGACCTGGCGGTACTCGCCGTTCCGACGACGTTCGGAGCGGCGCTGGTGCTCACCCGTGAACGGACGTCACTCGCCCGTCGGCTTCAGTGGGTCACGCGTGTGGGAACACCGGTGGCGGTGGCGGCGCTGTGGGTAGTAGTGGGGTGGCTCTACCTCGGCGACTACCTCACCACGTGACCGGGTCCACCAGACCGAGTAATGGACATTGTCGGTGTCAGGGGCCACACTCAGGAAAAGATCGGGTTCGAAGTGGAGGGCGGAGATGGCTAAGCACGCTGCTGCCGGACGGTCACGCGGTCAAATTGGGGATACGGAGCGCCGCTCCAAATCTGTCGGCCTGTGGACCACCCGGACCACATCGTCGGGCAGGTTCATCGCCGCCAAGCGGTCCGGTAACGTCATGCGTGGGGTTCGTCGCGACGACTAGCTGCGCTCTCGCCTGAATGATAGGTGACCGTCACTAGATGGCGAACCACCATCAGTGACGCCGCAGTTCAGTTGGTCGAGCGCGGTGCCTTGACGAATCGGGTCACCGTTTGATCCGTCCGGAGGCTGACCGGGCAGGGGGCGTGTCACGCCACGGCTCCTGGCTGAGGATTTCCTCGCCCAGGCCCAGTTCAGGCCGGTCGGAGCTGGGCAGCCGGGACCCACTCGGTGATGACCGCGGGATCGCCGGTGCGGCCGTCGTGGACATGGACCACCAGGCCCTCCCACCCGGTGGTGTCTCGGTGGCGCCACACGACGATCAGGCTCGCCGTTGGCGGTCCGCCGCCGGGCGACTGCAGCCAGCAGTGCCGTGCACGTGGGTGAGCAGGCGTCACGGGTGCCGGACCGCCGGAAGGACCCGCCAACGCGGGACGGTCCTTGAGGGGCACTCCGGGACGCCGGGGAACGGAAACCACCAAGCCAGTATCTCGAACATTCGTGCTAATGGCACACTTCAGCTTGCCTCGCGCTTCGGGTCGAGCCAGTTCCGGTTGCGGATGATCTTCTGGGTGCGTGCGGACAGCTCCATCGGCGCCCGGTCGTCGTCGGTCCGGTTGCACACGTCGTCGCGCAGGATGCGGTCGGCTTCCCCGTGGTGGCCTTCGGCTGCGGCGACGGCCACGAGGTCGAGCCTGGGGATGTCCTCGTGCGGCGCGGCCAGTGCGGCCAGCTCCGCGGCACTGCGTGCCTGGGGCAGGTCCCCGGCCTCGATGGCGGCTGTGGTGATGGTGTGAGCGACGTCGACGACGGCGCACAGCATGTGCTGGTCGAGCCGGTCGCCTTCGGACAGCCAGGACCACCCGCCCGGGCGCAGCTGGTCGAAGGGCGTCCCGCCGACCAGGGTCATCGCGCGCCGCAGGTCGACGAGTCCTTCGGCCCCGCGTGCTTCTCCGCGGGCCCGTAGCCGGCGGAACAGGTCGGCGTCGACGAGCAGGTCCTCGACCTGGTAGACGCCGATGCCGCGGGCCTTGGCTGCTGCGGACTCGCGGGCGTTGGGCAGGTGCTTGGTGCCGGTGCGGGGGTTGATGCCGAGCCAGTCGCGGACCATCTTGATGTCGGTGCGGGCGCGGCCGCCGGTGATGCCGAAGGCGTCGGCCAGTTGGGCCGGGGTGGCGCCGTGGGGACGGGTCGCCAGGTAGGCCAGCAGCTCGGTGGCATACGGCTTGCGTTTGGCGACGGCGACGGCGTCCCCGCGGGTGCGTGCGCCGACGGGCCCGAGCAGAATGAGCCGCGGCAGCGGGCAGTCGTCGCTGAACCAGGCGGCCACGTCGTCGTCGAGGGTTGGGTCGGCGGCCTCGAGGTCGTCCCGGACCTGGACCGGGACGTGGGGTGCCAGGGCCTGCAGGTCATCTGTGGTGGTGGCCGCGACGGCGAGGTAGTCCTGGTCGGACGCGTCCAGGAGGCTGCCTGCCTCCTGGTCGTCCTCGGTGTCGTCGGAGCGGGCGTGGTCGCGCGGTCGGGTGTGCTCGTCGCGCAACGCGCCGGCGGCGTTGGTGAACGACCGCCATCCGTCGGGTTCGTCTGGAACGGGGATCTCGGTGTCGTCCAGGTCCTCGCCTTGGGCCAGCAGGGCTGCGCAGCCTCGGGTTTCGTCGCTGGTCAGTCCGACGGCGATCAGGTCCAGCCCGGCAGCCGGTAGGGTGACCCGCCCGCCCGCGGTGACGCGGATGGTTGTGTCGGTTCCCTGCGCGTCGTCGCCGACCAGCACGATGGCGGTGCCGGTTTGGCCGGGATGGTCTTGCACCAGATCCAACAGCTGTCGCAGCTCATCGTGGCCGTCGTGATCGGCGTGATCGGCGTCGTCGATGAGCAGCAGCCGCGCCGGCCACACGTCGTCGCCTGCGCCGTGGCCTCGGGCGGTGGGCACATCCAGCCCGGCCGCGGTCGCCCGGTCGATGACCGCGACCGCGTCGGCCAGCGCTTCGGTGGCCACGGCGGCTGAGGCGTCGTGGCAGCGGACCCGGTGGGGGTTCAGCTCGACGACCTCGCCGGCCACCCCGATGCAGTCGACCCGCGCGCCGACCGACCAGGGGTTGAGTGCCAGCTCGGCGGCCAGGTACCGCGCGAAGTCGCGGCCGTAGGTGGTGTCGCCGGTGATGCCGATGGTGGCCGGCTGCTCGCAGTTAAGCAGCCACAGGTGGCCCTCGTCGCTGACGCCGAGCGTGACCAGCAGCGGGTAGGGGGCCGCGTCGCTGGGTTCGGGGTGGACATGGTCCGGGTCCAGGTCTGCGGGGCAGGCCCAGTGCAGCTGTTCGTGCCGGTCCTGCCACGGTGCGGGCAGCCCGGCGGGGGCGCTCAGGTGGAGCATTACGTCGGTGTCGGTCAGTTCCACGGCGGCCAGCCGCGGCAGCGGCTCGCCGTGGGTTGCTTGGCGGGCCGCCAGTCGCCGTAGCAGCGCGTCCATCCGCTCGACGGTGGGGGCGGCGGTGGAGCCGATCGCGGTCACGGTCTTCTCCACCGGCGCGAGCTGTGCCGGCGGGGCGGCGACGGTGTGGCCGGGGCGGCGGTGCCGGGACTGGGCGTGCCGGCGGCGGCGCAGCGCCAGCAGTGCGGATCCGGCCAGCAGCACTCCCCCACCGGTGAACCCGGTCAGGACCCAGGGGGCGGCTGGAACGTGTTGCCCGACCGTCCCGGCCAGGGTCTGCTGGGTGGTCGGGACGGGATCCTGCGCATCGCGGAGCGTGGCTGCGGCTGTCGCGCCTGTCGTCGCCTCGGTTTCGGCGGGTGCTGCCGCCAGACGCCGCGCGGCGCCGGCGTCGGTGGCGGACGTGGCCGGCGGCGCGGCGTTCTTGGTAACCGTGGGCTCAGGGTCTGGCCGGGTCGCGGCTCGAGGCGCCTCCGGCTCTGCCTGGTGGATGTCGGGTCCGCGGGCTCCGCCGGCGTGGCGGTGGCTCGCGGGTTCACTCCGTGGAGCGGTGCCGGGGATGGTCAGCCTCCAGCCGACGTCGATGACGTCGGGGTCGCTCAGGTGTGCTCCGCCGGGCTGGGTCGTGTCCCGGGATGCGGCGGCGATCTGCGGGTACCGGGTGGCGTCGCCGAGCTCGTCCTGGGCGATCTGCCAGAGGGTGTCCCCGCGTTGCACGGTGACGGTGCGGGTCGGGTGTTCCGGCGCGTGCTCGGGCTGGTGTGCCGTGTCCGGGTCCGGGGCGGGCAGCCGCAGGGTCGCGCCGGCGCGCAGGAATCCGGGATCGTCGCCCAGGACGGTGCGGTTCAGCTCGACGATCTCGGGGTAGCGCTGACCCGATCCGAGGTGGGCGTGCGCGATCGACCAGAGGGTCTCGCCGGGCTGCACGGTGTGGGTGGTCGTGGGGCGATCGCTGGCGTGGCCGTGGTCGGCTCGGTCCAGTTGGTCCGGCTGGTCAGCCGGCGTGGGGTGCGCGTTCGGCGCGCGGTCGGCCACGGTTCGGTCCGTGCTGGCGGTCGATGCGGTCACGCTCGTGCCGGTCGGTGCGGTCAGGGCAGCCGGCGGCGAGGTCGCGGCGGCCGTCCCGGGGGTCGCCACCGGGAGAGCGACGAACAGCAGCAGCGCCGCTCCCACGAGACCGCTGGCGGCGCTCTGCGGCATCCGCAGTCCAGGCAGCCGAGGCGCCCGGATGCCGCGAGCTCGAGCGATGACCTCGAGCAGGATGGAACCGGTCAGGAAGGCCCACGAGATCCACCCGATGAGGGTGATCGCGGTCAGCGCCAGGGTCCCGTCGTCGGGACTGGACAGGGCGGTCTTGACCGCGTCCAGGGTGGGAACTCTGTCGGGGATCGGGGTCGCGCCGATGGCCAGCAGGACCAGCGGGAGTCCGGCCACGACGCCCAGCAACGCCAGTGTGGCCGCAAGTCCCGCCATCCGGGCGCGGACGGTGCTGGTTCTCATCGCCCACTCCCGTTCTCGGCGCCGACCAGGCGCGCGGTCGCGTGACCGGTGACCGGCAGGTCACCGATGCCGATGATGGACAAGAACGTGGTCGGGTAGCTGCCGGTCGTGCTGACCACCACCTGGTCCCCGCTCGCCACCGACACGCTGCCTTCGACGCCGGCGGCCGACAGGTACTCCCGTGCGGCCTGGGCGGCCGCGTGGGTGTCGATCGTGATGGCGCTCCCACGCACGGCGGGGCCGGCGAGCACTTCCTGCCCGGCGGCTCTGGCGGCTTGGGCAGCCACGTCCCGCGATTGCTGTTGGGCATGCACCCGGCCGCCGAGGTCGACGGCCAGGCCGACCAGCACGATCATCACGAAGGAGCCCAGGGCCAGCGTGATGCTGATCGACCCCCGCTCCCGGTCCTGGCGAATCCCGTGCGGCATCAGCGCTCCCGGTAGGTGTCTAGCGGGCTGATCATCGACTCGGTGATCGTCATCGAGCCGGGGACGCCCGATGCGGACAGGTTGGACAGATCCACCCTGCAACTGACCGTGGCTCGGACGGAGGCGGGCGTGCCGACCGCGGCGGCGAACCCCGTGGTGTCCACGCTGACGTGCGTGCTGGTGCAGTCGACCGACTGGTTGGCCAGGCTGGTGCTCGCGGCACCAGTCGCGGCGCTGTTCGCGTCTGGCCCGGTGCGGGAGATCGAGGCCGAGCGGGCCGCGTCCGCGGCCGCGGACGCCACCGCCTGGCGGGCCATCATGACTCGCCCGCCGAACACGATCAGCAGCACGAACAACATGAAGGCAGGCACCCCGATCGCCGCCTCGATCGCCGCCGACCCCCGCTGCCGTTCCCGGGTCATCCGGTGATCCTCTCGGTCGGGACCGAGGCACTTTGCCGGACGGTGATGTTCCACCCGGGGATCACGCTCAGGGAGTGTCCGGACACGGTCGCGGTCGCGGTGGTCGGGCCACGCTGGATGCTGACGTGCGCATCGGCGAGCACGTCGTCGCCACCGGCATCCGCGATGAAGGAACTGGCCGCGCCCCGACCGGCCGCTGCCGTGCCCTGCTCGGCGCCGGTGCGCCTGGCTCCTTCCTGGGCGGCGGAGATGGCCACCGCCCGCGCGTGGTACCACAGCGCGGCCTGCATCCCGGCGAACATGACCAGGAACAGCGCCGGCAGCAGCAGGACCATTTGGATCGAGCTGGAGCCACGCTCGCGCCCACCCGCGGCAACGCGTCGGATGGCGGGTGCGGGTGGGCGTCTCATCGCGTCGGACCCTGGGCGAAGCTCACTGGATCTGGCCGGCCTTCTTCTTCACGTAGGCGGTCACCGCGGCGACCACGACGCCGGCGATGGCGATCACGGCCACAGCCCAGATCACCTGGTCCATGGAGACCGAGCCACGGTCGCGGTGACGCTCATCGAGGACCGCGCGCGCCCGGCCCTCGACCTTGTCCTGTAGCTGGTCCTGCAGTCGCGCCCCCAGGGTGTGCATGGTGGCGAGCAAGTAGTACATGGATGGTTCCCTCCTGCCGGCGCGTCCTCGGGCGCGCTCTGGTGTGTCGCGGTTGGCCCTTCCGGGTGGTCTGAATCAGTTGCCACCTCCCATGACGCGCAGCAGCGCCGGGGCGATCAGGATGACCATGAAGATCAACCCGAGCAGGCTGACCGGGATGCTCATCTTTTCCCCGACCTCGTTGGCGCGGGCGAGCTCGTCATTGAGCATGGCCACCCGCATCGAGGCGGCACGGGCGCGTAGCTGCGCGTAGATGCCGCTGCCCTCCTCGTCCGGAAGCCGCAGGATGTCGGCCAGGTCGTCCAGCTCGGGTAGCGCCAGCTCGTCGGCGAGGGCGTGCAGCGCCTGCCAGGGCGCCTGGCCGGACCACCGGGACCGGGCCAGCTCCTCACCGAGCCGCCGGAACACCCAGGAGTCGCCGACCTCGGCCGCCGCCTCCATCGCCTGCCGCCCGCCGGAGCCGGAGTTGCGTTCCAGCGCCACCATGTCGATGTAGGCGCCCAAGGCGCGGGCGAACTCGGCTCGGGCCTTCTTCGCGTCGTCTCGCGCGTTGTAGTCCGGGATGAAGAACATCACCGCCGCGAGCCCGACGGTGCCGGCCACCGGGATCACGATCGGCAGACGTAGCCCTACCAGCGCGAAGATGCCGGTCAGCAGGGAGGGGATGACCAGTCCGGCCAGGCCGAACACCAGCTTCTCGCCGTAGAACCGGGACGGCGGCATCCGCAGGATCGCCAGCTCGCGGCGTGGCACCTTCGACCACACCCCCACAGGGAGCGTCTTCATCGCCCACTGCCCGAGCCGCTCCCGCGTGTCGGTCACCCTCTGTTGCGGCTGTGCCCGGCGGCGGGCGGCCCGTGGCGACAGGCGGTCCAGCGCGTCGGCAAGGTCAGGCTGGGCCGGTACCAGCCGCCAGATCAACAGCGCGACGCCGAGGCCGATCAGGGCTCCGGCGGCCAGCGCGAGCTGCAGGCCGGTGATCACGCCTGCCCCCCGAGGTCGCTGCCGATGAAGCGTGGCAACGGTTTGCCGCGGGTCATGGTCTTCATCCACACCAGCACCCCGACGTAGGCCGCCAGCAGCACGAGCAGGATGACCTGCCCGACCGGCGTGCCGAACGGGGCGATGTACCGGCCGGTCAGGGCCAAGAAGCCCAGCACGGCCACCGTGATCAGCGTGATCCATCGCGCGGTGGCCCGTGGCTTGGCCCGGTCGGCCTCGACCTGGCGGCGGGCCCGGACATCCTCGGCCACCGACTGCGCCAGCGCCTCCAGGACCCCGGCCAGCCCGGCGCCGCGGCGCCGCGCGGACAGGATCAGGTGGGCGGCCACCAGGTCGCCGGTGGCGTCGTCCAGGTCGTCGGCGAACGCCCGCAAGGCCGCCTCGGTGGGCCAGCGGGCGTGCAGCCGGGCCACCAGGCGCGTCACCTCCGGACCGATCGTCTCGGGCGTGGAGCGCACGGTGGCGATCAGTGCCTGCTCGAGCCCCACCCCCGCGGTGAGCACTCCGGCCAGCGAGCGGGTCCACTCCTCCATCGCCTCCAGCCGCCCGATCTCGGTCGTCGCGGGGGCAGAGGACAGCAGGGCCGGGATACCCACCGCAGCGGCCGGCAGCAGGATCACCGCGATGACCCATCCGGTCAGTACCGCGGCCAGCGCGCCCGCCCCAAGGCCGGTCAGGAACAGTGTCCGGGTCCGCCCGGAGGTGGCCGCGGCTCTGGCGATGATGCTCGGGTGCGACCTGCCCGGGGCGGCAGGTTGCGGCGGGACTGGTCGTGCGCCGAGGACGACGCCGAGCAGGCCGGCCACGATCAAGGATCCTGCCAGCGCTGGCACCACCGCGGTCATGGCCGCACCCCGCTCATGTCCGGGCGCCGTTCATCTGGGCCTCGGCCTCGAAGGCGTGGACGTCGAAGCCGAACCGTTCCAGGTCCCTCAGCTGCTCCGGCAGCACGTTCGCCACGCCCGGGCCGCCGGGAACCGCCCGGAACACGTGCTGGGTCGCGTAGCCGGTCTCCCGTTCACCGGGCTCGATCGAGACGATCTCGCTGACCCACCGGTCGCGGCGCGCCTCGCCCTCCAGGCTCGTGGTCTGCAGGTGGACCTGGACCATCAGGTCGATGTGCTCGGTGATCGCCCGGGTGGCGTAGGCCTCGGTCACGTGCGCGCCAGCCTCCATCGCGCAGGTGATCAGCTTGCGGATCGCCCCTTGAGCGTTCGCGGAGTGCGTCGTGCTGATCGACCCGGACCCGGACTGCATCGCCTTGATCATCGCCAGCACCTCCCGGCCGCGGACCTCACCGACGATCTGGCGGGACAGGTTGAACCGGAACGAGTCGGTCAACAGGTCATCCAGCGTGATCTCCCCGGCCTGCCGCCCGTTCAGGCCGACCTCCCCCGAGCCGGGGCGCGCCTCCCACGCCACCGCGCGTCGGTGTCGCCGCCCGCCGGTGTGCGGGTCGCGCAGCTCGTGCAGCCCCAGCTCGTACTCCGTCTCGAAGGTGCCGACCCGCTCCCACGGGTCCAGCTCGGAGCACAAGGCCCGCACCGTCGTCGTCTTCCCGGCGCCCTGGGCCCCGGCCACCACAATCGACTTCTTCGCCCGTACCGCTGCCCGCAGGAACGAGGCCTGCAGCCCGGTGATCGTGCCGCCGGCCACCAGGTCGTCCAGGGTCACCGCGGCCAGCCGGTGCCGGCGGATGACCACCGCCGGGCGAGGGGTGACCCAGGCGGTGGCGGCCAGCCGCGCCCCACCGTCCAGCCGCAGATGCAGGCGGGGCTGGGCCGGGGAGAACGGGCGGGCGTTCACCTGCGACCTGGAGGCGACGAACACCAGGAAGTCGGTCAGCTCACCGTCGCTCTCGGCGACCGCCGGGCCGGGCTTGAGCAACCCGTCGGCGTACTCCAGCAGCACGTTGTCGCAGCCGTCGATCTCGATGTTCTCCACGGCCTCGTCGTCGACCAGTGGCTGCAGCCGGCCCAGCCCGAACAGCGCGTCGAACACCGCCCGCGCCATCCGGTCCTGCAGCCCCAGCGGCAACGGGTCGCGGCCGGCGGAGACCGCCTCCTGCGCCTCCGTCTCGAGCAGCCCCACGATGATGCTGCGCCCCAGCTGCTGTTGCGCCTCCCGGTCCAGGGCCCGGCGATCTCCACCCAGGGCCGCGCTCAGCCGGTCCGAGGCCTGGGCGCGCAGCCGTGCCACCAGGGCCCAGTCGATCCCGGCGTGGGCGTGCGCGCCGCGCCCACTGACGCCGGCCAGGCCGGCAGCAACAGAACCCGCGCCGCCTGACGCGGCTTGCTCGGTGGGCGCGGGCGGGGCACCGGGTCGCCCCGTGCTCAGCGGCATCGAGAACTGCGACCGCACCCGGCCCGGACGCGGCTGCGGTGCGGTGTCCGGGGTGAACAGCGGCAGCGCGGCCGGGTCGCGCGGGGTCGTCTCCGGCTGCTCGTTCTGGTTCTGGTTCATCAACGGCTCCCCACGATCGGCGCGCCCGCCCCGGCGTCCAGGTTGGTCCGGTACTCGGCGATCACCGCCTGGCTGGCCGCGGCGGTGGCCCGCAGTCCTCGCACCAGGCTGGTGTGCTCGAACCGGCGTGGACGCCACGCCCCGATCGAGAACACCGCCGCGGCTTCCGGCGCCCAGGGCAGGGCAGAGGTCACCGGCAGCCCCAACACCCTGCCGACCTCACGGGAGGAATAAGGCTGCCCCTGCCCCACCAGCAGCACCCCCAGTCGCGGTAGCGCCCCAGCGGCCGCGAACGTCTCGCGCAGCTGCGCGGCCCAGGACCGGGCGGCCGCCAAGGCTGGCAGGCTGCTGCGCATGGTCAGCAACGTCAGGTCGCCGCCGCGGACCAATGGCTCGGGCGCGCCGACCAGCCCAAGCCGGCCGGCATCCACGATCACGTCCTGCCCGCCCCGTTCCAGGCCACGCAGCGCCACACACAACGGCTCCCACACGCCGGCCAGGCTGCGAGCCTGTCCGTGGCCCCGCACGCCCGGCAGCAGCCGCGCGCTCGAACCGGGAATCTCCAGCATCGAGGCGGGCAGCGCCTGCGCCAGCGCGCCCTGGCGGTGCGCCAGGGGAAGGTCGATCAGGCCACCGGTGTGGGCCACGTCGCCGTGGAAGTAGCCGGCCAGCACCCCCGACCCGCCGGTGGGGTCGGCCTCGACCAGCACCACGGGCCGGGGCCACGTCAGCGCCAGACCCAACGCGCTCGAGGTCACCCCCGGTGAGCCGGAGGCGGATGTCAGCGTGACCACGGCCATGACTCAGCGCGCCCTGGAGTCCAGCACCAGCGCGACCTTGCCGGTCGCGGCCCGCGCCACCAGGTCGGCGGCCTGATCCTGTGGCACGGACACGTCCACCACGCTCTGGCCGGCGTCCGGCAGCTGGCGGACACTCACCACCGTGGCCGTCACCTGCACCGGTGACCCGGAGCCGCGATAGGTGCCGTCCATCCCGGGGGTGGACACGATCCGTACCTGGTCGCCGGCCTGCAGCGCTGTGCCCGGCAGGCCGCCCGGAGGCAGGCTCACCCCCACGACGGACATCCCCTCGGCCGGCAGCACCGAGGAGGTCACGTCCTGCTTGGTGACCAGTCCGCCGGCGGCCAGATCCATCGCGGCACGCTGCCCCACCAAGCCCTTCAGGTCGGCCGCGGGGATCGGTTTCAGCGCGGGGTCGACACCCACCTGCACGGCCATCAGGTCGCTCGCCTCGATGACCTCGCCGCGGTGCACCGTCGAGCGGACCGCGACCACACTGGTCGCCGAGCTCATCGAGGTGAAGGCCAGCACCCCCAACAGCCCGCCCAGACAGATCGCTGCCACAGACGCGGCGATCAGCAGCGGCCGTCGTCGCATCTTCGGCGGCGGGGCGACCTCGGCTCCCCCTACCGCGGCAGAGCCCCGCCCTGCAGACTCCGGCTCCCCGGGCTCCGGCGCGCCAGGCAACCGGTCCCGTGCCTGCTTCGGCGCCAACGACATCGTGAATCCCCTTGCCTTCGCTGCTGCTGCCCTACTGGACCAGCACCTGTGCCTCGCCGATGTGCACGGTGGCGGTGCGGGTCAACGGCATGGTGATCGTCCCGGACCGCCCGATCCCGGACCAGTCGATCACCCAGTTTGAGGTGGCGCGCACCGTGTAGTCGCCCTGCCGGGTGTAGGTGTGCCCGCACGTCGGGCTGTCCCTCTTTCCGTACACGTCCCGATACGGCGTGCCCTGGCCGCAGGTCACGCTCTGGCCGTCGCCCAGGTCCCACACCACGTTCTTCACCTTCGCCGTGGCCGTCACCGAGAACGGGCCCGCCGACGCCGTGCGAGTGATCGGGCCCCAGGTGTTCGGCGAGGCGTTCTGCACCCACATCCAGTTCGGCATCCCCACCAGCCCCATGGAGCCGGTCTTGGGCTCGGGCACGATCCCGATACCGATGGCCTGCAACTGCATTGATTCCACTGCCCGGTCGGCCAGCTTGCGCGGATCCGGTGGCGCCGGCGCCTTCGGCGGGTCCGCCGCCCAGAAGTCGACCGTGCCCGGCTGCATCAGACCGTCGGCGTTCGCCCCGGCGCCCTCACGGTCGCTCAAGGCGTAGTAGCAGGTGTAGATCATGCCCTTCTCGTGTCCGCCCCATACCGGTTCGCTCTTCGGAGGCTGCGGCTTCGTCTGCCACACCGAGATGCACGCATGTCCCTGCACGACTGGACCGCCGCTGTCGTGCTTCTTGCCGGACCCCTTCTCGCCGGACGACGCGCCGGGCTCGTAGCTGGCGGGCACAGTGCCGGAGTCACCAGAGCCGCCGCCGGTCGATGGCGGATCCACCCACCCGAGGCACGTCCCGTAGAGGTCCTTCTTGCCCTTCTCGCAATGCCCGCCGACATGCCCTGGAGGCGGGCGGTCGCCAGCCGGGACGGCGAGGGCAGGAGCAGCGGAACCTGCCAGGATCCCGGCCCACGCCACCGCAGCCACGACAGGCCAGCGAAGGGGCTTCAGCATGACGAGTCCTTCACCGGATCAGCGGAATAGCCGACCCTCCACTGTGATTGGTCCGGGTAGTCGTAGTCGTAGACCGAGAACTTGGTCCGGCCGTGGTTGATCCTGTCCGCGGTGACGAGCGACTTGCCGTTGCCGTCGACGATGTTCACCTTGGACACGTCGTAACAGACCTCAAACACCACGGTGGGAATCACCGGGGGCTGCTGTTTCGGTTCATTGGTCAAGTCGACCTTGACCGGCTTCACCGAGATGACCTTCAACTTTCCGATCTGCTTGATGTCGTACGCCTTGGCGTTGGACAACCCGTTGCGGTTGTTGCGCCGCTGAGTCCCGATCGTGACCTCGTCGAAGCAGGACATCTTGGCCTGCTCCGGACGGTTCATGCAGGCGTCGTGAACCTGGAAGTACCGCTCGAGCACCTTCCGGGCGTTGGCTTTCGCCACCGCCTTGGGGCCGCTGGCGGTCCGCGAGCTGGTGGGCGAGGGCGCGGCTGGGGTGTTGGACGGGCTTGGAGGGTCGGCGATGGTCGTCGGCGCCGGGGTCGTTGTCGATGGCGTCGTCGAGGACCCACCGATGGCGTCCCCGCCACTGCAGGCAGACGAGACCGACACGCCGACGAGCAGCAGCGCCACACCGGTACCCCGGAGCGTGTTCGTCATCGTCGGCCTCCTCACGCCTCTCATTGCCATAAGGGGTAGCCACCCCTCGGGGTGATCACGAGATCCAATATTGCGACAATAGAACTAGTGCTATTGTACCGCGGCAGAAGCACACTCGGGGTTGCGCGCGACAGAACCACAAGGACGGTCTCTGGAGATGTCTGCCCACCGACGCATCCCTGGAGGACTGGCGGATCGCGAGTCGCGCACCAAGAACTGGCGCCCGGGAATCTGCGAGGACGCCGACTCGCAAAGGACGCACGAAGAACCGGGATCCACGCTCTATCGACGCGTGAAACCTTCCAGTCCTGGACGATGTTCACCTGGGGTGATGCCGACCCATCCTGGTGACCCCCTGCCGCTCGGCATTTTCAGAGGACGTGCAGTTTACCCACGATTCGCCGCCGCTCAAGGGCTTGGCGCTCGGCCTGTGGAAAACTTCAAGGGTGGCCGGAAGATCTGTCGGACCGGTGATTGAAACCTAAACCGATCGCTCCTCGGCTGCGTGACGAGAGTTGTCGACGGCCGTTCGGACGAGGGCCACTTCGGCGCCTAAGGCCAGCGCCAAGGGAGCCAGCGAAGTATCGCTGGGCGTGTGTCGGATTGATCCTGACTCCCAGCGCATGTACGTGGCAAAGGGCATGTGCGCGCGACGCGCCAGATCGCGCCCACCAAAGCCGTAGCGCAGACGGAGCACCCGAAGGGTCGGGAGAATCGGTGGCGGCTGCAGTAAGTCGTCCACCTGTATACCGAGCACATGGGCCAACTCGGCCAGCGACTCCGCCCGAGGAGTAGACAAGCCCAGCTCCCACCGAGAGACTCGCTCGCCTCCGGCCACGCCGAGGCGGTGCGCCAACTGGTGCTGGGTCAAGCCCGCTCGCTCACGAGCGGCTCGTAAGGCGACGGGGTGGAACTTCGGCTCGGTCACCACACTCAGACCCTATGGCGTGACCGGGCGTCAGATCGAGCGGGTGATCATCGGCCTTCCGGGACGACTTCGCTGAAGGGGCATCCCGCCCAGAAGGCAGCAACCGCCTTCCCCGCGCTTCTGTGAGGTTCGTTACCGACCTGCAGGTCACTCCGTGTCAACTCCAGCCAGATCGGAGCAGCCGTTGCGTACAGGGGCTGGGCACTGGGACGTCATCGCTTATGACTTGACCTGATGTCCAGATCGTGCCCCGCAGGATCGGTCGAACGGAATGTGTCACCCGGCTCTTGCGAGCCATGCCCAAGCCGTCGGGCCGCTGCAGCGACGTCCGGCACCTCGAACGCGAGAAGAACGACCGACATCCCGAACGTGGCGTTAGGGTCCTCAAGAAACCTCACACTCCCGCCCACCAGAAGTTCACGGGGGCCCACACGTTCGACAACAGCACCGAGCTCCTCGGAGTAGAACCTGGCGATCGAATTCAGGTCGTTCACACGCAGTGTGAGCCCGAGGAACCTCCCCTTTTCCGAGGTCTGCTCCTTAGCCTTCGGCTGGGCGTCTCGTGTCGTAGCGTTGGTCTTTGACGGCCTTGTCCGATCCGCGATTTTGGCGTCCGAGAACTTTGCAGACTGATCGATGAACAGCGTCTGGCCATCAATCTCCATGACCCACCTGTGCGCGCGGGTATTGCCACGCGGCTCAAGCTCGAAGTCACGGAGCAAGCGACCCTGACGCATGTCTGGCAACAGCACCCAGCCCTCGCTCTGACCGACTTGGAGCTGGTCTCCAAACCGTCGAAGCGAGTGGTCGTGGACGATGTCCTTCACGTCGAGGACGGGCCGCTCCTCGCCTAAAGCGCGCGCAGTTAGGTCGTCAGCCATCCGCTCGATGTATTCACGGTCCTGGACCCGGGCCCGCAGATCAGCCAACCAGTCAGGTCCGTGCAACGCACCCAGCAGTGCGCCCGTCATCGAGGCAAGCGTGTCGGTGTCAGCGTTCTTCAGGAACGCGGCCCGAAGCACTCCGCTCATCGGCCGCGGTGCGTTCCGCGATGCAAGGGAGATGGCAGCAGCGGCGGTGACGGTGCCGGACCCGTTCATCCTCTTGTCGAAAGCACCGAGCCGCTCTAGCGTCCCAAGGTCATCGCCCCTCGTGCCGGTCCGCGCAACATCTTCAACCACCGATAGCATCCCGAGCATCTCGGTGACGGTCTTAGCCCAACTGCCCATGAGGTCGCGAGTCTGTCCAGCGGCAACGTCCATCCACTCCGAAGGAACACTCGTTAGGAGCATCTCCGGCAACTGCCAAGACTTGTCCGCCTGAACCCGAGCCGGGAGCTCACCGAACTCCAAGGTGCTCTCAGTGTTGACCATTGCATGCAGAGCGACCGCGTACGCCGCTGCCCCAACGAGTGCCCGCGGATGGCCGTGGGTCGCGATGCCGTCCTGGACCACGCGAGCAACCAGCTCCTCAGTGGGACGGGTGGCTTGCATTAGAACGTGCGGTGCGATCCGCATGGCAACACCGTTCCCACCGGCTCTGAAGTACGACTCAGTCGCCTTCTGCGATTTCTGCGTCGTCCCGCTCACCCAGGGCTCTGGCCCGGTCGCCCACATCCGGCACGCACGCAACGTCGCACCGCCAGCACCTCGCGCGTACAGCAGGAATAGCGGAAGCTCCCGCCGAGTCAGTGCTGCGAACCAGTCCTCAGACTGAAGCGCGCGACCGGTCGCCAAGATAAGCTGCGTGTCATCGCTGTAGCTGCCGGCCGACACTAGGTCGATGTACTTCTGATAGAGGCCACCGCCATACCGCTCCCAGTCGCGGAAGTCCGGAGTCGCGTCGACGTACCGGTTTCGATTTCCGCCGACGATGTTGGAGTTCTGCTCCTGAGGCCAGCCGAGCGCATCACCGGCCGCCGCACCGAGGAAAGCTCCGCGGGATCGGGCGGCAAGAGAGTGAAGGTTCGGCATCAGTCCTCCTCTTCGCCTGGGATCCACGGCGTCTCGAGCACCGACTGTCCCGACTGGATTGCGTTCGTTAAGGGCCACTTGGTGAACATCTTCGCCGATACCAGCCACGTGAATTGGTCAGGGTCCAGATCGCCAGCCCGGAGCCGGGCCTGGCCGTTGCCAGCGGCCTCGCCGGTGGGCGTGACGATAGCGGCGACGTCCGACAGAGGAATCGGTCCAGGTACAAGGGCCTCGGCCTGCAGGTCGGTCGCAGCGAGCCGATGATGTGTCGGTCCCCGCTCGTACCCGAGAGTCGTGTCCGCGAAGCACGCCGCAAGTCCCTCTACCCCAGCCCTTAGGTACGCTCCTCCACCCTTGGCCGCGTTGCACTCGCAGAACAGAACGCCGTCGCGCGTCAGGACGTCAGCCTTGATCAGCAGGCACACCCAGTCCGGGAACCGGCGAAACTGCGGCAGCGTTCGAGCCGTGTCGAAGTAGAACGGGTTGGGATAGGTGAACGTCACGCACGTCATGTCGGGGTGGTCGTCGAGCCGATGGGGGTCGGTCGGGTCGAAGTACTCCGGGGCGTACTCGGCCAAAACCTTGTTCGAGGTGATCTGGCCGTCGGCGATGATGTGGTGCAGGTTCTTCGCCGGGGTGAAGTGCACGACCCTAGTGAGTCCGAGCTCGGCGATCTTCTGGGCGACCGTCATCGGCGGCGTCACGCCAGTCACTAGAGCTCCTCGTGCTGCCACAGTCCGTCGTCCATCGGCAGGAGTGGCGTGATGGTGCCGGAGTAGGTGACGGTCAACTCGGCCTTGGCACGCGTAACCGCGACGTAAAGCAGCTTCCCGTCGCGCGTGCTCGCGTCGTCCTTGCCGTACGCGTCTACGACCTCCTTGTTGGGCATGTCGACCACGGTGCAGAAAGGCATCAGCACGACATCGAACTCGAGACCCTTCGCCGAGTGATAGGTGCCGTAGTAGATGCCAGGGGTCGGGTCCCATGTGGAGTTCCCATCGTCACGGAGCTTGCGGACCTTCTTCATCCCTCGCACGGCGGCGTGGGCATCGGGCCAGGTCCGGGTCAAGATGCCGACAACACTCGCGTCGCCCTGGTCGATGGCGATGCGCTGGATCTCGGCGACCTCGGCGGTGTAGTCCTTACACTTGACCAGGGCGGGCATGGTGCCACCGGCGGACGGCTCCTTCGGCTCGACGAGGTCTTCGGGATCCGTCCCCAGGTGCAGCATGTCGCTCATGGCGATCGCCACCCGGGCGATCTGGGCCGTGTTGCGGTAGTTGTCTTGGAACGGTGCGACCGCGGTGATCTCGAGGCCGCAGCTGCGAAACGAGAGGCCTTGGCCGTAGATCTGTTGGTGGTAGTCGCCGAAGAAGCTTACGGTGCCGCCGGGCTGGACTGCTGCCTTGAGTGACCGGATGGCCTCCGGCGAGAGGTCCTGACCTTCGTCGATGATGACGTGCCGGTACTTGCGTGGGCGCGTGTCGCTCTTGAGGCCGTTGAGGACACCCGTCGCGATGTCGTTCCAGTCGTAGGGGATGCCCTCAGTTTCGCGGGCCCTGAGGTACTCGGTGCGAACTTTCCAGACGGCCTTGCGGCGCGCCTCGTTTAGGCCGCGCTTGCGGCCGATGCGTTCGATGTCGAGGTACTGCTGGAGGTCGGCGATACCCATGTTGGCTATCCAGGCGAGCTCGTCAACGAAGAATCTGGTGTCGAGGTCGAAGAATGGACTGGGCTTGTACGTCGTTCGGACCTTACTGACGGCGCTGGCGACCTTGCGGCGCAACTGGTCGGTCTGGAGGATGCCGTTCCAGGGCGGCATCTTGCCAATGCTGTTCAGGTAGCCACGGGCGAACTTGCCGTATGTCTCCACGCGGATGTTCGTGTTCGCGCCAGGCACGAGATGCCGCAGGTACCGGACGAGTGCGTTGTTGTAGGTGACGAGCAGGACCGGGCCATGGTTCGAGCAGTCTGAGTCAGCGAGGAACCGGGCCCTAAGGACTGCCATCGTGGTCTTCCCGGTGCCGGCGGTGCCTAGCGCCACCATGTCGCGGTCCGGCGGAAAGTAGATCGCATCCGGTTGTCGGCCCTTCGGCACGATCTTGCCGAGCCCAGGCGTAGGGCCGCTTGCAATGGTCATACGACTGCCTCCTGGTCCGACTCACCGGACGGAGACCCGCTCGTAGTGGAGCAGAACCGGCAAGCATCAGCAGCATAGGCCCACGTACAGCCCGCAACTGCGGCTGAGGCTGAGGCCCAGGGCACCTGGCCTTCAACCTGCTCGCTTGCCAGTGCTCGTACTGCGGCTTGTGCGGCTCGACGCCCTGTGCTGCGTACTCCTCGATCTGGGCGCTCCTGTCGCTCGCCCAGCCCAGCTCCCTGCCGCTGATGCTCATCGGTGGCGTCACGCATCACTCGGTGGCCAAAGTTGTCGCCTCACGCTGATCTCAACTCCGAAGGCAGTCTTTCCGCCGCGTGGCGGTCTCAAAAGTGGCGGCGAGCAGTCCAACTGGGTCGTCTGGCGGAGCTAGCGTCATGCCACGTGACCTCGCCGTGTGCGGCGGTCCGCGATCGAGGCATGGCCGCCAGATCGCCGGAGGCAGCCATGACCAGCACGACGCTTCTTCCGTTCCGGCCCGACGCGATGACACCGGCGCAACTCGCGGCCGTGTCCTACTTGGCGCGGTACACCGGGCACACCCACTCTCTTTACGCCTACCAGCTGCGTCGCTGGTTCACCTGGTGTGAGACCAGCGCCTTGGATCCGCTGGTCGGGATCCAGCGGGCGCACATCGAGCTGTACATCCGACACCTGGGCGAGGACGGACTGCAGGTGTCCTCGGTCAACACGATGATGCACGCGGTACGGGGCTTCTTCCGGTTCGCCCACATCGATGGCCGCATCCCCGCCGACCCGGCCGTGTACGCCCGGCTGTCCGAGATCCACTCCGACGAGTCGCGTACCCAAGGACTGGACCGCCTCGTGCTGATCCGGTTCCTCCAGGTCGCCCAGACCCTGTCCGTGCACCACGGCGCGCTGGCCTACCTGCTGGGCATCAACGCGTTGCGCGCCTCCGAAGCCGCGGCCGTGCGGATCGAGGACTGCCAAGAGGCGCTGCGCGGCTACCGGGTGCTGCACCTGGTGGGCAAGGGCGCCAAGCCCGCCACCATGCCGCTGACTGTGCCCGTCCTGCGGGTGCTGGAGGCCTGCCACGGCCAACGCACCGACGGCCGGCTGATCCTGCGCCCGATCTCAGGGAGGCCGGTCGACCGCCGGGACGTCTACCGGATGGTGCTGCGGATCGCCAAGGTCGCCGGATTCCCACGCCACGTCAGCCCGCACTCGCTACGGCACGCCGCGATCACCAACGCCCTGGACGGCGGCGTCCCGTTGCGTGACGCGCAGATCCTGGCTCGGCATGCCGACCCCCGCACGACCGAGCACTACGACCGGGCCCGCGGCAACCTGGATCGGCACGCCGTCCACTTCCTCACCGCCTACGTCGCAGGAGTCTGATCTAGTACGCCCCAACCGCCCACTATGGGGCACGCCCCACGTCGACCTTCTCGTCCGCCATAGGTTGCGCGAGGGGCACTGCAGGCGATCCGCCGTACCTCACGACACGCAAGCACCAGCCTTGACGCTTTCCGACCTCAGATGAGGTAGTGTTTCGTCAAGTCCCCTCGGCTTGGCAGGAGAGATATCCCATGACGATCGTCGCAGTCGACGGTACCGCCGAACACCGACTCCACGCACTCGGGCTCACGACCGACCAGATCACCCGCACCCTCCTGCGCGCCGACGCCGAGGCCAAGCACACGACCGGCCTGGAGCCGCCGACGGCCGAGGGCACCACCCGATACTTCAAGACCGTGGGGTTCCTCCGCGAGGAGCTGGTTCCGCTCGGCTGGGGCATCAACGACTACAAGAATTTCTGCCGCACCGTGGACCCCAACCACGAGTTCTCGATCGTGACGAGTTCTGGTGACGAGGTCACCGGCGTGGACATCCCGGGCCGGGCGCCGCGCACCAAGTACCCCAAGGGCGAGCTCACCGCGCTCGCCGTGCGGCAGAACGCCGAACAGGGCACCTTCGACCTCGGCAAGCAGTTCGCCGAGCGGACCGCTGGGGCAACCGTTGAGCCGGCTGAGCTCGAGAACGTGTGGGTCCTGCTCCAGCGAGTCACTCCCGACTTCATCCACGCCGAGCTCTCGCTGCCGGTCTGCATCGAGGACGGGATCATCACCGACTGGGAGGAGCGCATTCTCCTCCCCCGCACCTCCCGCCACGACCCCGAGCCGACGGGCACCCCCATGATCGAAGAGCCCCCGGCCAGCGACGGCGACGCCTACTCGGTCGACGTCGCCATGCGCTGACACCGGTCTCCCCGGCCAACCAGAGATCAAGGCGGCAACCGCCATGCTGAATCCAACCCGTCTGGCCGCGGCGCGCAAGCGGCGCGGCTGGACGCTGACCAAGCTCGCCCAGGAAACGGGGCTGAGCCGCGCTAGCCTGTCCACCTACGAGAACCAGCACCAAGACCCGACCCCGCAGACCCTCGCCACTCTCGCTGCCGCGCTCGGCGTCGCAGACGACTTTCTCACCGGCGACGACCTCGAGGAGATCCCGGTCGAGGCTGTCAGTTTCCGGGCCTTGAGCAAGATGAGCGCACGCACCCGCGACCGCGGGCTCAACTCGGGACGCATCGCGATCCTGATCAACGACTGGCTCGAGGACCGATTCGAGCTCCCCGCACCGGACCTACCGACGCTAACGGGACGTGCCCCGGAGTTAGCAGCCCAGGAGGTGCGAGCGCGGTGGGGGGTGGGCGAACAGCCCATCGGGAACCTGGTTCACCTGCTCGAGGCCCACGGCATACGAGTATTCTCCCTGACCGACGACACCAAAGACCTCGACGCTTACTGCCTGAACTGGCATGGCCAACCGTTCATCTTCCTCAGTCGCGAGAAGTCCGGGGAGCGCCACCGGTTCAACGCCGCACATGAGCTGGGCCACCTCGTCCTTCACGGCGAAGACAAGACCCCCAACGGTCCCGAGGCGGAATCCGAAGCTAACCAGTTCGCAGCAGCGTTCCTCATGCCCAGGGCGGGAGTGCTGGCTCAAGGGCTCCACAACGCCCACGTCCAGCGCATCCTCCATGCCAAGAAGCGCTGGAACGTCGCGGCGATGGCCATGGCGCACCGAGCCAACGAACTCGGGCTAATGACCGAATGGGCCTATCGAACCGTCTGCGTCGACCTCTCGAAAATGGGCTACCGGCGCGGCGAACCAGGAGGCATCGCACATGAGTCCTCTCAGCTCCTTACCAAAGTGATGCAGCAACTGCGCGCGCACGGCGTGGGCGCCCACTCCATCGCCGCCGATCTCGGACTCAGTACCAACGAAGTCCAGGCCTACATGCTCGGTCTCACACCGACCGCAATTCCCGGTTCGCTGAGTGGCACGGTTCGCAGTCGAGGGGACCACCTACGGCTGGTCGACTGACCAATCCGCACAAAGTCCCCCACGTGAAGCCGAATCGGCCGAATGGAGCCATCACGATCTGCAAAGTAGGCATCAGGGATATCGCATGTTCCGCCGGTTCTCTATCGCGCCTGATCCTGTGACAAACATCATCGTCGGCGACAACGAGACCGGCAAGTCGACCTTGCTCGAGGCAATCACCTTGGCTCTCAGCGGACGGGTCGACGGCCGGTGGGCAAACGAAGAACTAGATCCGTACTGGTTCAACGCCGAGGATATGCGCGACTACCTCACCGCCTACGCGACGGCCCCGGTAGCGCCGGCCCCGTCGATCCATATCGAGCTGTATTTCGACTCCGATGATCCCGATGTTCAGCGGATGCGCGGGGTGCACAACTCCCTGCGACTTGACTGTCCGGGCACCAAGCTCGAGGTCGCCCGCAACCTTGACTACGACGACAAGTTCGCGGCGTATATGGCGGATATGGCGGCCCCTGACCGACCGGATGTCCTGCCCACTGAGTACTTCGAGGCGGCATGGAGGGACCTGATCACCCGCATAGCCTTCGGCTTCGCCTCACCCGAGGCCCTGATCGGGCTCGCCATGCTCAGCCTCGGCGGCCACCCACCCGTCCTCCCCGGCCGGAAGTGACCCACGGATCAGTCAGGAGAGCCGCATTTGAGTAGCCTGCCGTGTTGACCGCGATGAAGTCTCAGCCATCCAGACCACAGTCTTTCCGCCGCGTATGCATGTCAAGTCGCGGCAGACCTCGTGATCATGAGGGGATCAACGCTCCCTTGGGGATGGTGCACAGGAGGTCGCGCCATGCCACAGAGAGCAGCACGCCGGTTCGAGTCGTTGTCCGAAGCCGCCGACCGGACGGGTTTGAGTGTTCGGACACTCCGTCGTCGCATCGCGTCGGGCGAACTCGCGGCCTACCGGAGCGGCCGGCGAATCATCCGGCTGCAGCCTGAAGACGTTGACAAGCTGCTGGTACGGATCCCGAGCGCCTCGTGAGGAAGCGAAGTCGTCGGCCGTTCGCTCCCCGCTGGGTCAATCAGCACGTTCATCGGATTCGTCTGGCGGCCTGACGACTATCTCGATAGGTAGCTCGTCCGCCGAGCGCTGACCCCCGGTCTTCTGCCATAGCCGACAGCGCCGAAGCGATCTTCCAACGCGCCCGTGGGCACCGTGCTGGTATCGGAGTGCGGCCGCAACGGTCGAGTGACCGAGAGGCTCCCGAAGCTCCGCCAAGATTGCACCGGCCCTGGCCGCGAGCATGGCGCCGGTGTGGCGGGAGGTCGTGGATCCTCAGATCATCGCGTCCGGCAGCTGCCCTGACCTTGGCCCCGCACCATGGAGTAGCGACGGCTGGAGGTGGCTGGCGCCATCGCTCGCCGGGAAGTGGAGCGAGTCGATCCGGCGCGACTTGCGCGTCCAGATGCCACTGCAGTGCCGGGGTCACACGGGACGAGATGGCGACCTCGCGACGGCCGGCCGCGGACAGCACCTGCGAGGGCATCATCGGTATGACCTGGACCCCGGAAGAACACACGGCCACCAACAGCGTGAGTTGCACCGTTTCGTTCGGCTCCTTGGCCTCAAGGGGTGACTGCAACACCTGGCGTTGAGAGGTGTGCAGATGAGTGCTCGTCGGGGTAGTCCGCGGTTGCCGGTTGAGGTGGAGTATCGGTTCTGGGCTCAGGTCCGCGATTGCCTGACGGTTGAGCAGGCCGCGGTGGTGGTGGGCGTGTCGGCGACCAAGGGGCGGGCCTGGTTTCGAGATCGTGGCGGGGTGATGCCATCGGCGGATGCGGGACGACGCAAGCGATGTTT
>NZ_SWMA01000038.1:0-40078 GCF_005222685.1 Segeticoccus rhizosphaerae
CGGACGTGCACAACGAGCAGGCCCCGTGGGCCAACACGCCACGGGTCAACATCCTGCTGCTCGGCTCCGACGCCGGGGTCGCCGTGCCCGTTGCCCCGCCCACCGTGCGGACCACCGCGACCGCGCCGCGGCTGCCCCCGCCGGCCACGCGGGCCACCGGCGTCCTCCAGTCGTCCGCGCCGGTCGGTGGTCCGCTCGAACGAGCGGATGTGGGCGAGCAGGTCTGGGTTCAGCCGGGCCAGGTCCGCCTCCGCGGTCGGAGCGGAGGTCTCGTCGACGAACAGGTCGAAGAGCCGCTGCCCCACCATCATGTGCTGCCACAAGGGGACCGGCCGGTGCTCCTCGACGATCACCGTCGTCTCACCGCGCACCTCCCCGAGCCAGGCCCCGAACTCCTCCGCGTTGCTCACGGTCGCCGACAGCGAGATCACCTGCACGTCCTGCGGGAGGTGGATGATCACCTCCTCCCAGACCGCGCCGCGAAAGCGGTCGGCCAGGTAGTGCACCTCGTCCATCACGACGAAGCCGAGCCCACGCAGGGTGGGCGACCCGGCATACATCATGTTGCGGAGCACCTCGGTGGTCATGACGACCACGGGGGCCTCGCCGTTGATCGAGGAGTCGCCGGTGAGCAGGCCGACGCGGTAGGCGCCGTGCACGCGCACCAGGTCGGCATACTTCTGGTTGGACAGCGCCTTGATCGGTGTGGTGTAGAACGCCTTTCGCCCCGTCCGCAGCGCGAGGTGCACGGCGAACTCGCCCACGACCGTCTTCCCGGAGCCGGTCGGCGCAGCGACGAGCACCCCCGAGCCGTCGGCGACCGCCTCGATCCCCCGACGCTGGAACTGGTCCAGGCTGAACGCCAGCCCCCCGGTGAAGTCGCTGACGACGGTGGGGTCTTCGGCCCTGCCACGCTCGGCGGCGGCGTACCGTTCCGCGGGTGTGGACATGCCGTCAGGCTACGTCAGCCGGGCGGCACGACCACACGCAGCGCGCCGGGCGCGACCTCGACGCTGAGCGGCAACGGCGCGAACCGCTCACCGTCGGCATAGCTGGTGATCCCGTCCGCCTCGAGCGTGACGTGCCGTCCCTGGATGATCTGCACCGCGGGGTGGTCGACGTGGGTGCCCCGGTAGACCCGCGGAAACAACCGCACCAGGGTGGGCACCGACATCTTGCGCACGATGAAGACGTCGAGCAGTCCGTCGTCCAGCCGCGCGTCGGGGCACACCCGCATGCCTCCGCCGTATGACGTGCCGTTGGCGACCGCGACCAGCATCGCCTCCGTGTCGATGCGGGTGCCGTCGATGTGGACCGTGTAGGGAATCGGCCGGAAGACGGGGAGCTCGCGGGCGATGGCCAGGTTGTAGCGCATCCGCCCCTGGGGCCAGACCCAACCGTTGGCACGCTCGTTGACGATGGCGTCGAACCCGGCGCAGAGCACACCGGCGAACCAGTGCGCGTCCCCGTCGGCGTCGAGGTGCCGGCCCAGGTCGACGGAGCGCCAGTGGCCTGCCTCGATCATCGTGGCGGAGGCCTCCGGGTCGTGCACGGGCAGCCCCAGGCACCGGGCGACGTCGTTGCCCGACCCGGCGCCCACGATCGCGAGGGCCGTCTCGCTCCCGGCACACAGGTCGGCGCCGAGGTGCACCATGCCGTCACCGCCGACCACGACGAGCACGTCCAGGCCCGAGGCCACGGCGGCGACCCCGCGGTCGTGCGCGGCCTGCGCCGTCTCGTCGGTGACCTGGACGATCTCGTGCCCGGTCTGCGCCAGCCGGGCCGCGATCTGGGCACCGGCACGGGCACCACGTCCCTTGCCGGCCGTGGGGTTGACCAGCAGACCGATCCGTGTCGTCATCGACCGGCGCTACAGGGGGGACGCTTCGTCGTCGGGCACGTCGCGCCAGTCGGGGTCGTTCTTGCTCCGCTTGCGGTCGAGCAGGGCCGACACCCCGACGGCCAGGTAGAACAGGCCGACCATGGGCAGCGCGAGCACCAGCATCGTCCACGCATCCGGCGTGGGCGTCATCAGCGCGGCGAACACGAAGATGAGCATGACGGCGATGCGCCAACCCTTGATCATCACCCGGGCCGGCAGGACGTGTGCGACGTTGAGCGCCACCAGCAGCACCGGCAGCAGGAAGGCGAGCCCGAAGGCCAGGATGAACCGGGTGACGAAGGTCAGGTAGTCGGAGGCGTTGGTGAAGTTGAAGCTGCCCGACGGCGTGAAGCCGTAGAGCACCTCGACGACCCGCGGCATGGTCCACAGAGCGAGCAGGCAGCCCGCAACGAAGAGGGGCACGGCGGCGGCGATGAACGCCATCGAGGTGCGCCGCTCCCGTTTGGTCAGGCCCGGCACGATGAAGGCCCAGATCTGGTAGAGCCAGACGGGGCAGGACAGGATGATCCCGACGAAGATCGCGACCTTCAGCTGCACCGAGAACGCCTGGGTCAGGCCGCTGAAGTTCAGCCCGATCGACCTGTCCCCGCGCGCCTTCTGGATGTGCACGATGGGCGCGGTCAGCACGTCGAGCAGGCGCGTGTAGACGAACCACCCGACGACGGCGCCGGCCAGCAGCCCGAGCACGGACCACACGACGCGTCGCCGCAGCTCACGGAGATGGTCCGCGAGGGACATCCGCCCTTCAGGGTTGCGCCGACGACGCAGCAGGGTCACGTATCAGGAAAGGGTGTCGGGGCCGTGCTGCAGCTCAGGCGCTCGGGCGTTGCTGGCTGGAGGAGCCTGAGGCCGGAGGGGTGCTGTCGTCGGGCGCGTTCGGATCGGGCTGGGGCGGCGCGGACGACGGGGCAGGGTGGGTCGGCTCCTGGCGCGGCGCCCGCTGCTCGTCGTCGACGACGTCTCCGTTCACGGTGTCGGAGCTGGCGGCGCTGCGTCGCCCCTTGTCCTCACCCTTCATCTCCTCGACCTCCGCCTTGAAGATGCGCATCGAGCGGCCGACGCTGCGCGCGGCGTCCGGCAGCTTCTTCCACCCGAACACGATGACGATCACGAGCAGGAGGATCAGGAGGTGCACGGGGCTGTCAAACAGGTTACGGAACATGCCCATGGCGAATTCCCTACCTTCCGTGGATGGTCGTGGTCAGTCGAGAGACTGGTCGAGTCGGTGGTCGGCACGATGGCGCCGCTGTCGCCCCTAGTCTACGTGCTTGGCCCACCCGGGTGCGGCAGCTGCTCGCCGACGGCTCCTCGCGGCCCGGGAGTGCGCCCTCGTGGCCATGGCCACGGTTGCCGCGTCGAGGGGGCTGCTGAACACGGCCAGGTCGTCGGTCGTCGTCAGGCCCCTCGCCCCGAGCTGCTCCAGGGTGCCCTCGACCTCGTCGAGGCGCTCCTCGGCGACCGCAAGCTCTCGACCGAAGGCCTTGAGCTGCTGCCACACGCGCCACACCCGCCAGCCCAGGTAGGCGAGCGAGCACAGGAGCAGCACGGCCCAGAAGAGGATCCACCACCACACGGCGACGAGCCTAGCTTCCGGCGGTGTGACGCGGTTCCGGCGCGGTGGCGCCGCGGACGTCATACAGCCGCAGCGCCTGCTCGGCGCCCGCGGACACCTGCGCGGCGAGCTCCTGCGGTTCCAGCACCGTGGCCCCGCCGCCGAGACGCCACAGCAGCCGTCGCAACCAGGCGGTGTCCGCCGTGCGCAGGGAGATGGTCTGGCTGCCGTCGTCGGCCCGCTCGACCGAGTCCACCGGGTAGTAGTCGCTCACCCACGCCGCCTCCGGCCGCAGCGCAATGCGCACCTGCTGGTCGGTGGGCGAAGGGGTGAAGACGCCCGCGTCGAGGTCACGGGGGCGAGCCTGCTCAGGCGGGGTCCCGTCCTGGTCGAGCACCTCGAGCGACTCGATGCGGTCCAGCCGGAACAGCCGGACGTCCTCGGCCCGGTGGCACCACGCCTCGAGATACCAGGTGGCGTCGATGTTGAGCACGCGCATGGGGTCGACGTCGCGCTCGGTCGCCTCGTCCCGGGCCGCGACGAGGTAGCGCAGGTGCACCCGGCGGTGCGCCGCAAGGGCGCGTTGCAGCTGCTGGAGCGTCTCGGTCTCGCTCCCCTCGTCGAGGGTGACCTGGACCCGGGAGCTGGCCGCTGCCGCGGCGCCGGTCGCCTCCTCCAGCTTGGCGAGCGCGCGGTCGATGGCCGCGCGGTCACCGATGCCGGGGACCGACGCCAGCGTGCGCAGTCCGACGATCAGCGCGAGCGCCTCGTCGACCCCGAGCCGCAGTGGCCGGGCGATCAGGTCGGCGTTGCCGAGGTAGACCCGGCCGCTCTCCCAGTCGGCCTCGATGAGGTCGTCGGGCATGTGCCCCGGGGTGCCGCACACGAACAGCAGCTGCAGGTCGGCCTCGATCTGCTCGCGCGACACACCCAGCTCCGACGCCGCCTGCTCGATGTCGATGCCCTGGCGGTGCAGCAGCCACGGCACCATCGTCAGCAGCCGGGACAGGCGGCTGGTCGCGGACTCGTGCGTGCTCATGGTCGCGCTCCTCGGTGCTCCGGGCCTCGCTCCGCCCGCGTCCTCACACGGTCGTCGCCGCTCCTGCTCACGCGGCTCCCCCCTGGGCCGAGACGACGCCGGTGAATCGTCGCACCACCGCGTCGACCAGTTCCGTCGGCTCCTCCACTAGGACGTCCGGGCCGAACCCGGCGATCTCGTCGGCGAACGATTCGGCGTCGGTGAATCCCACCTCGACCCGTGACCAGCCTTCCTCCGCCTCGCGGATGTCGTCCGCCCGGCGGCGCAGGGTGTTGCCCGCGCCGACGCGCACCCGCAGCACCGCGGGCTGGACCTCGCGCTCCACCGACATGGTGTCGATCATCGTCCGCGGCTCGTGGTCCGGCGGCACGTCATACGACTCGGAGGTGCCGTCGACCGTCACCGGTCCCTCGATCCGGCCCAACCGGAAGACGCGGGGGGCATCGCGGTCGGTGTCGAATCCGGTGACGTACCAACGGCCGTGCCACGAGGCCATCCCCCACGGCTGCAGGTGCCGGGTGGTGCGCTCCCCCGACCCCGCGGTGCGGTAGTCGAACCGGATCGGCGTCCGGCCCAGTACCGCGTGACGGACCGCCTCGAATGCCGGCTCGGCCGTGCGGACCCGCGGTTCGATGCCGACGATGGAGGCGTCGTCGCGCTCCACATCAGCGGCCGAGAGCTTGCGCAGGGCCTGCGCCGCGGGGCCGCCGAGACTGGCCTGCTGCCACGCACGGCTGGCCAGGCCGAGGACGGCGAGCTCGTCGGGCGCGAAGGAGATCTCCTGCAGCGCGTACTCGCGCCGGTCGATCCGATAGCCCGGCTCGTCATCGAAGAAGGCGTCGAGCGGCTCGGTCTTGAGCGGGATCCCCAGGTCACGCAGCTCGTCCTTGTCTCGCTCGAACATGCGGTCGAACGCCTCGGTCGACGCCGTCTGACCGTACTGCGGCACCGCGTCCCGGATCCGGGCCTTGGACAGCGGCTGGCGGGTGTAGAGCAGGCAGATGACGAGGTTGAGCAGTCGCTCGGTCTTGGCGGACGCCGACGACACGGACGACGCAGAGGGTGGCGTCATGCCCGGGTCCCCGCGAAGTATCGAAGCGGAGCGGATAGCGGGGTCCCCGCGAAGTACCGAGCGAGGCACGAGCGAGGACTTCGTGGGGTGCTCTTCGTGGGGTGGTTCATGCGGCTAGTGTGCACGACGTGATCCGGTGGCGCAGCGGCGTGGTGGTGCGCGAGCGCACCAGGTGGTCAGGTGCCGCGGAGTATGACGTGCGCGTCGCCGATGAGCCGACCGAACAGACGGTGTGCGCGGTGGCCTATCCCGACCTGGTCGGGTGGCCGCAGCCCGGCGACCGGGTGCTGCTCAACGTCACGGCTCTGGAGCGTGGCCTCGGCACCGGCGGGATGGCACTGGTCGTGGCCGTGCCGGACCGGCTGCCGGCAGATCCTCCCGAGCGGCCGGGTCACCTGGTGAAGGCCCGCTACATGCCGGAGCAGGCGATGGTCCTCGGTGTCGACGAGCAGGACAGCCCGCACCACGAGGTGTTGCGCGACGCGGACTCCATCGACGGGATGCCCGTCGTGGTGGCCGACCTGCACTCGGCCCTGCCCGCGATCATCGCCGGGCTGCGCGCCGACCGCCCCGACGCCCGGGTCGTCTACGTCATGACCGACGGCGGCGCCCTCCCCGCGGCCTTCTCCCGCACCGTGCACGGTCTGCGCGCGGCCGGGTGGCTGGCGGCGTGCGTGACGGTCGGCCAGGCCTTCGGCGGCGACCTCGAGGCCGTGTCCGTGCACACCGGTCTGCTCGCCGCCCGGCACGTCCTGCACGCCGACGTCGCGGTGGTCTCGCAGGGTCCGGGCAACCTCGGCACCGGCACCCGGTGGGGGTTCTCGGGGGTCTTGGCCGGTGATGCGGTCAACGCCGCCGTGACCCTCGGCGGGCGGGCGGTGGCGTCGCTGCGGGTCTCCCAGGCCGACGCGCGCGAGCGGCACCGCGGGCTGTCGCACCACAGCCGGACGGCCTACGGCAGGGTCGCCCTGGTGGCGGCCGATGTGCCGGTGCCGATGCTGGGTGGCGAGGTGGGGGACCTCGTGCGGACCGGCGCCGACGAGCTGGTGCGCGACAGCGCTGGGCGGCTCACGGCATACGAGATCGACCTGACGGGGCTGGACGCGGCCCTCTCGGCCAGCCCCGTGCCCCTGTCGACCATGGGGCGCGGACTCCACCAGGACCGGGCGTCCTTCGTCGCGGCGGCCGCGGCCGGCCGCCACGCCGCGAGACTGCTCGGGAGCTAGTGGGTGCCGGTCAGCGGACGTCGACGAGGTCGACGACGAAGATGAGCGACTCGCCCGGCTTGATGGCTGCTCCCGCACCGCGGTCGCCGTAGCCGAGCGCCGCCGGGATGGTCAGCTTGCGGCGGCCGCCGACCTTCATGCCGACGATGCCCTCGTCCCAACCGCGGATGACCTGACCGACACCGAGCCGGAAGTCGAGGGGTTCGCCGCGGTTCCAGGAGGCGTCGAACTCCTCGCCGGAGGAGTGGGCGACCCCGACGTAGTGCGCGCTGACGGTGTCGCCCGCCGCGGCCTCGCGGCCGTCGCCCTCCTTGACGTCCTCGATGACCAGCTCGGTGGGTGGCTGGTCACCGGGAAAGTCGATCTCCGGCTTGGTGGTCTGCGGGTCGAAGCCCATGGGGAATCCCTTTCGGTGGTACGGCGTCGTCAGCTCGCGGCCAGCAGGTCGACCACGAACACCATGGTGTCGGTGCCCTTGATCGGACCCTGTCCCTTCTTGCCGTAGCCCTCGTCCGGCGGCACGACCACCAGCAGCCGGCTGCCGACCGGCTGGCCCTGCACGGCCTTGTCCCAGCCGGCGATGACCTGTCGGGGCTGAGCGCCCACCTGGAAGGTGAACGGCTCTCGGCCGATGCTGCTGTCGAAGACCTTGCCGTTGCGCCAGAGGACCCCGGTGTAGTTCACGGTGACCTGCTGGCCAGGCTTGACCTCGGCGCCCTTGCCCTTGATCAGGGGCTGGACCACGAGCTTCTTGGGAGCGGCGTGCTTGGGGATGGTGAACGAGGCCGGCTTGTCCGCCGTGACCTTGACCTTGGGCAGGCCCGGCTTCGGCTTGACCGCCGTGCCCTGGGCCGACTTCAGCGGGGTGGTGGCCTTCTGGATGTCCACGTAGAACAGCAACGTGTCGTTGGGGCCGATGCCGAGCTGGGAGTTGCCGTTGCTCCCGAAGGCGTCGGCCGGCGGGATCGCCACGACGACCTTGGAGCCGACCTTCTGCCCCGGCAGCCCCTTGACCAGACCGGGGAAAAGACCCTTGGCCGCGAGGTCCAGCGTGGCCGCGGACTTGCCGTAGTTGCTCTCCAGCTGCTTGCCGTTGGAGCCGTTGACGACCAGGTAGTCGACGGTCAGGGTCTGCGCCTTGGTCACCTTCTCGCCGTCACCTGGGGACACCACCTTGGTCTCGGTCTGGGACACGGAGAAGGGCTTGTGCTTCAGGCTGACCTGCGGGCCGTTCTTGCCCTTGCTCTTCACGACGAGGTCGGTGAGCGGGCTGTCGGAGGCCTGCGTCGCGCCCCCCGAAGGGGCCGAGGCCGACCCACCGGGCGTGCTTGAGGCCGAGGGCGAGGCACTGCCGCCCGAGTCACCCGAGCCGCACCCGGCGACGAGCAGCAGCGGAAGGACGCCTGCGGCGAGCAGGCGGTTTCGGTTCAGACGCACGCGAGAAGACCTTTGATCGGGGGGAGGTTGCCGTCGTTCACGATAACCGCAGAGCCTGTGAGTTCCCCAAAGGGGAGCCGTGAGGTTGCTACATGCTCTCGATCAGCCGGGCCACCCGGGCGTCGACCGCGGCGAACGGGTCCTTGCACAGGACCGTGCGCTGGGCCTGGTCGTTGAGCTTGAGGTGCACCCAGTCGACGGTGAAGTCGCGACGGTGCTCCTGGGCGGCCCGGATGAAGTCTCCGCGCAGCTTGGCCCGCGTGGTCTGCGGGGGCACCGACTTGGCCTCGAAGATCTCCAGGTCGGTGCACACGCGGGCGGTCTTGCCCCGCCGCTGCCACAGGTAGAACAGGCCACGTTCACGGTTGATGTCGTGATAGGTCAGGTCGATCTGCAGCATCCGGGGGTCGTCCAGCGCGAGGTGGTGCTTGTCGGCATACCGGCTCAGCAGCTGGTACTTCATCACCCAGTCGATCTCGGTGTCCACGCTGGACAGGTCGTCGGACGCGACTGCGGACAGGGTGCGCTGCCACAGGTCGAGAACGCTCTTGTGCGTGGGGTCGTCGAGCCCCTCGCGATCGGCGAAGGCCGCCGCCTTCTCGTAGTACTCGCTCTGGATGTCCAGCGCGGACAGCTCGCGTCCGTTGGCCAGCCGGACCTTGTGCCGGCCGCTCATGTCGTGGCTGATGTCGCGGATCGCCCGGATCGGGTTCTCCAGCGTCAGGTCGCGCATGATCACGCCGGCCTCGATCATCCGCAGCACGAGGTCGGCCGACCCCACCTTCAGCATGGTCGTGGTCTCGCTCATGTTGGAGTCGCCGACGATCACGTGCAGGCGGCGATACTTCTCGGCGTCGGCGTGCGGCTCGTCCCGGGTGTTGATGATCGGACGTGACCGGGTGGTCGCGCTGGACACGCCCTCCCAGATGTGATCGGCGCGCTGGCTCAGCGAGTAGGTCGGGGCCCGTCCGACGGTGACGATCTTGCCTGCGCCACAAGTGAGTTGGCGGCTGACGAGGAACGGGATGAGGATGTCGGAGATCCTCGCGAACTCGCCCTGCCGGCCGACGAGGTAGTTCTCGTGGCAGCCGTAGGAGTTGCCGGCCGAGTCGGTGTTGTTCTTGAAGACGTAGATCTGGCCGGCCACGCCCTCCTCGGAGATCCTGGCCTGGGCGTCGTCCACCAGCCCCTCGACCACCCGCTCCCCCGCCTTGTCGTGCACGACGACCTGACGCACGTCGTCGCACTCGGGAGTGGCGTATTCCGGGTGGCTCCCGACGTCGAGGTAGAGCCGGGCGCCGTTGGCCAGGAAGACGTTGCTGGAGCGGCCCCACGAGACGACCTTGCGGAAGAGGTAACGCGCCACCTCGTCGGGGGTCAGTCGGCGCTGGCCCTCGAACGTGCACGTGACGCCGTACTCGTTCTCGATCCCGAAGATCCGCCGCTCCATGTCCTCACTCTAGACACGGCCTCCGCTCTGCGCTCAGCGAAGTTGCGCGACCCGCCGGGGTGCGCGTGCTTGGGTGGTGGCCATGCGCATCCTGATCCTCGGTGGCACCGCCTGGCTGGGCGGCCAGATCGCCCACACCGCTCTCGACCGCGGCCACGACGTGACCGCTCTGGCCCGCGGGGAATCCGGCAGCGTCCCGGCCGGAGCCACCCTGGTGCGCGCCGACCGCTCACGACCGGACGCCTACGACCGGGTCCGTGGGCAGGACTGGGACGCGGTCGTCGATGTGACCTGGCAGCCCGGCTTCGTGCGGTCGGCCACCACCGCGCTCGCGGGACGCGTCGGGCACTGGGTCTACGTCTCCTCCTGCTCGGTCTACGCCGACCACGACACCCCCGGCGCAGACGAGTCCGCTGCACTGCTGCCCGCCCTCGACTCGGACACCGCTGACCGGGAGACGTATGGCGAGGCGAAGGTCGCCTGCGAGGCGCTCCTTCGTGAAGCGGTGGGCGAGCGACGCTGCACCCTGGCCCGGGCCGGGCTGATCGGTGGCCCCGGCGACCACACCGACCGCACGACCTACTGGCCGTCGCGGTTCGCCGCCCCAGCCGACCCGGGACACGGGGACGGCTCCGGCGGAGCCGTCCTGGTGCCCGACTCCCCCGCCCTCAGCACCCAGGTGATCGACGTGCGCGATCTCGCCACGTGGTTGGTGCACTGTGCCGAGGGCCGGGTGGCCGGTGCCTACAACGTCAGCGGCCACGTGACCTCGCTGCCCGACCACCTGGCCACCGCCCGGCGGGTCGCGGGGCACACCGGGCCGCTCTTGCGGGTCGGCCAGGACTGGCTCGCCGAGCATCGGGTGGAGCCGTGGGCCGGCCCGCGCTCGCTGCCGCTCTGGTTGCCGTTGCCCGAGTATGCCGGGTTCTCGGCCCGCGACATCGGCGCGGCCCTGCGGGCCGGTCTGACGCCACGGCCCCTGGCCGAGACGCTGGCCGACGGCCTGGCCTGGGCGCGCGAACAACCGGACGACCGCACCCGGTCTGCGGGGCTCACGGACGACGAGGAGCGCGAGCTGCTCGCCGCCGCCCGCCACACCTGACGCCGCTCGACCCTCACGCCGTCGTCGTCAGCCCAGCGAGTCCACCCAGGCCTCGTGCAAGGCCGCGTAGCGTCCACCCTCGGTGCCGATCAGGTCCGCCGGGGTGCCGTCCTCGACGATCCGCCCGTGCTCGAGCACGAGCACCCGGTCGGCCACCGCCACGGTGGAGAGGCGATGGGCGATGATCAGCGCGGTGCGGTCGGCCAACACCGTACGCAGCGCCTGCTGCACGAGCCGCTCGCTCGGCACGTCGAGGCTGGAGGTGGCCTCGTCGAGGATGAGGACGGCGGGGTCCGCCAGGAACGCGCGGGCAAAGGTGATCAGTTGGCGCTGGCCGGCCGAGAACCGGCCGCCCCGCTTGCCCACGTCCGTCGCATAGCCGTCGGGAAGGACCGAGACGAACTCGTGTGCGCCCACGGCGCGAGCCGCCGCCTCGACCTCCGCATCGGTGGCCTCCGGCTTGCCGAAGCGGATGTTGTCCGCCACCGTGCCGTCGAACATGAAGTTCTCCTGCGTCACCATGACCACGTGCCGGCGCAGGTCCTGGTCGCGCAGGTCCCGCAGGTCCACGCCGTCCAGCCGGATGCTTCCGGCGCCCGGGTCGTAGAACCGCGCGATCAGCTTGGCGATGGTGGTCTTGCCCGCACCGGTCGTGCCGACCAGGGCGATCGTCTGCCCGGCCGGGACGGTGAGGTCGAGGTGCGGCAGCACCTGCTTCTCCGGGGTGTAGGAGAACTCGACGCCGTCGAAGACGACCGCGCCGTGACTCTCCTGCAGCTCCCGCGGCCGTGCGGGGTCACCGACGCTCGGCTCCTCCTCGAGCACGCCCGAGAGCTTCTCGAGGGCCGCCGAGGCCGACTGGAAGGTGTTGTAGAACTGCGAGATCTCCTGCATCGGCTCGAAGAACATCCGCAGGTAGAGCAGGAACGCGGTGAGCACCCCGATGGTCATGGCGCCGTGGTAGACCCGCCACCCGCCGTAGATGATCACGACCCCCATCGTGACGTTGCCGACGAACTTGATGGTCGGCATGAAGACCGCCACCAGCTTGAACGACTTCTCGTTGGCGAACTGGTAGCGCTCGGTCACGTCCTCGAAGATGTCCTGGTTGCGGCGCTCGCGGCGATAGGACTGGACGGCGCGGATCCCGGTCATCGTCTCCACGAAGTGCACGATCACCAGGGCCGCGTTCTCTCGCACGGCGCGGTAGGCCTTGGCCGAGGCGTCGCGGAACCACCGGACGACCAGCAACAGGATCGGGAAGCCGATCAGGCAGACGAGGCCGAGCTTGACGTCCAGGTAGACCAGCAGGAAGGCCGTGCCGATCATGGTCAGCAGCGCCGTGACCAGCCCGTCGAAGCCGTTGCTCAGCAGCTCCTGGATCGCGTCGATGTCGTTGGTGAGCCTGCTGACCACCCGACCGGAGGTGTAGCGGTCGTGGAAGGCGACGTCGAGCCGCTGGAAGTGCCGGAAGAGGCGGCGGCGCAGCTCCAGCAGGATCTTCTGGCCGATCTTGCCCGACAGCGCCAGGAAGAAGACCCGGCTCACGGCCTGGATCACCACGACCACGACCAGGACGACGAGGACTTCCACCAGCGCCCGCGCGCTGCCGCCGGCGAGCAGCGGCGGAACCCCGTGGTCGATCCCGCGCTGGACCAGGATCGGCACGGACAGCCGGGTGGCGTTCTCGATCAGCACCACCAGCACGAGCAGCAGCACCGTGGACTTGTAGGGCCGCAGCAGGTCTCCGAGCAGGCGGCGGCTGCGTTCCTTCAGCCGCAGGCCGACCGCGTCGGGGATGTCGTCCTGGTGCTCAGCGGCGACGCCGCGCCAGTCGGCCTCGGTCTCCGGTCGTGCGTCCTGTTCGCGCTGGGGCGCGGGGGCCTGCCCCTGGGCCTGCGGGGTCATCGCCGCGACTCCTCATACTCTGGCTCCACCCGTTCGTCCGCGTCGCAATGGTCGGCGTATGCCGTCCGCTCCGCCTCGGTCTCGCCGCGGGCGTCGCGCCAGGGCTCCTCGTCGTCCATCCCGCGCTCCCGGTCCGGGTCGACGTCGTCGTCGGCCGCCAGCAGGTAGCGGTAGGCCGGCACGGTCTCCAACAGTTCCTGGTGGGTGCCCACCGCAGTGATCCGGCCGTCCTGCAGCAGCGCCACCTTGTCGGCCAGCAGCACGGTGGAGGCCCGGTGGGCGACGACGATGCCGGTCACGTCGACGAGGACCCGTCGCAGGGCTTCCTCGACCAGCGCCTCGGTGTGCACGTCCAGGGCAGACAGGGTGTCGTCCAGGACCAGGATCCTGGGGTGGGTCAGCACGGCGCGGGCGAGCGCGAGCCGCTGCCGCTGCCCGCCGGACAGGCTCATCCCCTGCTCGCCGATGCGGGTCTCCAGGCCCCACGGCAGATCCCGGACGAAGTGCGCCTGCGCCACGTCGAGCGCCTCGTTCATCTCCTCCTCGGTGGCCTCCGGCCGGCCGAGCGTGAGGTTCTCGCGGACCGACATCGAGAACAGCGTCGCGTCCTCGAAGGCGGTCGCCACGATCTGGCGCAGGTCGCCGAGGGTGAGGTCGCGGATGTCGACGCCGTCGATGGTGATCCGGCCGCCGGTCACGTCCTGGAGCCGGGGCACCAGCGCGGTGAACGCGGTCTTGCCGGCACCGGTCGCCCCGACCAGCGCCACCGTCTCCCCCGGCGCGATGTCGAGGTCGAGGTCGTGCAACAGGTCCTCGTCGGCGTCGGAGAAGCGGAAGCTCACCGATTCGAACCGCAGGTGGCCGCGGGGCTCGACCAGCTCCTGGTCACCGTCCGGGATGCTCGGCACGGTGTCGAAGACCTCGGTGATCCGGTCGGCCGCGGTCATCGCCTCCTGCGTCATCGACAGCAGGAAGCCGAGGGAGGCGATCGGCCACACCAGCGAGAGCATCAGCGTGATGAAGGCGACCAGGGTTCCCATGGTCAGCTTGTCCTGCCCGGCGGCGATCGCGCCGAAGCCGAGCACCACGATCAGCGTGAGCGTGGGAATGATCTCGAGCAGGGTCCAGAAGCGGGCCTGCAGGCGCACCTTCTCCATCGAGGTGTCGTAGAGCGTGACGGCCCGGTCGTCGAACCGCTCGAAGACGTGCTCGGCGCGGCCGAACGCCTTGATCACCCGCACCCCGTGGGCGCCCTCCTCGACCAGGGTCGCCACGTCACCGGTCTGGTCCTGGACCCGCCGGGAGATCTTGGTGTACTTCCGCTCGTTGTTCAGCACCAGCATCACGATCGGCACGATGGAGACCAGCACGACCAGGCCGAGCGGCCAGTACATCTTCAGCAGGATCGCGGTGACGACCAGGACCTGCAACATGTTGAGGATCATGAACAGCAGCCCGAAACCGAGGAACCGGCGCACTGTCGAGAGGTCGTTCATGACCCGGGACAGCAGCTGGCCGGACTGCCACCGGCCGTGGAAGCCCATCGGCAGCCGCTGCATGTGCGCGTAGAGGTCCTTGCGGATCTCGGCCTCGACGCCCAGCGTGGCGCGGGCGACGACCCACCGCCGGATGAACATCAGGATGGCCTCGAGGGCGCCGAGGGCCAGGGCGAACGCACCGAGGGTGAACAGCCCCCGCTCGTCGCGTTGCGCGATCGGCCCGTCGATGACGGCCTTGGTCACGAGAGGCACCACGATGGTCGTCCCGATGCCGAGGACCGCGACGACGACCATGACGATCCAGCGCGACAGGTAGGGCCGCAGGTAGCCGTGCAACCGCAGCAGCGAGCTGTAGCGGCTGGGCCGCTGCGGTCGCGGGGCGAGTGGGGGCGCGGGCCGCAACGCCGCCGTCGACCTGCCGGACCGCACGGCGCCCGGGGGTGCTTCTGGTGGATGAGTCGAACCGGTCTGGTCGGGGCGGTGTTCCGGTTCGAGCGACATCAGTGGTGCGGCCCTGCTCTCTGACGACGTGAGTGGCCCGGCGACTGGCGGCTGTCCCCCGGGATGCGGTGCTGAGGCTACCTCATTATGCCGTCCCGTACTGACGTCGCGCGACCGAATTACTCCGCCGGGTCGCGGTCCTGCCCCTGGGTCTGCGGGTTGGTGCTCAAGGTCTCGTGCAGGCCGGGTCGGACCTCGTCGTGGCCCGGGATGTCCATCGTCGGGTCCTCGCGGTTGAGCAGCGAGTCGAGCAGCGGTCCCCCGAGCCGGCGGAAGCTCCGGCGCGGGCGCCGGCGGTCGAGTACGGCCACCTCGAGCTGCCCGGCCCCGAGCTGCCGCGACTCACCGCCGGACGGATCCTGACCGAGCAGCTCCACTGCCAGAGCCAGCGAGTCGGCCAGCGGCATCCCGGCCCTCCAACGCTCCTGCAGCCCCGAGGTGATCTGCTCGCCGGCACCGCCCATGGCCACGAACCCCTCCTCGTAGGCGACCGACCCGTCATACGTCAGCCGGTAGATCTGGTCCTGGTCGGTGGCGCTGCCCACCTGGGCCACCACGATCTCGACCTCGTAGGGCTTCTGCTCCTGGGTGAAGACCGCACCGAGGGTCTGGGCGTAGGCGTTGGCCAGACCACGCGCGGTGACATCGGTGCGATCGTAGGAGTAGCCGCGCAGGTCCGCGTAGCGCACGCCGGCGACCCGCAGGTTCTCGTACTCGTTGTACTTGCCCACGGCGGCGAACGCGATGCGGTCGTAGATCTCCGAGACCTTGTGCAGGGCCCGCGTCGGGTTCTCGGCGACGAACGCGATGCCGTGTTCGTAGCCCAGGGCCACGACCGAGCGGCCTCGGGCAATTCCCTTGCGCGCGTAGTCTGCCCGGTCCTTCATGACCTGCTCGGGCGAGACGTAGAACGGCATCGTCATCGCGCACCTCCGGGGTTGCCTCGTCGGTCGGCGACGATCTGCTCGACGACCGCCTCGAGCCGCTCGTCATCCAGGAACCGGGTGCCGGCCTGGTCGATGACCGCCAGCGTCGGCCAGATCCGCCGGCCCAGGTCTGGCCCACCGGTGGCCGAGTCGTCGTCGGCCGCGTCGTAGAGGGCCTCGATGGCGACGCGCACCCCTTCGTCCAGGGTCAGGTCCGGCTTCCACAGCTTCTTCAACGAGCCGCGGGCGAACAGCGAACCCGAGCCGATGCTGTGGTGGTGGTGCTCCTCGTAGCAGCCTCCGGTGACGTCGTAGGAGAAGATCCGGCCCTCGTCCCGGTCGAGGTCGAAGCCGGCGAACATCGGCACGACCGTCAGGCCCTGCATCGCGAGGCCGAGGTTGCCCCGGATCATCGTCGCGAGCCGGTTGGCCTTGCCCTCGAGCGAGAGCAGCGTGCCCTCGAGCTTCTCGTAGTGCTCGAGCTCCACCTGGAACAGCTTGACCAGCTCGATGGCGACCCCAGCAGTGCCGGCGATGCCGACCGCGGAGTAGTCGTCAGCCGCAAAGACCTTCTCCATGTCGCGGTTGGCGATCAAGCTGCCCATCGTGGCCCGGCGGTCGCCGGCCATGATGACGCCGGAGCCGTGGGCCAGCGAGACGATGGTGGTGCCGTGGGGGGCCTCAACGGTCCCGCCCGAGGGCAGGCTCCGGCCCGCCGGCATCAGGTGCGGCGCGTGGTCCTTCAGGAACTCGGTGAACGACGAGGAGCCGGTGGACAGGTATGCCGCGGGCAGCCTTCCGTCGTTCACTGGCCACCCTTCTGGACGAAGCCCCGCACGAACTCCTCGGCATTCGACTCGAGCACGTCGTCGATCTCGTCGAGGACGCTGTCGATGTCCTCGTCGAGGGCCTCCTTGTCCGCTGCGGCCTCGGGCGCCGGCGTGGGCCCGGGGACCTCGTCCGGCTCGTCCTCGCGACGCTGCGGTCGGCTGTGCTCCTGACCTGGCATCCGTCTCATCCTCCGTCTGGGCCGCGGTCCCGCTGCCGTTCGCAGGACCCTTACTCCGACCCTAACGGGCCGCACCCGCGGTGTCTCGGGGGCTCCACCACCTGAACGCGTCGGCTCGCCCTCAGCCGGACGCGGACGCGAGCCCCTCGAGCAGCGCCGCCGCGCTGTCGCTCTGGTCCAGCAGGGCGCCCACGCCGTCCCGGGTGCCGCGCAGCGGCTCGAGCATCGGCACACGTTGCAGCGACGGGTGCCCGGGCACATCGAAGATGACCGAGTCCCACGAGGCGGCCGCCACCTCGCGCGGGAACTTCTCCAGGCAGCGGCCACGGAAGTAGGCCCGCGTGTCCTCCGGCGGCTCGGTCATCGCGGCCTTCACCGCGACGTCGTCGATCAGCCGCTCGATCCGCCCGCGCTGCTCCATCCGGTTGAACAACCCCTTGTCGGGGCGCACGTCGGACCACTGGATATCGATCGCCCGCAGCCGGGAGTCGGACCACTCCAGGCCGTCCCGGTCGCGGTAGCTCTGCAGGAGCGAGAGCTTGGCCACCCAGTCGAGCTCGCGAACACACTCCATCGGGTCGCGCTCGAGACGGGTGAGCACCGAGGACCACCGCGACATCACCTCGGCCGTGTCCGGGTCCACCTCGCCGGGAGAACGCTCCTGCAGGTAGCGGTCGACCTGCTCGAAGTAGGCCCACAGCAGCTGGACGGGGGTGAGTCGACGACCGTCCTTGAGCGCGACGAGGGTCTGCAGGGTGGGGTCGTGCGAGACGGCGCGCAGTGCCGCGACCGGGTGGTCGAGCGCGAGGTCGACGCGCAGCGCCCGGTCCTCGATCATCGCGAGCACCAGGCTGGTCGTGCCCAGCTTCAACAGGTTTGCCACGTCGCACTGGTTGGCGTCGCCGAGGATGACGTGCAGCCGCCGGTAGCGGTCGGCCACGGCGTGCGGTTCGTCGCGGGTGTTGATGATCGGCCGTTTCAACGTGGTCTCGAGCCCGACCTCGACCTCGAAGAAGTCCGACCGCTGGGCGATCTGGTAGCCGGCCGTGGTCGACTCGGTCCCGATGCCCACCCTCCCCGACCCGCACATCGCCTGCCGGACGACGAAGAAGGGGATGAGGTGCCGCACGATGTCGGTGAACGGCGTCTCGCGGGGCATCAGGTAGTTCTCGTGGGTGCCGTAGGACGCGCCCTTGCCGTCGGTGTTGTTCTTGTAGAGGTTCACGCCGGGCTGACCGGTGCGCGACAGCAGCCGGACCGCGTCGCGCATGACCAGCTCGCCGGCCCGGTCCCAGGTCACCGCGGCCCGGGGTGAGGTCACCTCCGGCGAGCTGTACTCGGGGTGGGCGTGGTCGACATACAGGCGGGCGCCGTTGGTGAGCACCACGTTGGCGAGGGTGGGGTCCTCCTCGTCGGTCAGCTGGCTCGCCTCGGCCATCTGCCGGCCCATCTCGAAGCCCCGCGCGTCGCGCAGCGGCGCCTCGTTCTCGTAGTCCCAGCTGGCCTGTGCCGCCCGCATGCCCTGCTGGGTGGCGTAGGCGTTGACCACCTGCCCGGACAGCAGCATCGGGTTGGCCGTCGGGTCGCCGGGCACCGAGATGCCGTACTCCGTCTCGATCCCCATCACGCGCCGCACCGTCATACCAGCAGCCTAGTGAGCGCCCGTCAGCGCTGCGGGTCCACACCCTGCCTGGGGTGGTCAGCGGGCCGGGTCGTCTGCACCGGTGACCGCACCCTCGTCGATCAGCGACTGCACCCGTGCGCCGTACTCCTCGACCAGCTCGTCCACGTCGACCCGGTCGGGGGGCAGTAGCCGCAGGGTGCGCACGGCCGTGGCCAGTCCGATCAGCATTGCCGCGACCAGCTCGCTGCGCCGCAGGCCGTCCGGGTCGTCACCGAGCACCTCGCGCAGCATGGACAGGTATGACGCGTGGAAGCTCGCCCGCGACGACTCCGGATCGGGCGAGCCGTGGGTCAGGTAGGCCGCCCGCGCCCAGGGCTCGGCCATGTCCTGCTCGCGCCGGTCGAGGATCCGCCGGACCAGCTCGTAGCCCATCCGCGACCGTGGCACGCGCAGGTCATAGGGCTCCGGCGACATCGGCTCCGCATCGGCATACAGCTGCTCCTTGCTGCCGACCAGCTTCATCACCATCGCCGGGGACAGCCCGACCTCGGCGGCGACCTCGCGGATGGTCACCGACCGGTAGCCCCGCTCGCCGAACAGCCGGCGGGCCGCCCGCACGACGTTGTCGCGTGAGCTGTCGGCGGTCATGGCGCAGACGCCGGCACTGGCTCGGCCTCGGCGCCGATCTCCAGGTCGAGCTCCTGGGAGGCGGAGCCGACGAGCACGGCACGGGACACCGCCCGCGGCACGGAGGCGTCGACGCACGTCACCACGTAGCGGCCCGCCGGGGGCAGCGTCATCTGGAACCGGCCCTCCTGGTCGGTGCGCGCCGAGCCGACGGACTCACCGGAGGGCCGGGTCACGAGGACCAGCACGGCCTCGGCCCACGATCCGTCGGCGGTGACCGTGCCCGACAGCGTCAGCGGGCCGGAGAGCCGCAGACGCCGTTCGCCCGGCACCTCGGCGAGCTCCATGACCTCCGACTCGGGCCGCCAGCCGTCCGCGGAGCAGATGACCACGTAGCGGTCGGAACCGGGCAGCACCACCGAGAACGAACCGTCATGGTCGGCCCGGCTCCAGTCGACGTGCTCGCCCGAGAGGGTGAGGATCGTCACCACACCACCCCGGACCGGACGGTCGTCGGCTCCGGTGATCACGCCGCGGACGACCACCTCGTGGGTGCGCCCGGCCGGCTTGAGCTCGTCCCGGGCCGCTTCGGGCGCGGCGGGCTGCGCGGGGGCGGCACCGGCCCGCGGGACCGCGGCGGTGCTCGGCAACCGGGCCGGGATGGCGACGGACACGGCGGCCGAGGCGAGGGCGGCCAGCGCGGCGAACCAGTAGATGTGCTGGAAGGCGTCGAGCCTGGGCAGGGCGATGCCGCCGATCGTCACCGTCGAGGCCGCGAGCAGGGCCGCCACCGTGGCACTGGAGGTGGAGGTGCCGATCGCCCGCAGCAAGGTGTTGAGCCCGTTGGCCGATGCGGTCTCGGTGATCGGCACCGACCGCATGATCAGCGTCGGCATGGCCGCGTAGGCGATGGCCGTGCCGACGGAGACGATGGTGGCGCCCAGGATGATCTGCCAGATCGCATCGGTGAGGAACACCCGGCCGACGTAGCCGGCGGCGATGACCAGCGCGCCGGTGATCAGCGTGCTGCGGGCACCCCAGCGGCGGGTGATCATGGCCGAGACGGGGGCGAAGGCGACCATCGCGAGGCCACCCGGCAACATGGCCAGGCCGGCGGCCACCACGCTCATCCCGAAGCCGTAGCCCGTGGCTTCGGGCATCTGCAGCTGCTGTGTCGTGGAGAGCATGTTCCCGAACATCGCGAAACCGATCAGCACCGAGGCGATGTTGGTCAGCAGCACCGGCCGTCGGGCCGACGTGCGCAGGTCCACGAGAGGTTGGCCGGTGCGCAGCTCGAGCGGCATCCACGCGGCCAGCACGACTCCGGTCAGCACGAACAGGCCGAGGGTCCGCTCACTGGTCCAGCCCCACTCGCCCGCCTTGGTGATGGCCAGCAGGAGAGCGGTGAGCGCGATGGACAGCAGCACCGCTCCCCCGTAGTCGAACCGTCCCCTGGTGCGGACGTCGGACTCGGGGATCACCAGGATCACGGCGGTCAGCATCACGGCGCCGAACCCTGCGGACAGCCAGAAGAGCCAGTGCCAGGACAGGTGCTCGGTGATCACCCCGGCCAGCGGCATGCCGATCGCGCCGCCGATGCCGAGCGTCGCGCTCATCAGCGCGACCGCGGAGCCGATCCGATCGTGTGGCAGCTCGTCGCGCATGATGCTGATGCCGACCGGGATCAGCGCGGCGCCCAGTCCCTGCAGCCCGCGGCCGAGCACGACCGGCAGCAGCCCACTTGACAGCGCGGCGACGACGGAGCCGGCCACCACCGCGACGAGGCAGACGATCATCATCAGGCGCTTGCCGAACATGTCGGCGAGCCGGGCCACGATGGGCGTGCCCACGGCGCTGCTCAGCAGTGTGATCGTGACCAGCCAGGAGGCGTTCTCCGGCGACGTGTGCAGGATCGTCGGGAAGTCCGGCAGGAGCGGGACGACCAGCGTCTGCTGGAGCGAGACCACGGTGCCGCAGGTGCACAGGACGGCGATGATCCACGGCGTGGGCCTGCGGGTGCGCTTCCCGCGGTGCTCGGGGCGGGTGGGCAGGTCGACAGCGGCGCTCAACAGGTCCTTCTCGGGGTTCGGCAGGCGACGGGGGTGAACGCACGTTCACTCCGTGAAGAGCCAGTGAACCACCAGCAGGGCCCCCCGCGCCAGCCCCGCAGGCGCGACCGGGCCGGTGGCGGCTAACGTCGACACCGTGTCCACCCGCGCCACTCGTCCCCCCACGGCCCCGCTCCGAACCCGGGGGTTTCGGCGGTGGGCGCCGACGCTGGCGCCGGACGTGCTCCTGGTCCTCCTCTTCGCCGCTCTAGGGCGGGCCAGCCACGACGAGGGCAGCCTGCTGGTGGGGGCAGTGGTCACGGCCGCACCGTTCCTGGGCGGTATGGCGGCCGGCTGGGTGCTCGTGCTCCTCACCCGCCGTCGCGTGCCGCTCTCGGTGGCGGACGGCATACCCATCTGGCTGGGCAGTGTCGTCCTCGGCATGCTGCTGCGGCTGCTGACCGGCCAGGGCACCGCTTGGAGCTTCATCGCGGTCGCCACGCTCGTCCTCGGCGCGTTCCTGCTCGGCTGGAGGCTGCTCGGGACCCTCGTCCGGCGCCTGCGCCGACCTTCGTAGGCTGCCGCCATGGGACCCCTCGCCGACCGCCGGTTCGCCGCGGTGATCTTCGACATGGACGGCACGCTGGTCGACTCCACCGCCGCCGTCCTGCGCTGCTGGGTCCGCTGGGCGCAGGACGAGGGCGTCGACCCGGTGCGCATGGCGCACTCGCACGGCGTCCCGGCCGAGGAGATCGTGGCGCGGCTGCTGCCGCCGGAGCGTCGGGCGGCGGCCCTGCGGCGCATCACCGACCTCGAGCTCGCTGACACCCACGACATCACCGTGCTGCCGGGAGCGGCCGAGGCGTTGCTGGCCGTCCCCCGTGACCGCAGCGCCATCGCCACGTCCTGCACCCGGCCACTGGCTGAGGCACGCATTGCCGCCTCTGGACTGGTGCGGCCCGACGTCGTGGTGACCGTCGACGACGTGGCCGTCGGCAAGCCCGCGCCCGACCCGTTCCTGCGCGCGGCTGAACTGCTCGCGGTGGACCCCCGCTCATGTCTGGTCGTCGAGGACGCTCCCAGCGGGATCACCGCCGCCCAAGCGGCCGGGTGCGCGACGCTAGCCGTGACCACGACGACCCCGGCCGAGCGGCTGGAGGCCGACCTCGTGGTGCCCGGCCTGGCCGACGTGCTGTGGAAAACGGCCGACGGCGGCATCCGGCTGCACGTGAGTTCCGACGGTCCCGCGGATGAGGCCTGCAGTAGCCTGCACTAGCCGCGCCGTGGCGGTGCTGGCCACGGAGACCGCTCGTGGCGCCGCCCGATCGTCGAAGGAGGACCTCGCCGTGGTTGAGCCTGATCCCCAGGCGGGTCCGCCGGTCCCGATGGAGGAGTGGGAGGGCCTGGACGACCTGCGCCCCCGCTGGGCCGCGCTGGCCGTCGTGACCACCTTGGCGGGGTTCTCCGACTCCTGCTGGGCCGATGAGGTCGGGTGGCACCACGAGGACGGCGACGGCAACGCCATCCACCTGATCCTGGCACCGGAGGGCCGCGCGGTCCTCTACGGTCGCGACCACGAGGTGAGTGTGACCACCGCGCGCGGCGAGGAGGTCGACGTGGTCACCCAGGCACCGGACTGGGTGCGGGGGCTGGTGGATCCCTGGCACGGAGAGCTCGACGCGGAACGGCCGGGCTTCGTCTACTGGCTGGACGACGACACCTGGGAGCGGGTCGCCTACCCCGGCGACCCGGACGAACCCGAGCCGGACGGAGCGAGTGCGGTCGGGCGGTTCATGTTCGACGACGACCAGGCGGTCATCGAGGTGCTCGACTGGGCCACCCAGTGGGTCTGGGACGCGGCCGGTGCCGAGTGGGACGGTGACGAACCGGAGCTGGTGGCGGCGGGGCACGCCCTGATCGACGACCTGCGGACTCCGGGCGAGGAACGGCAGGCCGTCGAGACCTTCCTGGCCGTGCTCGCCCCGGGAGGCGTGGTGGCAGACATCGACTCCGCGGCTGACTCGGCAGCCGATTTCGCTCTCTGACCCATCCTCGACGGCGCCGGACCAGCTCACCGGCTCACCGGATCAGTGGCCGGCGATTCCGGCGCCCGACATCTGCGGCTCAGAGGTACTGGCCGGTGTTGGCGACGTTGTCGATGGAGCGCCCCGGCTCCGTGCCGTCCTTGCCGGTGATCAACGTGCGGATGTAGACGATCCGCTCACCCTTCTTGCCGGAGATCCTGGCCCAGTCGTCGGGGTTGGTCGTGTTGGGCAGGTCCTCGTTCTCCTTGAACTCGTCGACGCAGGACGCGAGGAGGTGGTCCACCCGGATGCCCTTGGTGCCGGTGGTCAGGAAGTCCTTGATCGCCATCTTCTTGGCCCGGTCGACGATGTTCTGGATCATCGCGCCGGAGTTGAAGTCCTTGAAGTAGAGGACCTCCTTGTCGCCGTCGGCGTAGGTCACCTCGAGGAAGCGGTTCTCGTCGATCTCGGAGTACATCCGCTCGACCGCGGCCTGGATCATCGCCTCCGCGGTGCGCTGCGCTGACCCGTCGTGCTCGGCCAGGTCGTGCTCGTGCAGCGGCAGCTCGGCCACGAGGTACTTGCTGAAGATGTCGCGCGCGCTCTCGGCATCGGGCCGCTCGATCTTGATCTTCACGTCCAGCCGCCCGGGCCGCAGGATGGCCGGGTCGATCATGTCCTCGCGGTTGGAGGCTCCGATGACGATGACGTTCTCGAGGCGCTCCACGCCGTCGATCTCGGACAGCAGCTGCGGCACGATCGTGGTCTCCACATCGGAGGAGACGCCCGACCCGCGGGTGCGGAACAGCGAGTCCATCTCGTCGAAGAACACCACCACCGGCGCTCCCCCGGAGGCCTTCTCCCGGGCACGCTGGAAGATCAGCCGGATGTGCCGCTCGGTCTCACCGACGTACTTGTTCAGCAGCTCGGGTCCCTTGATGTTCAAGAAGAAGGACTTGCCGAGCGGCCGGCCCTCCTTCTCAGCCACCTTCCGCGCCAGGGACGCCGCGACCGCCTTGGCGATGAGCGTCTTGCCACAGCCGGGCGGACCGTAGAGCAGGACTCCCTTGGGTGGTCGCAGCTGGTGCTCCTCGAACAGGTCGGGGTGCAGGTAGGGCAGCTCGACGGCGTCCCGGATCGCCTCGATCTGGCCGGCCAGGCCGCCGATGTCCTCGTAGGAGATGTCGGGCACCTCCTCGAGGACCAGCTCCGACACCTCGGCCCGGGGGATGCGTTCGTAGACGAAGTTGGACCTCGGGTCGAGCATGAGGGCGTCGCCGATGCGCATGGTCTCGCCGACCAGGCTGTCGGCCAGCCGGCACACCCGCTCCTCGTCGGCGTGCGCCACGACCAGGACCCGGTCCTCGCCGAGGAAGTCCTTGATCATGACGACCTCGCCGACCCGCTCGAAGCCGGAGACGGCGACGACGTTGAGCGACTCGTTGAGCATGACCTCGCGGCCCGGGGTGAGCTCCGACGGCTCGACGTTGGGGCTGACCGCCACGCGCATCTTGCGCCCACCGGTGAGGATGTCGACGGTCGCGTCGTCGTAGGACTCGACGATCAGTCCGTAGGCCGAAGGCGGTTGCGCGAGCCGGTCCACCTCCTCCTTGAGGGTCACGATCTGCTCGCGCGCCTCCTTGAGGGTGCGGACGAGCCTCTCGTTCTGGGCGGAGACGGTGCCCAGCGAGGACTGCAGGTGCAGCACCCGGTTCTCGAGGTCTCGGGTGCGGCCCGGCGACTCGGTGAGGCGATGACGCATCCGCGACACCTCGTCCCGGAGGATCTCCAGCTGTCGGCGAAGCTCCTCGTTCTCCCGGGCCTCGTCGGCGGACGACGCGGACGCGGGCTGCTGGGGCTTGTCAGGCACGTCGGACATGGTCGGAACCTCCTGCCAATCGCCGCATTCGGATCGCTGCTGCGACCCTCACACTTCGACCCTAACCCGACCTGAGCGCTACGTCGCGGAGGTGTCCCCCACGGAACGGCGAATCCGGCGAACCTTCTTGTCCGACACCGGCCGTTCGCCGAGGTCCTCGGGTCCCCAGTCCTCGTCCGGCGCCACGTCGTAGCCGCGTCCGGGCCGCCGCTTGCGCACCGGTGGCGTGACACCGGGAGCCAGCCGCCGGGTCGAGATCAAGAAGCCGGTGTGGCCGTGCATGCGGTGCTGGGGCCGGACCGCCAGGCCCTCGAGGTGCCAGCCGCGGACCATCGACTCCCACGCCTCGGGCTCGGTGTATCCGCCGTGGTCGCGGATCGCCTCGGCGACGCGGGACAGCTGCGTCGCGGTCGCGACGTAGCAGATCAGCACGCCGCCGGGCGCCAGCGCGTCCGCCACCGCCTCGAGACATTCCCAGGGCGCGAGCATGTCGAGCACTGCCCGGTCGATGGTGCCCGCTCCCACCGCGCCGGGGAGGGACTCGACGAGGTCGCCGACGGTGACCTGCCAGGCGGGGTGGTCTGCGCCGAAGAAGGCCCGGGCGTTGCCCCGGGCGATGTCCGCGAAGTCCTCCCGGCGCTCGAACGAGTGCACCGAGCCGTGGTCGCCGACGGCACGCAGCAGGGACATGGACAGCGCGCCGGAACCCACGCCTGCCTCGACCACCCGCGCGCCGGGGAAGACGTCCGCCATCGCCACGATCTGGCCCGCGTCCTTGGGGTAGACCACGGCGGCGCCGCGCGGCATCGACATGACGTAGTCCGAGAGCAACGGCCGCAGCGCGAGGTACTCGATGCCCGCCGTGTTGGTCACCGTCGACCCGTCCGGCGCCCCGATCAGGGCGTCGTGCGCCAGCCGGCCCCGGTGGGTGTGGAACTCCTTGCCGGGGAGCAGCGTGATCGTGTGCAAGCGACCCTTGGGGTCGGTCAGCTGGACCCGCTCGCCCTCGGAGAACGGTCCCCGACGGGCCACCGCCCCGGTGGGTTGCCGACGGTCCTGGCGCTCAGCGTGCTCCGGCTCGTCGGTGGCGTGGCTCATGGCGAGCCAGTCTAGGTGCGGGGGTTCACAGGTCGGACGCGAGGACCACGCCGTCGACACGCCCGCTCGGGGTCCGCACGGCGATGGTGCCGACCCGCAGCTCCTGCATGGCCGCCACCACCGTCGTGATCGGCTGCTCGGGGGACGCGTCCACGACCCAGCCGGGGGGTTGCGCGCGCATCACCGCCAGCACGGGGGTCTCGGCGAGCAGGTGGTCCGGAATCGCGGCGAGCGCGTCGGGGTCGACCAGGCCGGAGGGCAGGCCGTCCCGCCCGGTCACCACGAGCAGCGCGTGCGGTGGGAGCAGGCCGGCCACCGAACGGGCCTGCGCCGCGCTGGCGACGCCGCGCACGCTGCCGGCCGGACGCCATACGGACCCGATGGCGATGCGCTCGAGGACCTGGCGGGAGCGCCCGGCGCGGATGGCCTGGGTCGCCCCGGCCCACAGGAAGGCGCCGATGAAGCCGCCCCAGATGATGGTGAACAGCAACGGCTGTTCGCCGCGCGCCAGCGGCAGGATGATCACCCAGACCAGGACACCGGCAGTCACCGCCCGTCCGCACCAGCCGGCGGCGATCATGCCCTTCTCCCGGCTGCCGGTGATCTTCCAGACCAGGGAGTCGACCAGGAAGCCGCCGTCCAGCGGCAGCCCGGGCAGCAGGTTGAACAGGGCGACGAACCCGTTGGTCCACAGCAGTGCCAGGCCCAGCAGGTGCGGGATGTCGCCGGTCAGCATCGGGGTGATCCACCAGCCGACCAGCGCCAGGATCCCGTTGGCCACCGGGCCGGCGACACTCACCAGGGCGCTGGACCCGGGGGTCGAGTCCGCGGTGTCGTATGCCGTGTGCCCGCCCCACAGGTCGGCCACGATCCGCGACACCTGGTAGCCGCGCCACCGCCCGACCACGGCGTGCGCGGCCTCGTGGAAGAGCACCGAGAAGAGCAGCAGCAGCGCGTAGACGAGCGCGACGGCATACGCCTGCCAGCCCAGCTCGGGACGGGCCCGGGACAAGCTGGGACCGAAGGTGGCCACCACGATCAGCACGATGACCGGCCAGGTGCGTCCGAGGTAGACGGGCACGCCGGCGATGCTGCCGATCCGCAGGCCGTGGGGGGTGAGGTGCGCCTTCGCCTTGACGGTGTTGCCGAGGCCGCCGCCAGCAGGTGGGGGCGGCGGCGCCTGGCTCGTCATGCGGTCGAGCCTATGTCAGGGCCCCCGCCTACAGTGCGGTGCATGGTTGCCGCACTGTCCCCGAGCCGGGCCTCCGACTTCATGCAGTGCCCGCTGCTCTACCGCTTCCGGGTGATCGACAAGTTGCCCGAGCCGCCGAGCTCGGCTGCTGCCCGCGGCACCCTCGTGCACTCCGTGCTGGAGCGTCTGTTCGACCTGCCGGCGACCGGGCGCACGCTCGCCGAGGCGACCGCCCTGCTGCCGGCCCAGTGGGAGGCGATGCTCGAGGTCGAGCCGGAGCTGCGGGAGCTGGTGGGGTCCGAGCCGGAGGCGCTGCGGCAGTGGTTCGAGGACGCGGCGGGACTCGTCGAGCGCTGGTTCACCCTCGAGGACCCCACCAGGCTCGAGCCGGCCGAGCGTGAGCTCTACGTCGAGACGGAGCTGGACGGGCTGACCCTGCGCGGCTACGTCGACCGGCTCGACGTCGCGCCGACGGGCGAGGTCCGGGTGGTCGACTACAAGACGGGCAAGAGCCCGTCCGAGCGGTTCGAGTCCAAGGCGCTGTTCCAGATGAAGTTCTACGCGCTGGTGCTGTGGCGGCTGCGGGGCACGGTGCCCGACATGCTGCAGCTGGTCTACCTCGGCAACTCCGAGATCGTGCGCTACGTCCCCGACGAGCGCGACCTGCTGGCCACCGAACGCAAGCTGAAGGCGTTGTGGGTGGCGATCGCCCGGGCCGCGAGCGAGGGCGACTGGCGGCCGAGCAAGAGCCGGCTGTGCGACTGGTGCAACCACCGGGCGCTGTGCCCGGCGTTCGGCGGCACTCCCCCGCCGCTCCCGGAGCACGCCGCCGACCTGGCGCTCGACCCGAGCCGGTCCGGTGAGGCCTCCCCCGACGACGAATAGCTCAGCCGTGGCCCGGCGGGTGGGCCCGGCGATCGAGAGGAATGGCGATCGAGAGGAATACTGTGCACGTGCAACCGACGAGGTTCGGCCTGGTGGGCACCGGCCACTGGGCCCGCGAGGTGCACGCCCCCGGCTTGGCAGGGCATCCCGACGCTGAGCTGGTAGGCGTGTGGGGTCGCGACCAGGGCAAGGCGACCGAGCTCGCCGCCGCGCACGGCGCCACGTCCTACGCCGACGTGCAGGCACTCATCGACGCGGTCGACGCGGTGGCCTTCGCCGTGCCTCCCGCGGTGCAGGCCGACCTCGCGCTGCGTGCCGCCGCGGCCGGACGGCACCTGCTGCTGGAGAAGCCGGTCGCCACCGATCTGGCCGCCGCGGACCGGCTGCTGGCGGCGGTGGAGGAGGCCGGTGTCAGCACCGTGGTGTTCTTCACCGACCGGTTCGTGCCCGAGCGGGAAGCGTGGTTGCGGGAGCGTCTCGAGGGCGGCGCTCTCGGTGCCCATGCGCAGTGGCTGGCGTCGCTGCGGACGCCGCAGAACCCCTACGCGGAGTCGGTGTGGAGGCAGCAGGAAGGCGCGTTGTGGGACGTCGGTCCCCACGCCCTCTCCGGGCTGCTACCGGTGCTCGGCCCGGTGGCGGACATCGGCGGCGCCCGCGGTTTCGGCGACTTGGTCAGTTTCGTGCTGACCCACGAGGGCGGGGCCACCAGCACCGTCCAGTTGAGCCTCACCATGCCGCCGGAGGCGATCCGCTTCAGTCTGGAGTTCTACGACGACCAGGGCTGGCACGCTCGTCCGGACAGCTCGGTCGAGGTCGTCGTGGCGCAGCAGCGCGCGGTGACCGAGCTGGTCGGGCAGATCCGCGAGGCACGAACCGACCACCGGTGTGGCGTCCGATTCGGCCGCGACGTGGTGGAGCTCCTTCACCGGATCGACCTCGCGCTCGGCGCTCGCTGACTCAGATGGGCCGGGAGTCTCGTGGGTGGGATCGTGTGGACGCGTGGGTGCGCGACCGGCCGCTGGTCCCCGACGTCGCGATGGCCGTGGTCCTGGCGGCTGTGTTGCTGCCCACCTCCGCGCGGGTCGTCCTGGGGGCCACCTGGCCCGTCGGTGGCCGCGTGGCGGTGCTGTTCCTGATGGTGCTGGCCCATGCCGCAGTTGCGTGGCGACGCGTCCGACCCGTGCCGGCCTTCGCGTGGGTGGCCGTCGTCATGCTGGTCCTGGTCGTCGTCCCCGACGTGGACGGCCGGGAAGCGGTGGCCTCGGGCGGACCGCTTCCGGCCATCCTGCTGCCGACCGCCCTGGTCTTTCCCGTCCTTCTGTATGCCGTGGCCGCCCACGCCCACCCGCCGTGGCCCCTGGCGGCGCTGGCACTAAGCCTGGCGGGGGCGCTCGCCACCACGATCCGGCTGTGGTCGCCCGGGCAGTGGGCCACCTCGGGGTCGTTCCAGGGATACGGCCTGCGGCTTTTCATCGCCGGCGCCCTGCTGGCCACAGTGCTCGCCCCGTGGGCCCTCGGTCGCCTCCGCCGGGTGCGCACCGCCTACGTGGCGGCGCTCGAGGAGCGGGCCGCACGTGCCGAGGAGGACCGACGGCGGGAGGCCGCAGTGGCTGCGGCCGACGAGCGCGAGCGGATCGCGCGCGAGATGCACGACGTCGTGGCCCACTCGCTCTCGGTGATCGTCAGCCAGGCCGAGGGAGGCCGCCTCGCGGCGGTCAAGGACCCATCGGCCGCGGCCTCCGTGCTGCAGACCGTCTCCGACACGGGCCGCGAGGCCCTCACCGAGATGCGGGGGCTGCTCGGGCTGCTCCGGCACCGTGACGACGGTGCGAACCGAAGCGGTGGCGGACCACCCGAGCCGCAACCCTCCCTGGCTGCGCTGCCCGAGCTGGTCACGCGGGTGCGCCAGTCCGGCACCCCGGTGACACTGCGGCACGAGGGGACGCCCGGTGAGCTGGGCCGCCAGGGTGAGCTCACGGCATACCGCGTCGTGCAGGAGTCACTGACCAACGTGGTCAAGCATGCGGGCCAGGGCGCGCGGGCGGAGGTCCGGTTCGCTTGGAAACCATACGGATTGGACATCGAGGTGCTCGACGACGGCGACGGGCCCGCGTCGGAGTCGCCGGGAGGTCGCGGCCTGCGCGGGATGCGGGAGCGGCTCGAGCTGCTCGGTGGCAGCCTCGAGACCGGGCGGGCGCTCCCCCGTGGGCACCGGGTTCGTGCCACCATTCCCCTGCCCGATCCGTCCCCGAGCGAGGCCATCCATGACTGAGGCACCGATCCGGGTCGCGCTGGTCGACGACCAGGAGCTCGTCCGCACGGGCATGCGGATGGTCGTCGACAGCCAGGATGACCTGCGGGTCGTGGGTGAGGCTGCCGACGGGCTGCAGGCGCTCGACCTGCTGCGGACGACCCGCGCCGACGTCGTGCTCATGGACGTGCGGATGCCGCGGCTGGACGGCGTCGAAGCGACCCGGCGGGTGCTGCGGGACCTGCCCGACCTGCGCGTCATCGTGCTGACCACCTTCGACCTCGACGAGTACGCGTTCGCTGCGCTGCAAGCCGGTGCCAGCGGGTTCCTGCTCAAGGACACGCCCGCCGAGAGGCTGATCGACGCCATCCGTACCGTGCACGCGGGCGAGGCGGTGATCGCTCCGTCCACCACCCGGCGGCTGATCGACCACGTGGCGAGCCGGCTCCCGACGGCCGGGCAGGAACCCGCGCAGCTTCAGCGGCTGACCGGGCGGGAGCGCGAGATATTGCTCGAGATCGCCACCGGTGCCTCCAACGCGGAGATCGCGGGCCGGCTCTTCTTGTCGGAGGCCACCATCAAGACCCACGTCGGGCGAGTGCTGCAGAAGCTGGGGCTTCGGGACCGGGTGCAGGCCGTGGTCCTCGCCTACGAGTGGGGTCTGGTGCAGCCCGGTCGCTGAAATCCTCGCGCGAGTCATCCTCGCGGCGTATGCCGTCGCGACCCGCGGGCGACGCGCCCGCACTCTCTCCCGAGACACGGTGGTGTCGCCGGCATCCGCACGGGGTGCCGGGAGAGGAAGAAGTGGACATGTCAACACGCACCGAACCGCTGATCGCGGCCACGCGGACCACCGGGCCCGCGGATCCCACTGGGCGGTCGGGGTCGCGCCCTGGCCGACTGGCGCGCTGGGCTCCCGCCGCGGCCGTGGCGTGGTCGCTGACCTACCTGGCCCTCGGGATCGCCTGGCTGGCCGGTGCGCGCGGATATCCATGGCACTCAGGGGGTACCGACACCGTCGCCCTGTCCCTCCTGGACCAGTTCAGTCCGCGCACCGGGGCGTGGCTCACGACTGCGGTGGCCGCCGCCGCCCTCGGCCTGGCGACCGCCTCCGTCGGGTTGAGCCGGCATCCGAGCGCCGGCTCGATGCTGCGCCTGACCGGGGACGCGAGCATCGGGCTCGGGGCCGTGCTCGCCGTGGTGGTGCCGGACTTCCGGCTGCTCGCCGGGCTGGGCTACACCCCGATCCTGGTCGTGGGCTGGATCGTCGGCTTCGCCCGGGACGTGTCGCCGGCAGAGGCCTACTCGTGGCCCTGGATCAACGTGCTCCTGGTCACCCTCGGCGGCCTGTCCCTCGTCGTCGCCGGCGCCGGGTGGCGGCGGGCTGGGGCGCAGGCGGCTCGCGCGGACGGTCGGGCCGTCGACGCGGCGACCGGCTGGCGGGCGCCGGAGCGGGCGGCACGCTGGGGGCGCGTGGCGGTTGCCGTGTCGGTGTTGGTGCCTGTCGGCTATGCCGTGACGCGCTTTGCCTGGTTCGTCGGGATCCCGCTCGGGCTCACGGCCGAGTCCTTCGAACGGGTGCGTCCGATCGCCGGTTTCGGCGCGGGGCTGGGCGCATTCGCGGTGGTGGGAGCGTTGCTCACGCTCGGCCTGCTGCGGCCGTGGGGCGAGGTGTTTCCCCGATGGGTGCCGGGGCTCGGCGGTCGCCCCGTCCCTGTCGGTCTGGCCGTGGTGCCCGCCGCCTTCGTGAGCGTGGCCGTGACGTCGGCCGGGCTGATGTTCGTCCGACTCACCCTCTTCAGCGGCTTGGGTGATGCCTTCCCGGTCGGGATGGCCGACGTCGCCGGCTGGCTGCCCGAGATGTTCTGGCCGGTCTGGGGCGCTGCGCTCGGGCTCTCCACCTATGCCTACTGGCTGCGCCGTCGTGGCGAGGCTCCACCCGTCCCGGCTGAGCCGCCGACGCCCGTGAACGGGCGCTGACGGCGGCTCGGTTCGTGGCCGAGCAGCGTCAAGGCCTGGGTCAGCCGGCGCAGGATCGCGACGAGAGAAGTCACCGTTGCGGTGGGTTTCGGGGCGGGACCGCCGGCTTCCCGCTCGGCCGTTGCCAGAAGCGGCTCCACCCGTTCGGCCACGGGCAGGGTGCCCTCCGGCAGCTCGGGTGGGGGGTAGAGCTGCCGCGCGGCGGAGAGCCGTCGGCACTCCGCCACAAGTTCCCGGCACGTATCGGCCAACGGCGTGCTGGTGGGCCGTTCGGTCGACAGTGCCGCGGCGAGGGCCCGCCCCGCCGCGGCGCACACACCGAGCATGGTGACGCGGTGCCGGATGCCGGTGCGCACTGCGCCGAAGAACCGACCGTAGGTCAGTCCTCTCTCGGTGCGCAGCACCTGGCGCGAGGCCGCGTCCAGCTCGATGGTCAGGGCGAGCAGGTCGCGCCGCGGGTCCTGTGCGGACAAGGCATCGGCCGCGGCCTCCAGCAGGTCGGCCAGGTGCTCGAGGAAGGCCGCTCGGGCGGCGCGCAGGGTGGCACGAGTGCCGGCGGGCAGCACCAAGAAGGAGACGCCGATCCCGATCAGTGCGCCGATCGCCGTCTCTTCCAAGCGGATCAACAGCAACTGGTCGACCAGCGAGTGGAGCATGGTGTAGAGCTGGCCCAGCAGCACGGTGATGAAGAAGATCATCGCCCCGTAGGACACGGCTTGCAGGTAGAAGGCAAGGAAGACGCACGCCAAGGTGGTGACCAGGGCCAGGGTGCTAGTGTCGGCCGTCAGGTTGGCCAGGCCCACCGCGACGACCAGCCCTGCAACGGTCCCGAACACCCTGGCGACTCCCTTGCGCAGGGTCTCACCAGCTGTCGCCGTCCCGGCGAAACCGACGAAGGCGGCGATCACCGCCCAGTAGTAGCGCTGGCTCGAGATGAGCTCACCGGCCAGGATCGCGAGGGCCGCTGCCGTTCCCGCCTGGATGGCCTGCCGCGTCGTCAGCCGTAGGCGGGAGGGCGACCAGCGGCCGGCACCATCGCTGCGCACCGACCGCTCGGCCAGCGACGCGACGCCGGGCAGGTTGCCCCCGGTCAGCCGCACGACCGACTCGAAGTCGCCGTCCTGCGAGTCGTGTGCCTCCTCAGCGTCGGGTCCGAGCCGAAGCGCCCCCGAGTCCCACTGGTCGACGGTGTCGACCAGGAGTCGTCCGGCGCGAGCGATGCGACGGGACACCGGCGTCGCGCCCTCTCTCTCGAGCCGTTGCACCCCGGCCAACGCGGCCTCCGGGTGCGCCCACGCCACTTGGCGCAGCACGTCGCGAACCTCCGTCTGCTGACGTCGCGGCACGCTTCCGGGATCAGCCGCGAGGTCGAGCACGGCCGAGCACAACCGGTCCATCCCGATCTCGAAGTCGACGATCCACCGCCTGAGCCGTCCGGGAGGCACGCCGTCCGGGAGGGCACGCTCGTCGCTCAGCTGGCCGTCCAGGAGCAGGACGGCCTCACCGAGCTGGATGCGATGGGCGCGCAGGGCCCGGCGCGCCCCCCGGTCGCCCGGGTCGTCCAACACGTCCAGGCACGTGGAGACGACCGCCCGCGCGCGGGCCCGCAGTGCGGTGATGGTGCGTCGCAGCCGGGCCTCCGGGTCGTCGTGCAGCACGGTGGCGAGCAGGAGCGCGACCCACACCGTCGCGCAGACGACAGCCACGAGCAGCGACGGCAACGCGGACACGGGCGGGCTCAGGAAGAGCGCGAAGAAGTAGGACTGCCAGAGCAGGAACCCGTAGTGGAACCAGCGTGGCCCGAACCGCCGCACCCACACGGCGGTGAAGACCACGATGACGAACAGGACCAGCCCGAGGACGTGCTGCTGCCCCGCGATCACCGCGAGCGACACGCCGACTGCCGAGGCCACCGGCGACAGCACGGCGGTGCGCAGCACGAGCGCGCCGCGGGTGTCCCGGATGCCGGTCGACATCGGAATCGTCACGATGGCGCCGAGCAGCATCAGCATGAGGGGCTGCGCGCCCAGGGCCCACGCCACGACCCGCTCCACGACCAGGGTCGAGGCGACCACGACCGTGGCCCGGGCCGCCTGTCGGAGCCTGGTGCCTCCGGGGTCGGACGCGACCAGCCGGTCCCGGGCGTCCCGCAGCTCGCCGCGGGCCGACGGGAGCCGGACGGACATCACCCGAAAAGAGCCTGGAGGTCGCCGGGCCGAAGACCCTCGAGCGTCGGCACCTGCACCGCACCGGCCATCTCCGGCACCGGCACAGCGTGGGGCACCGCGAGGGTGCGCACGCCGGCGCTCACGGCGGAGGCCACACCGGGTGGCGAGTCCTCGATGGCCAGGCACTCCGAGAGCGGGACACCGAGCGCCCGGCTGGCGGCGCGGTAGGGCTCGGGGTGCGGTTTACCGTGCTCCACCTCGTCGCCCGTGATGACGTGGGCGAACGTGCCCGCCGGGAGCGTCCCGATGAAGACGTCCGCGAGCCTGCGCCAGGACATCGTCACGAGGACGCATGGCACACCGGCCGCGATGAGTCCGTCCAGCAGCTCACGCGCGCCGGGACGCCACGGAGTGTGCTCCGACACCCGCGCCACCACCCCGTCGAGCAGGTGCTCCACGACCTCCAGCGGCGTCATCGCGATCGACGAGTGGTCGATGATGTACCGCGCCGACACCAGCAGGTCGTTGCCGACCAGGGCCAGGCCGTGCTCGTGCGTCCACACCCCGCCGACGCTCTCGACCAGGGCGCGCTCCTCGGAGATCCAGTAGGGCTCGGTGTCGATGAGCGTGCCGTCCATGTCCCACAGGACGGCTCCCGGCAGAGCTTCGTTCCGTTCTCGCCGCTGGTCGTCGCCGCTCGGGTCCGCAGTCGCGCTCCTCCGCGGCAGAGTCGCTCCGCTCCATTGTCGCCGCTGGTCGTCGCCGCTCGGGTCCGCGGTCGCGCTCCTCCGCGGCAGAGTCGCTCCGCTCCATTGTCGCCGCTGGTCGTCGCCGCTCACGTCGCGTTGAAGTACTTCGCCTCGGGGTGGTGCACGACCAGCGCGTCGGTGGACTGCTCGGGGTGCAGCTGCAGCTCCTCCGAGAGGCTCACGCCGATCCGCTCCGGGTCGAGCAGCGCCACGGAGACCTTGCGGTCCTCGAGGTTGGGGCAGGCGGGGTAGCCGAAGGAGTAGCGCGAGCCGCGGTAGGCCTGCTTCAGGATTCCGCCCAGCTCTTCGTCGTCCTCGGCGCCGTGGCCGAGCTCCTCGCGGATCCGCGCGTGCCACATCTCGGCCAGCGCCTCGGTGAGCTGGACCGACAGGCCGTGCAGCTCGAGGTAGTCGCGGTACTCGTTCGCGGCGAAGATCTTGGCGGTCTCCTCCGCGATGCGCGGGCCCATGGTCACGAGCTGGAAGGCGATCACGTCGGGCCGCCCGTCGGCGTCGTAGCGCTCCTTGCTGCGGAAGAAGTCCGCCAGGCAGAGTCGCTTGTCGCGCCGTTGCCGCGGGAAGGTCAGTCGCGCCCGCTCGCTGCCCTCGCCCCCGCCCTCGTGGTGCAGGATGACGATGTCGTTGCCCTCGCTGTAGCAAGGAAAGTAGCCATAGACCACGGCCGCCTCCAGGAGGCCGTCGGTCTTGATCCGGTCCAGCCACATCCGCAGCCGCGGCCGCCCTTCGCTTTCCACCAGCTCCTCGTATGACGGGCCGTCGCCGCGGCTGCCGCGCAGCCCCCACTGCCCGAGGAAGGTGGCGCGTTCGTCGAGGTAGGCCGCGAAGTCGGCCTGGGCCACCCCCTTGACCACGCGGCTGCCCCAGAACGGCGGGGTCGGGATGTCGTTGTCCGCAGCGATGTCCGAGCGGGTGGTGTCGCGTAGCGCGGCATCGTCGACCTCGGTGTGGACCGGGCGGACCCGTCGCTTGCGCAGCTCGGGCAGCGTGTCGGCGAGGGTGAGGTCGGGGCTGGTGCGAGCCTTGGCGATGGCGTCCATGAGGCGCAACCCCTCGAACGCGTCGCGGGCATAACGCACCTCGCCCTGGTAGATCTCGGCGAGGTCGTTCTCGACGTAGGCACGGGTCAGCGCGGCACCACCCAGCATGATCGGCCACCGCGCGGCGTAGCCGCGGGAGTTGAGCTCCTCGAGGTTCTCCTTCATCACCACGGTGGACTTGACCAGCAGTCCGCTCATCCCGATGGCGTCGACCTGGTGCTCCTCGGCCGCGCGCACGATCTCGTTGATCGGCTGCTTGATGCCGATGTTGACCACGTCATACCCGTTGTTGGACAGGATGATGTCGACGAGGTTCTTGCCGATGTCGTGCACGTCGCCCTTGACGGTGGCCAGCAGGATCCGGGCCTTGGTCTCCCGCGTGCCGTCCTCCGCACCCTCGATGTAGGGCTCGAGGTAGGCGACCGCAGCCTTCATCACCTGGGCGGACTGGAGCACGAACGGCAGCTGCATCTCGCCCCTGCCGAACAGCTCCCCGACGGTCCTCATCCCATCGAGCAGGTTGTCGTTGATGATGTCGAGCGCCTTGTGACCCTTGTCGAGTGCGGTCTGCAGGTCAGCCTCGAGGCCCTGCCCCTCGCCGTCGATGATGCGGCGGGCGAGACGCTCGTCGAGCGGCAGCGCGGCCAGCTCGTCGGCGCGCGAAGCCTTGAGCGAGGCCGAGTCGACGCCCTCGAAGAGCTCGAGGTACCGGGACAGCGGGTCGTAGGTCACGTCGCTCTCCCCCGGTTCTCCCGACCACTGGCGCCGGTCGAAGACCAGGTCCAGGGCGCACTCCCGCTGCTCCTCGGGGATCCGCGCGATCGGGATGATCTTGGCGGCGTGCACGATGGCCGAGTCGAGCCCGGCCTTGACGCATTCGTGCAGGAACACCGAGTTGAGCACCACCCGGGCCGGCGGCGCGAGGCCGAACGAGACGTTCGAGACGCCGAGGGTGGTCTGCACCTCCGGGTAGCGGCGCTTGAGCTCCCGGATCGCCTCGATCGTCTCGATCCCGTCGCGGCGGGTCTCCTCCTGGCCCGTGGCGATCGGGAAGGTCAGGCAGTCCACGATGATGTCCTCGACCCGCATCCCCCAGGTGTTCGTGAGGTCCTCGACCAGGCGGGAGGCGACTGCCACCTTGTGGTCACGAGTGCGGGCCTGACCCTGCTCGTCGATGGTGAGCGCGACCACCGCGGAGCCGTGCTCCTTGACGATCGGCATGACGCGGGCGAAGCGGGAGCCCGGACCGTCGCCGTCCTCGTAGTTGACCGAGTTGACCACGGCCCGGCCGCCGAGCAGCTCCAGCCCGGCCTCGACCACCGGAGGCTCTGTCGAGTCGAGCACCAGCGGCAGCGTGCTCGCGGTGGCGAGCCGCGAGACGAGCTCCTTCATGTCACCGACGCCGTCGCGACCGACGTAGTCGACACAGACGTCGAGCAGGTGCGCGCCGTCACGGGTCTGGTTGCGTGCGATCTCGACGCACTGGTCCCACTGCTGCTCGAGCATCGCCTCCCGGAACGCCTTGGAGCCGTTGGCGTTCGTGCGCTCGCCGATCGACAGGAACGACGCGTCCTGACGGAAGGGGACGTGCTGGTAGAGCGACGCGACACCGTGCTCGGTTCGCGGCCGGCGCGGGGTGAGGGGCTGGCCACCCACCGCCTCGACGACCTGACGAAGATGCTCCGGCGTCGTGCCACAACATCCACCGACGAGCGAGAGGCCGAACTCCTTCGTGAACTGGGTGTGCGCGGCGGCCAGTTCCTCCGGGGTCAGCGGGTAGGCCGCGCCGTCCTTGGTCAGCTGCGGGAGCCCGGCGTTCGGCATACAGGTGATGGGGATCTGGGCGTGGCGCGACAGGTGGCGCAGGTGCTCGCTCATCTCCGTGGGCCCGGTGGCGCAGTTGAGGCCGATGCCGTCGATCCCGAGCGGCTCCAGGGCGGTCAGCGCGGCAGCGATCTCCGAGCCCATGAGCATGGTGCCGGTCGTCTCCACGGTCACCTGGACGAAGACGGGCAGCGTCTCTCCGGCGGCCGTCAGCGCGCGCTTGCTGCCGATCACGGCAGCCTTGGCCTGCAGCAGGTCCTGGCTCGTCTCGATCAGCAGCGCGTCGACCCCACCGTCGATCAGCCCGCGCGCCTGCTCCTGGTAGGCGTCTCGCAGCGTCGCGAACGGCAGGTGCCCGAGGGACGGGAGCTTGGTGCCGGGCCCCATCGAGCCGAGCACGAAGCGCGGCTGTTCCTTCGTCGACCACGCCGCGGCGGCCTCCGCGGCGATGCGGGCACCGGCCTGCGCGAGCTCGTGGATCCGGTCGGAGATGCCGTATTCGCCAAGGTTGGCGAGGTTGGCGCCGAAGGTGTTGGTCTCCACGGCGTCGACCCCGACCTCCAAGTAGGCATCGTGGATGCCCCTGACGACGTCGGGCCGGGTCACGTTGAGGATCTCGTTGCATCCCTCGTGGTCCTGGAAGTCAGCCATCGAGGGGTTGGCGTCCTGGAGCATGGTGCCCATGGCACCGTCCGCGACGACGACGCGTTCGGACAGGATGGTGCGGAAGAGGTCGGAGCGGCTGCTCAATGTCTTGGACCTTGTCTGTTGGGAACGCGGCGAGTCTATCGGCGTGCCGTCCCCAAGCAGCGCGGCATTCCGTAGGCTGGGCGGGTACCCGTCGCATCCGGCGCTCGGGCCCCGTGAGGAGGCACCTGTTGATCGAGCTCGACGACGTGACGGAGCTGCACGACCCGATCATGGTCGCCGCCTTCGAGGGATGGAACGACGCCGGCGAGACGGCGACGTCGGTCATCGAGCACCTGGCCGACGTCTGGGATGCGACCCCGGTCGCCGCGATCGACCCGGAGAACTACTACGACTTCCAGGTGAACCGACCGCGCTCCGTGACCGAATCGGGCCGCAGACGCATCGAGTGGCCCACCACGCGGATCCTGCGGGCCGGCTCGACCCCGCTCGACCGCGACGTCCTGCTCGTGCAGGGGATCGAGCCCTCGACCCGGTGGCGCTCCTTCACCACCGAGCTGTTGGACTTCGCGACGGCGTCCGGTGTGACCATGCTCGTGACGCTCGGTGGTCTGCTCGCCGACGTGCCGCACACGCGCCCGATCCCGGTCACCGCAACCTCGGATGACCCCGACGTGCGTGACCGCTTCGACCTCGACTCCAGCACCTACGAGGGACCCACCGGCATCATCGGCGTCATTGCCGAGGCGGCGGCACAGGCCGAGCTTCCCTCGCTGTCGTGCTGGGCGGCGGTGCCCCACTACGCCGGCGGCGTCCCGTCGCCGAAGGCCACATTGGGCCTGGTCTCCAAACTCGAGGACCTGCTCGACATCGTCATACCGCACGGTGACCTCGACGAGCAGTCCCGGGCGTGGGAGCACGGGGTCGACGAGCTGGCCGAGTCCGACGAGGAAGTCGCGGAGTACGTCCACTCTCTGGAGGAGGCGCAGGACACCGCCGAACTCCCCGAGGCCACCGGTGACGCGATCGCCAAGGAGTTCGAGCGCTACCTTCGCCGCCGCGGTGAGGACGACCAGCCCGGCCGCCAGTGATGCGATCACCAAAAGGCTCGAACCTCACCTGAGCGGAGGCTCGTGGCGCGGACCGGCCTTGGGCGCGGTTGGTTCACCTCAGGCGCTGGCTTGGAGGTGGTTGGTCGGGTGGGTGGGGTAGTCCTGGCCGGCTGGTGAGGTCCGGGTGCAGGTGCCGTCGGGGGTCATGGCGAGGTGCCAGCCGGCTTGGTGTTTGGCGCGGTGGTGGTGTTTGCACAGGCAGTGCAGGTCGGCGACGGTGGAGCTGTCGGCGGGGATGACCCCGATGCCGGGGATGAGGCAGCCGGCGGGGTCGGCCCGCAGCCAGG
>NZ_SWMA01000039.1:0-36884 GCF_005222685.1 Segeticoccus rhizosphaerae
GCCGACATCAAGCCCGCGCCCAACGCTGCCACTACGCCCGCCGCGGCGCCTCACCATAAGTGCGGCTGTAGTACTAGGCCAAGCGAGCCGGTCTCGGCATACGAACGGGTCTGTCCCGGCAGTGAGCAGCACGGGTAGGGTGCCCGCACCACGCAGTGGCCACCGTCGTCCACGCGCGGTCCCGAGTGAACTCGAGACAGCAGCTAGGACGGTGATCGACCGTGGGCGTCACAGCCTTCTCCACCACTCCACCCGCGCAGGGCCTCTACGACCCTGCCCAGGAGCACGATGCCTGCGGGGTCGCGTTCGTCGCGACGATGCGCGGGAGCGCGGGGCACGACATCATCGACCTCGCGCTCACAGCGCTGCGCAACATGGAGCACCGCGGCGCCACCGGTGCCGACCCGGGAGTCGGCGACGGAGCGGGCATCCTCACCCAGGTGCCTGACCGGTTCCTGCGCGGCGCTGTCGACTTCGAGCTTCCTCGCAAGGGCGCGTATGCCGTGGGGATCGCCTTCCTGCCGAGCGATGCGCTCGAGCGGGAGCAGGTTGTGGCGGCTGTCGAGGCGCTGGCCGCCGAGGAGGGCCTGCGGGTGCTCGGCTGGCGCGACGTCCCGGTCGAGCCGAACCTGATCGGGGGAGCGGCCCGTGCCTGCATGCCGGTCTTCCGCCAGCTGTTCGTCACCGCGGCGACCGGTCACGAGATCGGGATGGGCCTCGAGCGTCGCGCCTTCTGCCTGCGCAAGCGGGCCGAGCGCGACCTGCAGGTCTATTTCCCGTCGCTGTCGTCGCGCACCCTCGTATACAAGGGGATGCTGACCACCGGCCAGCTCGAGCCGTTCTTCCCGGACCTGTCCGACCGTGCGTTCGCCACCGAGCTGGCCCTGGTGCACTCGCGGTTCTCGACGAACACGTTCCCCTCCTGGCCCCTGGCCCACCCCTACCGGCTGATCGCCCACAACGGCGAGATCAACACCGTGCGCGGCAACCGCAACTGGATGCACGCGCGAGAGAGCCAGCTGGCCACCCCGGTGATCCCCGGAGACCTGTCCCGCGTCTTCCCGATCTGCAGTCCGGGGGCCTCGGACTCTGCGACCTTCGACGAGGTCCTCGAGCTGTTGCACGTGTCGGGGCGATCACTGCCCCACGCGGTGCTGATGACCATCCCCGAGGCGTGGGAGAACCACGAGGAGATGGACCCCGCGCGCAGGGCGTTCTACGAATACCACTCCACCTTCATGGAGCCCTGGGACGGACCTGCCTGCGTGACCTTCACCGACGGCTCGCTGATCGGCGCCGTGCTCGACCGCAACGGCCTGCGGCCGGGCCGGTATGCCGTGACCACGGACGGGCTGGTCGTGCTCGCCTCCGAGGCCGGTGTCCTCGACCTGGACCCTGCGACGGTGGTCCGCAAGGGGAGGTTGGCCCCGGGCCGGATGTTCCTGGTGGACACCGCTCACGGCCGGTTGGTCAGCGACGAGGAGGTGAAGGCCTCGCTCGCCGCCGAGCACCCCTACGAGAACTGGCTGCACGCCGGGTTGATCCACCTGCGGGACCTGCCCGACCGCGAGCACGTGGTGCACACGTCGGCCTCGGTGACGCGGCGGCAGCAGACGTTCGGCTACACCCAGGAGGATCTGCGGATCCTCTTGTCGCCCATGTCGACCGGAGTCGAGGCGCTCGGGTCGATGGGCACCGACACGCCGGTGGCGGTGCTGTCCAGCCGGCCCAGGCTGCTCTTCGACTACTTCACCCAGCTGTTCGCGCAGGTGACCAACCCACCGTTGGACGCGATCCGCGAGGAGCTCGTGACCTCGCTCGGCACCACCATGGGCCCGGAGGGGAACGCGCTGGAGGCAGGCCCGGCGCACGCACGCCAGGTCGTCCTGCCCTTCCCGGTGATCGACAACGACGAGCTGGCCAAGATCGTGCACATCAACGCCGACGGCGACCTGCCCGGCTACGCGACCCACGTGGTGCGGGGGCTCTACGACGTGGCCGGTGGCGGCGAGGCGATGCGCCGGCGGCTCGAGGAGATCCTGCGGGAGGTGTCCGCCGCCATCGCCGGGGGTGCCCGGTTCATCGTCTTGTCCGACCGTGACTCCCACCGCGGCCTGGCCCCGATCCCGTCGCTGCTGCTCACCTCGGCCGTGCACCACCACCTGATCCGGGAGAAGACCCGCACCGAGGTGGGTCTGCTCGTCGAGGCCGGTGACGTTCGCGAGGTCCACCACGTGGCGCTGCTGATCGGCTACGGCGCGGCCGCGGTCAACCCCTACCTGGCGATGGAGTCGGTCGAGGAGCTGGCGCGCACCGGTGAGGTGGGGGAGGTCTCGCCGGAGGAGGCGGTCCGGGCCCTGATCAAGGCGCTCGGCAAGGGCGTGTTGAAGGTGATGTCCAAGATGGGCATCTCGACGGTCGCCTCGTACCGCGGGGCGCAGGTGTTCGAGGCGATCGGTCTGTCGCAGGAGCTGGTCGACGACTACTTCACCGGCACCGTCTCCCGGCTCGGGGGCGTCGGACTGGACGTCATCGCCGCGGAGGTCGCGGCGCGGCACGGCACGGCATACCCGGAGAGCGGCCCGTCCTCGAGCCTGCTGGCGTCCGGCGGTGAGTACCAGTGGCGCAGGGACGGCGAGGAGCACCTGTTCGACCCCGAGACCGTGTTCCGGTTGCAGCACTCCACCCGTGCCCGCCGGTTCGACGTCTTCCGGAAGTACACCGCCCGGGTGAACGAGCAGTCGGCCCGGTTGATGACGTTGCGGGGGCTGTTCGAGCTGGATCCGGGCGACCGGACGCCGGTGCCGCTGGACGAGGTCGAGCCCGCGAGCGCGATCATGACCCGCTTCTCCACGGGCGCGATGAGCTACGGCTCGATCAGCCAGGAGGCGCACGAGACGCTCGCGGTGGCGATGAACCGCATCGGTGCGCGTTCCAACACGGGCGAGGGCGGCGAGGACGCAGACCGGCTGCTCGACCCGGTGCGCCGCTCGGCGATCAAGCAGATCGCGTCGGGCCGGTTCGGCGTGACCAGTCTCTACCTGACGGCTGCGGACGACCTGCAGATCAAGATGGCGCAGGGTGCCAAGCCGGGGGAGGGCGGCCAGCTGCCGGGACCGAAGGTCTACCCGTGGGTGGCTCGGACCCGTCACTCCACCCCCGGCGTCGGGCTCATCTCGCCGCCGCCGCACCACGACATCTACTCGATCGAGGACCTGGCGCAGCTCATCTTCGACCTCAAGAACGCCAACCCGGCCGCACGGGTGCACGTCAAGCTGGTCTCGGAGGTCGGCATCGGGACCGTCGCTGCGGGCGTGAGCAAGGCGCACGCCGACGTCGTCCTCGTGTCGGGCCACGACGGTGGCACGGGCGCCGCCCCGCTGACCTCGCTCAAGCATGCGGGCGCGCCCTGGGAGCTCGGCCTCGCCGAGACCCAGCAGACGCTGCTGCTCGGCGGCCTCCGGGACCGGATCGTGGTGCAGGTCGACGGCCAGCTCAAGACCGGGCGCGACGTGGTCATCGCCGCCCTGCTCGGAGCCGAGGAGTTCGGGTTCGCCACGGCACCGCTGGTGGTCAGCGGCTGCGTGATGATGCGGGTCTGCCACCTGGACACCTGCCCTGTCGGTATCGCCACCCAGAATCCCGAGCTGCGGGCGCGGTTCACCGGCCGGCCCGAATTCGTCGAGACCTTCTTCGAGTACATCGCGCAGGAGGTGCGCGAGCTGCTGGCCCACCTCGGGTTCCGCTCGCTCGACGAGGCCATCGGCCAGGTCGGTGCGCTGGATGTCCGCGCCGCCATAGAGCACTGGAAGGCCAGCGGCCTGGACCTGTCACCGGTCCTCGCCGGCGGCGAGCGGCCCGCCGGGACCACGCTGCGGCACACGGTGGCACAGGACCACGGGCTCGAGAAGGTGCTCGACCAGCGACTCATCGAGCTGAGCCGGGACGGGTTGGACGGTGGCCAGCCGGTGCGGATCGAGCTGCCCGTCACCAACGTGAACCGGGCCGTGGGCACGATGCTGGGGCACGAGGTCACCAAGCGCCACACCCAGGGACTGTCGGACGGCACCATCGACATCTCGCTCACCGGCGCCGCGGGCCAGTCGCTCGGCGCGTTCCTGCCGGCCGGCATCACCCTGCGGCTCTTCGGCGAGGCCAACGACTACGTCGGCAAGGGCCTGTCCGGCGGCCGGGTGGTCGTGCGCCCGCTGCGCGAGGCCGCGATGGCCGCGGAGCAGAACGTCATCGCCGGCAACGTCATCGGCTATGGCGCCACCAGCGGTGAGCTGTTCATCCGCGGACTGGTGGGGGAGCGGTTCGCCGTGCGCAACTCCGGCGCCAGCGCCGTCGTCGAGGGTGTCGGCGACCATGGGTGCGAGTACATGACCGGTGGAACGGTGCTGGTGCTCGGTCCGGTCGGACGCAACTTCGCAGCCGGCATGTCGGGAGGACGGGCCTTCGCCCTTGATCTGCGCGCGGACCGGGTCAACACCGAGCTGGTGGACCTCGTCCCCCTCCGCGAGCAGGACCGGGCGACGGTGCACGAGCTCTTGCGGCACCACGCGGAGTGGACCGAATCCGCCGTGGCCGCGCGGTTGCTCGACGACTGGCCGGCCAGCGCGGAGAGATTCACACTCGTGCTGCCACGTGACTACCAGAGGGTGCTCGACATCCGGTCCGGCGCCGAGGCCGCCGGCCGCGACCCCGACGGTCCGGAGGCGTGGCGGCAGATCATGGAGGCGCACCATGGCTGATCCCCGAGGATTTCTGACCACCCGCGAACGCGAGCTGCCGCGCCGCCGCCCGGTGCCGATCCGGCTGATGGACTGGCGGGAGGTGTATGAGCAGCAGGAGGAGGGCGAACTGCGCCGGCAGGCCGGACGATGCATGGACTGTGGGATTCCCTTCTGCCACAGCGGATGTCCACTGGGCAACCTCATCCCGGAGTGGAACGACCTGGCTCGACGTGGCGACTGGCCGGGCGCCATCGAGCGGTTGCACGCGACCAACAACTTCCCGGAGTTCACCGGTCGACTGTGCCCCGCTCCGTGCGAGTCGGCCTGTGTGCTCGGCATCAGCCAGCCGGCGGTGACGATCAAGCAGGTGGAGGTCACCACGATCGAGCGCGCCTTCGCGGACGGCAACGTCACGCCACAGCTGCCCGGACGGCTGAGCGGCAAGACGGTCGCGGTGGTGGGGTCCGGGCCGGCGGGTCTGGCCGTCGCGCAGCAACTGACCCGGGCGGGGCACACGGTCGCGGTCTTCGAGCGGGCCGACCGCCCCGGTGGGCTGCTGCGTTACGGCATACCCGAGTTCAAGATGGAGAAGTCGGTCCTCGACCGGCGCATCGACCAGATGCGCACCGAGGGCACCCGGTTCAAGAGCGGGGTGGACATCGGCCGCGACCTCACTGGTGAGCAGCTGCGGCAGCGCTATGACGCCGTCGTGCTCGCCATCGGATCCACCGTGCCCCGCGACCTGCCCGTGCCCGGCCGGGAGGCGGAAGGCGTCGTGCAGGCGATGGAATACCTGCCGCCGGCCAACCGGGCGGCGCTCGGCGAAGAGGCTCCCGGGCAGGTGGTCGCGACCGGCAAGGACGTCGTGATCATCGGCGGCGGCGACACCGGGGCCGACTGCCTCGGCACGGCGCTGCGTCAGGGCGCACGGTCCGTCACGCAGCTCGAGATCCTGCCCCGGCCCGGTGCCGACCGCCCGGATGCCCAGCCGTGGCCGACCTACCCGATGCTGTTCCGCGTCTCGAGCGCGCACGAGGAGGGCGGCGACCGGGTCTACGCCACGAGCACCGAGGAGGTCCTCCAGGACGAGCACGGACGGGTCAGGGCGCTGCGTCTGGTCGAGGTCGAGCTGGGCGAGCGGGGGCCGGTGCCGGTCCCCGGGACGGAGCGGGAGCTGCCCGCGCAGCTGGTGCTGCTGGCCATGGGATTCGTCGGGCCGGAGCGCTCCGGTGTGGTGGAGCAGCTCGGCGTCGAGCTCGACGAGCGCTCGAACGTCCGGCGGGACGACGCGTTCATGACCTCGGTGCCCGGAGTCTTCGTGGCGGGTGACGCAGGACGGGGCCAGTCGCTGATCGTGTGGGCGATCGCCGAGGGCCGGTCGGCGGCGCACGGGGTCGACGCCTGGCTGCGCGGCTCATCCGCCCTGCCACGGCCCGTTGCCCCGACCGACCGTCCACTCACCCCCTGAGCTCCCCGGCCGGACACCTGTGCCGTGTGCTTTCTCGGGCGTGAGCCCATGAGAGCGCTCGCGCCCGAGGTGTCCGGTCGAGGGGGGCTGGCCCTTAGGATCGAGCCATGCGCCGTGCCAAGATCGTCTGCACCCTCGGTCCTGCCTCGTCGTCCCCGCAACGGCTGCGTGAGCTCGTCGCCGCAGGGATGGACGTCGCCCGGCTGAACCTCTCCCACGGCTCCTACTCGGACCACGAGAAGGTCTATCGGGACGTGCGACAGGCCAGCGACGAGTCCGGCCACGCCGTGGGTGTGCTCGTCGACCTCCAGGGCCCGAAGATCCGCACCGGTACCTTCGCCGCCGGTCCCGTCTCCCTGGTCAAGGGGGACCGGTTCACCATCACCACCGACGACGTGGACGGGGACCAGCAGCGGGTTTCCACCACCTATTCCGGCCTGCCGGGCGACGTCGCCAAGGGCGACATGCTGCTCATCGACGACGGCAAGATCGCGTTGCGGGCCGTGCAGGTGACGGGCACCAACGTCGTCACCGAGGTGATCGAGGGTGGTGAGGTCTCCGACCACAAGGGGATCAACCTGCCGGGCGTGGCGGTCAGTGTGCCCGCCCTCACCGAGAAGGACGAGGCCGATCTGCGCTGGGCCCTCCACCTGCGTGCCGACCTGGTTGCCCTGTCCTTCGTGCGGTCGGCGGCCGACGTCGAGGACGTGCACAAGATCATGGACGAGGAGGGCGTGCACCTCCCGGTCATCGCCAAGATCGAGAAGCCGCAGGCGGTCGAGCACCTGGAGGAGATCATCGACGCCTTCGACGGCGTGATGGTGGCCCGCGGCGACCTCGGCGTCGAGATGCCGCTCGAGGAGGTGCCGATCGTGCAGAAGGAGGCCATCGAGATCTCGCGCCGCAATGCCAAACCGGTCATCGTGGCCACGCAGGTGCTCGAGTCGATGATCCACAACGCCCGACCGACGAGGGCGGAGGCCAGCGACTGCGCCAACGCGGTCCTCGACGGCGCCGACGCGATCATGCTGTCCGGGGAGACCAGCGTGGGCGACTTCCCGGTCCACGCGGTCAGCACGATGGCCCGGATCATCGCGAGCACCGAGGAGCACGGGCTCGGCCGGGTCGAGCCGCTGGGGACCCGCCCGCACACCATGGGTGGGGCCGTGACCCTGGCGGCGGCCGAGATAGGCGAGCTGCTCGGCGCGCGCTACCTGGTCACCTTCACGCAGTCGGGCGACACCGCCAACCGGATCGCCCGGCTGCGCTCGACGTTGCCGATGATCGCGTTCACCCCGATCCAGGCCACCAGGTCACAGCTCGCCCTGACCTGGGGCGTGGAGACCTACCTGGTCCCGATGGCCCGCCACACCGACGAGATGGCGATGCAGGTCGACCAGCACCTGCTCGACGGCGGCCGGGCGGTGGAGGGCGACATCGTGGTCATCGTGGCCGGCTCGCCCCCCGGAATCCCCGGGTCGACCAACGCCCTTCGCGTGCACACGATGGGTGACGCCCGCAACAAGGTCGCGCCGGCGTATGGCGACCTCGCAGGCAAGTAGCCAAGCGAACAGCCGCTCCCGCACCGGGATTCGCCGAATGGCGCCCGCCGGTCAGCGGTGACGTAGGCGCACGCAGCATCGGCCTTCGGCAGGGTCGAGGCACGCGGTGTAGTGCTCCTCGTGCAACCCCTCGAGCACGCCCTCGATGAGGTGCAGGTTCATCCCGCAGACCAGCTCCGGGTGCTCACCGACCATCTCGTGGAACGGGCAGTTGGCCAGCACCAGGTCCGGCCCGGGGCCGGACGCCGGCTCTGCGGCCGAAGCGGGGTCCGGCGGGGAGGCCGACTGCTCCACCTCCTGGCTGCCTCCGCCGGACTCGCCCGCCCGGGTCGTCTCTCGCGGCTCGTAGCCGCAGTCCTCGAGGACCTCCTGCACGTCGAGGCCGGCCGCGCCGAGGGCGACACCTTCCCGGCGGGCGTGCCGGGTCAGCACGTCGCGCGGCCTGTCCCCGGAGGACTCGATGTCTGCGACGGTCTGCACCAAGAGGCGTCCGGCCAGGTCGTAGCGCCGGCCAGGCAGCGACACCGCCACGTCCGACCTGGCCCGCCGGTAGAGCTTGGCGGGTCGTCCGGCACCCGGACCGGTGCGCCCGGTCAGGCGCTCGAACGTCACCTCCAACAAGCCGCGCGCGGCCAGCCGGTCGAGGTGGAAGGCCGCGGTGCCGCGCGAGATCCCCACCTCGGCAGCCGCGTCGTCGCGGCTCAGCGGGCGCTGCGCACGGGCCACCACGTCATACAGGCGGCGCCGCGTGGGCTCGTCCAGGGCCGCGACGGCGGCCACCGGATCGGCGCTCGCGGCACCCGGCACCTCGGGTGCCTCGTCGGATTGCTGGGTCAACGGCATACCAACAGTCTAAAACCTAAAGTCGTTGACGGTAAGCGTGACGAGGGTCTAAAATCCGATTAAATCAACTTTAGAAGGAGTGTCATGAGCAGCGCCGAGCCTTCGTATGACGTCCTGACGTCCGTCGTCCCTCCGCTGCACGTGGTGCGCGGCGGCCGGGGCATCGACCTGGATGCGACGGAGCGCGCGATCTACGACCTGCTCCTGGCGCTGGGGCGCGACCCCTCCTCGGAGCACCTGGCCGAGACACCACGACGGGTGGCGCACTCGATGCATGAGCTGCTGACGCCCCGCGAGTTCGACCTGACGACCTTTCCCAACGACGAGCACTACGACGAGCTCGTGCTCGCGCGGAGCATCCCGGTGCAGTCGCTGTGCGAGCACCACATGCTGCCGTTCCAGGGGGTGGCTCACGTGGCCTACCTGCCCGGCGAGCGGATCCTCGGCCTGTCCAAACTGGCCAGGGTCGTCGAGCTGTTCGCCCGCGACCTGCAGGTGCAGGAGCGGCTGACGACCCAGGTCGCGGGCTGGCTGCAGGACCACCTGGAGCCGCGAGGGGTCGGCGTCATCATCGAGGCCGAGCACCTGTGCATGTCCTTGCGTGGCGTCCGGGCGTCCGGGTCGCGTACGGTCACAAGCGCGGTGCACGGTGCGTTGCGGGACGACCCCCGCACGCGCCAGGAGTTCTTCGCGCTCGCCGGTTGCGTCTGACCGTCACTCGATCGTCAAGGAGTAGGGAATGAGCCAGCAGACCTTCGTCATCGTCGGCGCGAGCCTGACCGGGGCCACCGCGGCCGCCGCCCTGCGCAAGGGCGACGGCGACGCCCGGATCGTGCTGATCGGCGCCGAGCAGGAGCGTCCCTACGAGCGACCTCCGCTGTCCAAGGAGTACCTGCGTGGCGACCCGAAGGCGAGCAAACCCTACGTGCACGACGAGGGCTACTACGCCGAGCACGACATCGACCTGCGCACCGGCACCCGCGCCACGGCGTTCGACCCAGCGGCTCGCACCGTCACCCTCGAGGGCGGCGAGCAGGTCTCGTATGACGCGTTGCTGCTGGCCACGGGGGCGGAGAACAAACAGCTCCCGCTGCCCGGTGTGGACCTGCCGGGCGTCGTGTCGTTGCGCACCATGGGCGAGTCCGAGGCGTTGCAGAAGGCAGCGCGTGGAGCTGGCCGCGTCGCGGTGATCGGGGCGGGCTGGATCGGGTCGGAGGTGGCGGCATCGGTCCGCCAGCTCGGCGCCGACGTGGCGATCATCGCTCCGGAGCAGTACCCGCTGGAGCGGGTGCTGGGGCCGGAGGTGGGCGGGGTCTACAAGACGCTGCAGGCCGAGCACGGGATCGAGCAGCACTACACGACCGGCGTGGAGCGGATCGAGGGCAGCGATCGGGCGAGCGGGGTGCGCACGAGCGACGGCCAGGTGGTGGAGGCCGACCTGGTCGTCGTGGGGGTCGGTGTCCGGCCGAGGACCGAGCTCGCCGAGGCCGCTGGCCTCGAGGTGGACAACGGCGTGGTGGTCGATGAGTACCTCGCCACCAGCGCCGACGGCGTCTACGCCGCGGGAGACATCGCCAACGCCTGGAACCCGTTGCTGGAGCAGCGGATCCGCGTCGAGCACTGGGCCAACGCACGCAGCCAGGGAGAGTGGGCTGCGCGCAACATGCTCGGTGAGCACACGGCATACCAGAAGGTGCCCTACTTCTTCTCCGACCAGTTCGACCTCGGCATGGAGTACAACGGCTACGCCACCGACTGGGACCGGGTGGTGCTGCGCGGTGACGTCGAGGGACGGGAGTTCCTCGCGTTCTGGCTCAAGGGCGGCCGGGTCCTGGCCGGGATGAACGCGAACATCTGGGACGCCGGCGATGACATCAAGGCCCTCGTGAAGGCCAGGGCAGAGGTCGACCCCGAGCGCCTCGCCGACACCTCTGTCCCGCTCGCCGAGCTGGCCCCGAGGGGATGAGTTCTGACCCGGATTCGCCCGGTATGCTGTCCGCGCACCCAGCCGGGGTGGTGGAACGGCAGACACGGAGCACTCAAAATGCTCTGCTCGAAAGGGCGTGCGGGTTCGAGTCCCGCCCTCGGCACCCCATCCGTACCGAATGGTTGTTGCCTTCGCGATAGGGCCCTGTTTCCTTCTCATCCGATCATCGCTCACCAGCGTCCGCCGCATGGTCGCTCGGCTCGGGGCGGGCCAGCTGCTCGCTAGGCTGATCCGGTGAGCGACGAGCAGCAACCGAGCGGCGGCACGGATCCCGCAGAACCCGCCGGGACCGATTCCGGGTTGAGAGTGCTGGTCGCCGAGGACGAGGCCCTGATCCGGCTCGACCTGGCCGAGATGCTCACCGAGGCGGGATATGACGTGGTGGGGCAGGCCAGGGACGGCCTGCGCGCGGTGGAGCTCGCGAGCGAGCTGCGGCCCGACCTGGTCATCCTCGACGTGAAGATGCCGCTGCTGGACGGCATCAGTGCCGCGGAGCGGATTGGTGCCCAAGGGATTGCGCCGGTCGTCATGTTGACGGCGTTCAGCGACAAGGGCCTGGTCGAGCGGGCGAGTGATGCCGGCGTGATGGCCTACGTCCTCAAGCCCTTCACGGCAGCCGACCTCGCTCCTGCCCTCACGATCGCGCGATCCCGGTGGCGTGAGCGAAAGGCGCTGGAAACCGAGGTGGCCGACCTCGGTGAACGGTTGGCCACCCGCAAGGCCCTCGACCGGGCCAAGGGAATCCTGATGGATCAGCTGGGCCTGGACGAGGCCGGTGCCTTCCGGTGGATCCAGAAGGCGGCCATGGACCGGCGCCTCGGCATGCGGCAGGTCGCCGAGGCCGTCATCGCGGGGGCGCGTGGGAAGGACACCTGACCGCGGCTCGGCCACGGTGTCATAACAGGTTCGTCACAGCCCTCTGTGCGCGCACCGAACTCGACTAGGGTCGGCACCATTACCTGCTGGGCCGTCACTGATGACGGCCCATCCAGTCTCACGAGGAGAACGAATGCGCACAGCCAAGCGGATGAAGCTTGTGGCACTCACGGCATCGGTCATGATGGCCGCTGCAGCCTGCGGCAGCAACGGGGGCGACGCCGGCGACGGTGCCAGTGGCAGCACCGGCGACGGAGGTGGCAGCGCGGAAGCCTTGAAGCTCGGCTACGTACTCCCGGAGACTGGCGACCTGGCCTACCTCGGCCCGCCGCAGATCGAGGCGATGAAGTTCGCCATCAAGAAGATCAACGAATCGGGCGGGGTGCTCGGCAAGGACATCCCCAGCCCGGTCAGCGGTGACGAGGCCGGCGACCAGGCCATCGCCTCGCAGTCTGCGGACCGCGTCCTCAACCAGGGCGTCCAGGGCATCATCGGTGCGGCGGCCTCCGGCATGTCGTTGGCCATCATCGACAAGGTCACCGGCGCCAAGGTGGCACAGTGCTCGGGGTCCAACACGGCGCCGACCTTCACCGACTACAAGGACGACGGCTACTACATCCGCACCGCGCCGTCCGACGCACTGCAGGGCCCGGTCCTCGCGGACGTCGTCGTCGGCGACGGCCACAGCAAGGTCGCGATCATCGCCCGTGCCGACGACTACGGCAAGGGCCTCGCCGAGGCGACCCAGAAGTCGCTCGAGAGCAGCGGCGCGGAGGTCGTCATGGACGACACCTACGACCCGAAGGCGACCAACTTCAACGCGACGGTGCAGAAGATCGTCGCGTCGAAGCCGGACGCCGTGGTCATCATCGCGTTCGAGGAGGGCAAGCAGATCATCAAGGGCCTGATCGAGTCCGGGATGAGCCCGAAGAAGACCGGCTTCTACGGTGCGGACGGTCTGCGGAGCGCGGATCTGGCCAAGCTGGTCGACCCGAAGAACCCGGGCGTCCTCTCCGGCATGAAGGGCACGGCGCCGGCGTCGGCCGACAACCCCTCGTTCACCAAGGAGCTCAAGGCCTTTGCGCCCAAGCTCAAGGAGCTGCAGTTCGCCCCGCAGGTCTACGACTGCGTCAACGTGATCGCCCTGGCGGCCGAGAAGACGAAGTCGACGACCGCCGAGGACTTCAAGGCGGCCTTCAACGAGGTCACCAAGGACGGCGAGAAGTGCAACGACTTCGCCAGCTGCAAGAAGCTCCTGGATGACGGCAAGGACATCGACTACAACGGTGCGAGCGGTCCGCTGGACTTCACCGACGTGGGCGAGCCCGGCAAGGCCACCATCGAGGTCTACGGCTACAACGACAAGGGCAAGCTGGAGACGCTCGACACCAAGGAGTCCACTCCCGCCGCGTGATCCGGTGGCGCTTCGGCGGCGACCGGAGCGCCCGACATACACGGAGGGCCCCGTCCACCGAGAGGTGGGCGGGCCCGTTCCTTGTGCCGTGAGGTTCGCGCGGAGCGAAGGTCAGCGGCCGGCGACGTATGCCGTGTGGCTCAGCGATCGACGCGGGCGAGCGTGCCGAGATAGAGCTCGATGACCTTCGGGTCGTCCAGCAGCTCGCGGCCGGTGCCGGTGTAGGCGTCGCGGCCCTGGTCCAGGACGTAGCCGCGGTCACAGATCTCCAGGCAACGGTGCGCGTTCTGCTCCACCATCAGGATGGAGACGCCGGACTCGTTGATGGTGGAGACCGATTCGAAGACGGTGTCCTGCATGATGGGGGAGAGGCCGGCCGACGGCTCGTCGAGGAAGAGGACCTCCGGGTCGGTCATCAGCGCGCGCCCCATCGCGACGACCTGTCGCTCACCGCCGGACAGCGAGCTGCACTTCTGCGCCTTGCGCTGGTCGAGCAGGGGGAACAGCTCGGTCACGGCCTGGTAGCGCTGGCTGAACTCCTTGGGCCGCAGGTAGAGCCCCATCTGGAGGTTTTCCTCGATGGTCAGCGACGGGAAGACGTTGTTGTTCTGGGGCACGTAGCCGAGACCCTGGCTGACCAGCTTGTGGGCCGGGAGCCCGGTGATGTCGCGGTCGTGCAGCAGGACCCTGCCGTCGCGCACCGGGACCAGGCCGAACATGGCCTTGATCAGGGTGGACTTGCCGGCACCGTTCGGCCCGATGATGCCCACGAGCTCTCCCCGTTCGACGTGCACGTTGCAGCCGTTGAGGATGTTGACCTCCGGCAGGTAGCCGGCGACGAGCTCGTCGGAACGCAGGAGGACCTCGCCCGCCGAAGTGCCCTCTGCTGCCGGGGTGCTCGTGCTCATGGGGAGGGCTCCTTCTCGTCGGCCGGCAGGGCGCGGCTGGTGCCGAGGTAGGCGTCGATCACGGCCTGGTTGGACCGGATGTCGGCCGGCGTGCCCTCGGCGATGACCTTGCCCTCGGCGAAGCAGATGATCCAGTCGCTGATGCTCATGATCACGTCCATGTCGTGCTCGACGAGCACGATGGTGGTGCCCTCGTCGCGCAGGGCCTGGATGTGCCCGAGCAGTGATTGCGTGAGGGCGGGGTTCACCCCGGCCATCGGCTCGTCCAACATGATCAGGGAGGGGCGGACCATCATCGCGCGGGCCATCTCGAGCAGCTTGCGCTGTCCGCCGGACATGGTGCCGGCGAACTCGTCCCTCATGTGGGTCAGCTTGAAGCGCTCGAGCAGCTCATCGGCCCGCTTCTCGTTGTCGGCCTCCTGCCCGCTCCAACTGGGCTTGAAGATCGCCGGCAGGAAGTGCTCCCCACGCTGGCCGGTCGCGCCCAGCATGACGTTCTCCAGCGTGGTCAGACGCATCAGCGCCTTGGTCAGCTGGAAGGTGCGCACCATGCCGAGGCGGGCGATCTTGTAGGCGGACATGCCGGTCAGGTCGGTGCCCTTGAAGCTCCACGTGCCGGTGTTCGGCTTGTCGAAGCCCGACACCAGGTTGAAGAAGGTGGACTTGCCCGCGCCGTTGGGGCCGATCAGGGCCGTGATCGTGCCGCGCTGGACCTCCAGGTGCGAGACGTCCACGGCCTTGAGGCCACCGAAGCGCCGGCTCACGTCGTCGGCGACGAGGATCGGGTCGGGTTTGCGTGAACCGGGCTCTGCAGCCACGCCTTCGAGCGACTTGGCGGCGGCGCTGGACCCCTTCATGGCAGCGGCGGCCTCCAGCGCCTCCTCGCGCTCCTCGACCTCGTCGTGCTCACCCAGCTGACCGGGGTCGAGCTGTTCGGTCAGCTCCGCTCCATTGCCGTCGGCAGGGGGGACGGCGGGGACGGTCGCGTCGTCGGCGCGGTGGTCACCCGGCCTGCTGTGTTCATCGGACATCGAGACGCAGCTCCTTCCGGTTGCCGAGGATTCCCGCGGGTTTGAAGATCATGAGCAGCATCAGGCCGAGCCCGACGAACGCGAAACGCACGGCACCGACATCGGATCCCTCGATGATGCTGGACGGGATGAGGCCGGAGCTGGTCGCTGCGCGCAGGAACGAGTCGAGGAAGGTGACGACGAACCAGAAGATCACCGACCCCAGCACCGGCCCCCAGATGCGGCTCGCACCGCCGAGGATGACGATGGCGTAGAGGTAGAACGTCACGACCGGGTTGTAGCTGTCCGGCTGCACCGACTGGACGTTGATCGCCAGCAACGAGCCGGCGAGCGCGCCGATGATGCCGCCGAGCACCAGGCTCTGCAGCTTGAAGCCGTAGACGTTCTTGCCGAGGCTGCGTGCCGCGAGCTCGTCCTCTCGGACTGCCCGCAGCACGCGCCCCCACGGTGCGTGGATGAGCAGCCAGACCAGCAGCGAGCACAGCACGGTCAACGACCAGCCGACCACCATGATCCACAGGGAGCGGGCGCTGAAGGTGAAGGCGCCGAATCCGTAGCTGGTCCCGGTGAACGGGTTGAGGTTGTAGAACCCGTCAGCGAACTGACGCAGCCCGTAGACGCCGCCGGTGAGCGGCTGGGCGTAGCTGGACCGGTAGAAGTAGCGTAGGATCTCGCCGGCCGCGATGGTCGCGATGGCCAGGTAGTCGCCGCGGAGCCGCAGCGTGGGTATGCCCAGGACCAGGGCCAGCACGACCGCGCACCCGATGCCGATGAGGACGCCGACCCCCAGGGGGAGGCCCCACGTCGCGACGCTGACGGCCACGCCATACGCACCGACGAGCATGAAGGCGACCTGGCCGAAGTTGAGCAGCCCGGTGTAGCCGAAGTGCACGTTCAGCCCGACGGCGGCCAAGGCGTAGATCGCCGCCTCGGGGCCGAACATGCCCCGAGCGGCGTCGGACAGGATGCTGATGAAGTCCATGTGATTGCCTTTGCCCTTGGCCTAGCCTGCGCGTTCCGCGCGGCCGAGGATGCCTTGTGGTCGAAGGAGCAGCACGACGATCAGCGCCAGCAGGGCCCAGGCGTTCTGCAGCTCGACCGGGAACCAGAGCGTGGACAGCTGGGCGACCAGACCCACCACGAAGCTGCCGACCATGGCGCCGTAGGCACTGCCGAGACCGCCGAGGATCACACCGGCGAACATCAGCAGCAGCAGGTTGAACCCCATGTCCCAGTAGACCGCCTGGGTGAGGCCGTAGAACACCCCTCCGAGGGCGGCGAGTCCGCCGCCGATGACCCAGACGGTCAGGATCACCTTGTTGACGTCGATGCCCGAGGCCTCGGCCAGGTCGGTGTTGTCCGACACGGCGCGGGTGGCCTTGCCGATCCGGGTGCGCTGCAGCATGTAGGCGACCCCGAACAGCACCAGGATCGACAAGCCGGTGACGAACAGGTCGCGTGGCGTGATCTGGATCGGGCCGAGGTGGACCGTCTCCTGGACGGTGTACTGCGAGTACTGGTTTCTCCTCGACCCGAAGAAGGTCAGGATCAGGTGCCGCAGCAGAAGCGACAGGCCGATCGAGATGATGAACATCTGGATCAGGCCGGCGCTCTTCTTGCGCATCGGGCGCCACAACGACAGCTCCATGGCGCCGCCGACCAGCGCCCCAACCGCGATGGCAATGGCCGTGGCGAGCACGAGCGGCAGGTGCATCGGGCTGGTGCTGAAGACGTAGGCCACGACCGCGCCGATCGTCACGAGCTCGCCGTGCGCGAAGTTGATCAGCCGGGTGGTGCCGAACACCAGCGACAGCCCGACGGCGGTGATGGCGATGATGGCGCCGAGCTTGATGCCCTCCACCGTCATCTGCAGGAACCGGTTGAGGAACGGCGTGGACGAGTCCTGGGGGTTGATCGGTGGCTGGCCCGCGGCTGGTGCCCCGGTGTCGCCCGCACCCGTGCTGCCCTGGTCGGTGCCGCCGCTGCCCGAGCCCTCGGTGGCGCCGCCCGAGCTGCCTTCCTCGCTCTCCTGCTGCTGGCTCTTGGGGATGAGCGGGAAGATCACCGTGCGTGCGGATCCGGGGCGCACCGACACATCCGGCAGCGTCTCGCCGCCCTTGCTGCGCAGCTGCAGGTTCTTGGGCAGCGTCGAGACGTCGAGCGTGACGGTGTAGTCACCCGGTTTCGGGACCGACACCTGCCACTCGCCCTTGGCGTTCGTGGTGGCGGAACCAACCGACGTGCCCTTCTGCTTCACCGTCACCCGAACCTTGGGCACCGGCTTGTCGGTCGGCCCCTCCAGCGTCCCCTTGATCGACGTCCCGCTGTCCGCGGCCGGCACGGCCGACGGCAGGGTCGCCGCGGAGGCGCCGGGTGCGCAGACCAGAAGCATCAGGAAGCACGCAGCGACGAGCGCCATCAAGCGTGCGCGCACGAGTTCCTCCTCAAGGTGGGCTTGGCGGGTCAGTCAAGCACACCGGGTGCGGCAGGCGAAGAGGAACAGGCGCGCACTTCCCGAATCGTGATCAACCTGCATTCAGCGCAGGACGATGACCACCTGGGTGAGCAGTGGCGCGATCACTAGCGCGGGCAGCAGATCACCCACCGGGATCTCCCGGATGCGTAGCAGCCGGAAGGCGATCCCGACGAGCATCAGCCCTCCGGTCGCGGTCAGGGCGGCGATGTGCGCGTCGGGCAGGACGGTGCCGAGCAGCACACCCGCGAGGGTGAGCAACCCCTGCACGACGAGGACCGAGGCGGCGGACATCAGCACGCCGATGCCGAACGAGGCGGCGAAGGCCAGCGCGGCGAAACCGTCCAGCACCGACTTGAGCAGCAGCTGGTCGATCCCGCGGCCCAGCCCGTCGGACAGGCTCCCGAGGATGGTGAGCGGTCCGACACAGAAGAGCAGGGTCGCGCTCAGCCACCCCTCGATGAACCGCTCGCGGGCGTGGTGCGACTGACCCGTCTCCTCCTTGCCGACCAGCCCGGGCCGGCGGGAGAGCCGGATCTGGATGACCCCGGCCAGGCCCTCGAGGCGCTGCTCGATCCGCAGCAGGGAGCCGGCGATGCCGCCGATCAGCAGGCTGCCCAGCACGATGAGGACGGGCGCGCCGGTGCCGACCGCGGAGGTGTAGGCCGCGTCGGTGACACTGACGGCGGACAGGCTCGCGATCAGCAGGGTGGTCAGGCCGAGGCAGTCGGTGACCACCGACCTGGTGCGCTCGGGGAGCCGGTGACCGACCGCCATACCGAGCAGTGCGCCGACCACCACCGTCGCGGCATTGACCAGGGTCCCGAGACCGGGGAAGGCGCCGTCCACGCCGGTCACTGTAGGGCTCTGTCCACAGGCGCGAAGGGGCCGCTCGCCAAGTGGACCGCCCGAGGGCTAGAGTCGGGAGGTCCGGAGCTCGGGGAGTCCCGTGTCGATGCTGGAGGAGCCGTGCCTCGTTCGCCTTTCATCGTGTCCGAAGTGACCCCAGAGCTCGAGTCCGAGTTCACCGAGCTGTGGACGCAGGCCAGGGTGGAGGCCGGCGCCACGGAGGAGTGGGCGGTGCGGTCGTCCACTGGCGAGCGGGTCTCGGAGGCGCTGCGCCGCCCCGACGTCCGGCTCTACCTCGCGCGCTCGGGTGAGCGCTTCGTGGGTTACGTCGTGCTGACGCAGAGCCCGCTGTCCGGCCTGTCCGAGACCCCGACCGTGTGGATCGACCAGGTGTATGTCGTGCCGTCCGCCCGCCGGGGCGGCGTCGCCAAGGCGCTGCTGTCCACCGCGACCCGGTATGCCGACGAGATCGGCGCCGACCAGGTCGCCAGCTGCGTGCCCGCCGAGCAGAAGGAGAGCAACCGCTTCTACGCCCGGCTCGGCTTCTCCCAGTACGTCGTGCGGCGGGTCACCACCACGGCGAACCTGCGCCGGCGGCTGACCGGAGCGCAGAACGACGCGAGCGTCCAGACCGTGCACCTGCGGCGCTCCCTGCGCGCCCGGGCGGCTCGATCATCGGCGCGGTTCGCCCGCTGAGGAACGGGCCACACGGACCCCGATCCGGCACGCTGGGACGCGCACGGATGCGGCCGGCCGCGCCGGCGACAGTCAGGTCGTGGCCGGCCCACGCCGCCGACGAACCAGGCACGTGATGCGGGAGGTGCAGACCCGCTGCCCACCCTCGTCGGTCACGACCACCTCGTAGGCGGCGATCGTCGAGCCCCGCGTGATGGCGGTGGCCGTCGCCGTGACGTGGCCGGCGTGTGCGCTGCGGTGGTGCGTGGCGTTGATGTCGAGCCCGACGACCATGGCGTCCGGCCCCGCGTGCAACGCGGCCCCGATCGAACCCAGCGTCTCGGCGAGCACGACGCTGGCTCCCCCGTGCAGGAAACCGTAGGGCTGGGTGTTGCCCTCGACCGGCATCCGGGCGACGAGCCGGTCGGGCGTGGCCTCCAGCAGCTCGACACCCATGCGGTCGGGCAGCGCGCCCAGGCCGTTCCCACGGAGGTGCTCCAACAGGTCGGAGCCGAGGCTGCTGGACTGGTCGCTCATGGGAGGGACTTCCTGTTCGGTGCTGTCGGTCACGGGGCCTAGGCTGCCATGCGTGAGCCGACTTCTCCTTCTCGACGGACACTCGCTGGCCTACCGCGCCTTCTTCGCGCTCCCTGCCGAGAACTTCTCGACCACCACCGGGCAGACCACCAACGCGGTCTACGGCTTCACGTCGATGCTCATCAACGTGCTGCGCGACGAGGCGCCGACCCACGTCGCAGTCGCCTTCGACGTGTCGCGGCAGACCTTCCGGATGGAGGAGTACGCGGAGTACAAGGCCGGCCGGTCCAAGACGCCCGACGAGTTCAAGGGCCAGGTCTCGCTGGTCCAGGAGGTGCTCGACGCGCTTCGCGTTCCCTACGTCGAGGCCGAGGGCTTCGAGGCCGACGACGTCATCGCCACCCTCACGACCCAGGCGCACGAACTCGGCCACGAGGTGTTGATCTGCTCCGGCGACCGCGACGCCATCCAGTTGGTCAGTGACACCACCACGCTGCTCTACCCGCGCAAGGGCGTCTCCGACCTGGCCCGGATGACTCCCGAGAGCGTGACGGAGAAGTACGGCGTGGGGCCAGACCGCTACAGCGACCTGGCAGCGCTGGTCGGCGAGTCGTCCGACAACCTGCCCGGCGTCCCCGGCGTCGGCCCCAAGACCGCCGCCAAGTGGATCAACCAGTATGGCGACCTGTCCGGCATCGTCGACCACGTCACCGAGATCAAGGGCAAGGCGGGGGAGTCGCTGCGCGAGCACCTCGACGGGGTCCTGCGCAACCGCCGGCTCAACCAGCTCGTCCGCGACCTGTCCCTGCCGGTCACCGTCGGCGACCTCGAGCGCAAGGCCTGGGACCGCGAGGAGGTCCACCGGGTCTTCGACGGCCTGGAGTTCCGGGTGCTGCGCGATCGGCTGTTCGCCACCTTGGAGTCGGCCGAGGTCGAGGCCGAGGAGGGCTTCGAGGTCGACGGCTCGGTGCTCGAGCCCGGCGCGGTGGGTGCCTGGCTGGACGAGCACACGAAGTCGGGGGCCAGGGTCGGGCTGCACGTCCTGGGCGGCTGGGCACGGGGCACCGGTGATGCGCACGCGCTGGCCGTGGCCGACGCGGGTGGCCCCGCGGCATACGTCGACCTCACGACCGTCGACCAGGCGGACCAGACGGCGCTCGCGCAGTGGCTGGCCGATCCGGAACGGCCGAAGGCGCTGCACGAGGCCAAGGGGCCGATCGAGGCGCTCTCGGCCCGGGGGCTCCCGGTGCGCGGTGTGACCAGCGACACCGCGCTCGCGGCCTACCTGGTGCGGCCCGACCAGCGGTCCTACGACCTGGCCGACCTGGTGCTGCGCCATCTGAAGCGGGAGCTGCGCAGCGATGGTGACGACTCGGGTCAGGGCGTGCTCGACTTCGAGGGCGACGCGGGGTTGCAGGAGGCCGAGGCGGCGATGGTGCAGGCCCGGGCGGTGCTCGACCTGGCCGGTGCTCTCGACACCCAGCTGGAGGAGACCGGTGGCGCGTCGCTGCTGCAGGAGGTCGAGCTGCCGCTGGTCGACGTGCTGGCCGACATGGAGCGGGTGGGGATCGCGGTCGACACCCCGTCGATGGAGCGGCTCGAGAGCGAGTTCGCCGACAAGGTGCGCGAGGCCCAGCTCGACGCCTACGAGGCCATCGGCGGCGAGCAGATCAACCTGGGCTCGCCCAAGCAGCTGCAGGTCGTCCTGTTCGAGACCCTCGGCATGCCCAAGACCAAGCGCACCAAGACCGGATACACCACCGACGCCGACGCGCTGACCGACCTCTATGCCAAGACGGAGCACCCGTTCCTCGAGGCGCTGCTGCGGCACCGCGACTCCTCGCGGTTGCGGCAGACGGTCGAGGGCCTGCTCAAGTCGGTCTCCGACGACGGCCGGATCCACACCACCTACCAGCAGACCATCGCCGCGACCGGTCGGCTCTCCTCGACCGACCCCAACCTGCAGAACATCCCGATCCGCACCGAGGAGGGGCGGCGGATCCGCGAGATCTTCGTGGTGGGCAAGGGATTCGAGTCGCTGATGTCGGCCGACTACAGCCAGATCGAGATGCGGATTATGGCCCATCTGTCCGGTGACGAGGGGCTGATCGAGGCGTTCCGCACCGGTGAGGACCTGCACCGCTTCGTCGGATCGCGGGTCTTCCACGTCGAGCCCGCCGAGGTGACCGTCGAGATGCGGGCCAAGGTCAAGGCGATGTCCTACGGGCTGGCCTACGGGCTCTCGGCGTTCGGCCTGTCCAAGCAGCTCGGCATCGGCACCGACGAGGCCAAGGGGCTGATGGACGAGTACTTCGCCCGGTTCGGCGGGGTGCGCGACTACCTGGCCGAGGTGGTGGAGGTGGCACGCCGCACCGGCTACACCGAGACCATGCTGGGCCGCCGGCGCTACCTGCCCGACCTGACCTCCGACAACAGACAGCGGCGCGAGATGGCCCAGCGGATGGCGCTCAATGCCCCCATCCAGGGCTCGGCCGCCGACATCATCAAGCTCGCGATGCTGCGGGTGCACCGTGAGCTGGTGGCCGCGGGGTTGCGTTCCCAGATGCTGCTGCAGGTGCACGACGAGCTCGTCATCGAGGTGGCGCCGGGGGAGTGCGGGGCCGTCGAGGCGCTGGTGCGCGAGCAGATGGGTTCGGCGATCGACCTCGACGTTCCGCTCGACGTGAGCGTCGGGATCGGCGGATCCTGGCACGACGCCGCCCACTGACCCGCGCTCCGGGACGTCCTGCGGTGTGGCGGCCCGGGCGACCAGGACGCAGGACGTCCCGGAGAGGGGTGGTGGTCAGCGGGGTTTCTCGGCGACGAAGATCGCGGTCCCGGGGATGAACGCGCCACGCAGCGGGCTCCAGCCGCCCCAGACCTGCCGGTTCTCCTCCGGCCACTCCGGCTCGACGAGATCGACCAACCGCAGGCCGGCGGCGGTCAGCTCGCGCACCCGGTCGCCGAGCGTGCGGTGGTGCTCGACATAGGTCGCCCGACCCGACTCGTCCTGCTCGACGTAGGGCGTCCGGTCGAAGTAGGAGTGATGCACGCGAAGCCCCTCGGGAGACGGGTCGTCGGGGAAGGCCCAGCGGATCGCGTGCGTCGTCGAGAAGACCAGGCGCCCGCCCGGCCGGAGAACGCGCGCGCACTCCCGCATCAGCCGCGCGGTGTCCGCGATGAAGGGCACCGCCCCGTAGGCGGTGAAGACCACGTCGACCGAGGCGTCCGCCAGGGGCAGGGCCAGCGCGTCGCACTGCAGCAGCGGCACGGCAAGCCTCACCTTGCGGTTGAGGTCGAGGCCTTGGCGGAGCATGCCGGCCGAGAGGTCACTGGCCACGACCTGCCCGCCGTGCACCGCGACGTAGCGTGAGCACTGTGCCGCGCCGGCGCCGACCTCGAGGACCCGTCGGCCGGTCAGCTCGCCGAGCAGCCCGGCGTCCCGTTCGCGCAGCCCCTCGGGACCCCAGACGAAGTCCTGGTCACCGAGGAAGTCGCCGTGCTCGAGGTAGTAGTCGGCAGCCTCCTCGTCCCACCAAGCCCGGTTGGCACGGGCGGTCTCGTGGCTGCTTGCGGGCCGGTGCGTGACGACACCGAACGCGTCCGAGGGGTCGAGATCGTCTGGCGCCATGGCCACCATCCTGCCCGGCTGTGGGCGCACGGCATACCCGCGTTGACCCGGGGGAGACGGCGCCGATAAGGTGGACGGGCGCATCGGTGCGTGCTTTGTGCTGCGCTGATGCGTTGAACCTGTCCATCTTGGGCCGGATCGCCTCCCTCGGGTGAGCTCGGGAGAAGCGGTGTGCGCCCCGATCACATCATCCACAATCGGAGTCCCCACTACATGACTGCTACTACGGCCCCCAAGGCCAGCCCTCAGATCGCGATCAACGACATCGGGTCTGAGGAAGAGCTGCTCGCCGCGATCGACGCGACGATCAAGCACTTCAACGACGGAGACATCGTCGAAGGTGTCATCGTCAAGGTCGACCGGGACGAGGTCCTCCTCGACATCGGTTACAAGACCGAGGGGGTCATCCCCTCCCGCGAGCTCTCCATCAAGCACGATGTCGACCCGTCCGAGGTCGTTTCCGTGGGCGATGACGTCGAGGCCCTGGTCCTCCAGAAGGAGGACAAGGAAGGCCGCCTCATCCTGTCCAAGAAGCGCGCACAGTACGAGCGCGCCTGGGGCACCATCGAGAAGATCAAGGAAGAGGACGGCGTCGTCACCGGCACCGTCATCGAGGTCGTCAAGGGCGGCCTGATCCTCGACATCGGCCTGCGCGGCTTCCTCCCGGCGTCCCTGGTCGAGATGCGTCGCGTCCGCGACCTGCAGCCCTACGTGGGCAAGGAGATCGAGGCCAAGATCATCGAGCTCGACAAGAACCGCAACAACGTGGTCCTGTCGCGCCGTGCCTGGCTCGAGCAGACGCAGTCCGAGGTCCGCACCGGCTTCCTCAAGGAGCTGCAGAAGGGCCAGGTCCGCACGGGCGTCGTCAGCAGCATCGTCAACTTCGGTGCGTTCGTCGACCTCGGTGGCGTGGACGGTCTGGTGCACGTCTCCGAGCTGTCCTGGAAGCACATCGACCACCCGTCCGAGGTCGTCGAGGTGGGCCAGGAGGTCACCGTCGAGGTGCTCGACGTCGACATGGACCGCGAGCGCGTCTCGCTGTCGCTGAAGGCGACCCAGGAGGACCCGTGGCAGCACTTCGCCCGGACCCACGCGATCGGTCAGGTCGTGCCGGGCAAGGTCACCAAGCTCGTGCCGTTCGGTGCGTTCGTCCGCGTCGACGACGGCATCGAGGGCCTGGTGCACATCTCCGAGCTGGCCGAGCGCCACGTGGAGCTGCCGGAGCAGGTCGCGACCGTCGGCCAGGAGATCTTCGTCAAGGTCATCGACATCGACCTCGAACGTCGCCGCATCTCGCTGTCGCTCAAGCAGGCCAACGAGGGCGCGGTGTCCGAGTTCGACCCGACGCTCTACGGCATGGCTGCCGAGTACGACGAGCAGGGCAACTACAAGTACCCCGAGGGCTTCGACCCGGAGACCAACGAGTGGCTCGAGGGTCACGAGGAGGCCCGCGAGAAGTGGGAGAAGCAGTACGCCGACGCGCACGAGCGCTGGGAGGCCCACAAGGCCCAGGTCGAGGAGGCCCTCAAGGCCGACGCCGACGCCGCCGCCAGCCCGGCTTCCTCCGCGTCCTACTCCTCGGGTGGCTCCAGCTCCTCCTCGTCGTCGTCCTCCTCGAGCAGCAGCAGCACCCCGGCCGCCCCGGCCGCGCCGTCGGAGGGCACCCTCGCCTCCGACGAGGCCCTGGCCGCCCTGCGGGAGAAGCTCACCGGCGGCTGATTCACCGTATGCCGTGAGCCTCACCGAGGCACCACACAGCACCATCCCGAAGGCCCGGACCGGCACACGGTCCGGGCCTTCGTCATCCCTCTTGCCCTGAGTTAGTGAATGGTGATTTACTAACTGCTCACGCAGTGAACCTCGGGAAGGAGGAGTGGGGCAGTGGCGCGACCGGTCGAAACCCACGACGACACTCTCCTCGACGCCGCCAGTCGGGTGCTGATGACCGCCGGGCCCGCCGCCTTCACCCTCGCGCGGGTCGCAGAGGTGGCTGGGGTCTCGGCGGCCACCCTGGTGAAGCGGTTCGGCTCCAAGCAGGAGCTCTTGCTGCGGCTCTCGCAACGCTGGGTGGCCTCCCTCGACCAGGAGCTGGAGATGGCTGCCGCCAAGCGCCGTTCGCCTCTCGCGCGCTTCCGTGCGGTCGCGCTGCACAACTACCACGAGCTCGACCACGCCGATACAGCCGCGCTGCAGCTCGCGGCGCTGGCCGTCGACCTCCAGGACGACGAGATGCGCGAGCTGCTGCACCGGGGTTGGGGCCGGGTGCGCAGCCACCTCTCCATCCACGCCGAGCAGGCGATCGCCGAGGGCGACCTCGTCGGGAGCCCCCCGCCGCGGCAGCTGGCGCGCATCGTGGTCGGCGCGATGGAGGGCGGCTGCCTGGCCTGGTCGGTGCACCCCGAGGGGTCGCTGGTGCGCCGACTCGGCGCCGACCTGGACGCGCTGCTGAGCGGGTGGACCACGAGACCGAAGGCCACCAGGAGGAGATCACCATGACCGCAGACACAACCCTGCACGGCCGGGTCGCGCTCGTCGCCGGCGCCACCCGAGGGGCGGGACGGGCCATCGCCGTCGAGCTCGCCAGGGCGGGGGCGTTCGTCTACGCCACCGGCCGCAGCAGCCGCGAGCGAGGCCGGTCGGAGATCAACCGGCCGGAGACCATCGAGGAGACCGGCGACCTCATGACGCAGGGGGGAGGGGTGGGTGCGCCCGTGGTCGTGGACCACGAGGACCCCGAGGCCGTGGCCGCGCTGGTCGATCGGATCGAGCGCGAGCACGGCCGGCTCGACGTGCTCGTCAACGACATCTTCGGCGGCGACCGCTATGCCCAGTGGGACAAACCGCTGTGGGAGCACGACCTTGCCGGCGGCCTCCGGATGCTGCGGATGGGCGTGGACACCCACCTGATCACCAGCGCCACGGCGATCCCGCTCCTGCTGCGCAGCGGCGGCGGTCTCGTGGTGGAGATGACCGACGGCACGTCCAGCTTCAACGCCAACTATCGCGAGAACGTCGGCTTCTACTACGACCTGGTCAAGGCCAACGTGGAGCGGATCGTCAAGGGGCTCACCTTCGAGCTGGCCGACCACCCCGTCACCGCCCTGGCCGTCACGCCGGGCTGGCTGCGGTCGGAGCAGATGTTGGAGGGATTCGGCGTCACGGAGGAGACCTGGCGCGAAGCCTGCGAGAAGACACCGGGTTTCGCGATCTCGGAGTCACCGACCTACGTCGCCCTTGGAGTGGCCGCGCTTGCCGGTGACCCGGATCCGAGCCGATATGCCGGGGAGGTCGTCACCGCCCGCCAGCTCGCCGACGCCTACGGGCACACCGACACCGATGGGTCCAGGCCGGACTGCTGGGGCCTGATAGACCGTTACGGCATCGGCGACGAAAGCGGTCAGGGCATCGAGGACTTCCGCTGACCGGCCACGGCTCGGCCCGAGTCGTACCACTCGGCGCTCGTGGCAGGGCTGCAGGTGTGCCGCTTGCGCACAACGTGCCGCTCGTGGGGGCGCGCCGCAGGCACGGATAGGCTGGGCGCATGTTGCGCGTGGGCCTCACGGGAGGGATCGGGTCAGGTAAATCCACTGTGGCGGCACGGCTTCGGGAACTCGGCGCGCTGGTCATCGACTCGGACGTCCTGGCCCGCGAGGTCGTGGCTCCGGGGTCGGACGGCTTGGCTGCGGTCGTCGAACGCTTCGGCGACGGGGTGCTCGCCGCAGACGGCTCGCTGGACCGCCCCGCCCTCGGCGCCGTCGTCTTCGCCGACGAGACGGCGCGCCGTGACCTGGAGGGCCTCACCCACCCTCGGATCGCGCGGCGGACGGCCGACCTCGCCGCCGGCGCCGCCGAAGGCCAGGTCGTGGTCCACGACGTGCCGCTCCTGGTCGAGAAGCAGATGGGCCCGGCCTACCACCTGGTCGTGGTGGTCGGCGCGGACGAGGAGGTGCGCCTCGAGCGCCTGGTGCGCACCCGCGGCATGACCCAGGCCGAGGCCCGGTCCCGCATGGCCTCACAGGCCACCGACGGGCAGCGCCGGGCCGCTGCCGACGTCTGGCTCGACAACGACGGCACGCCCGAGGAGCTGCGCGCCGAGGTGGACCGGGTCTGGCGCGCGAGGCTCACGGCATACGAGCACAACCTGCTCACCGGCAGCCGCAGCCGTGGACCGAGGGTGCCCACGCTCGTGCCGTATGACGCGAGCTGGCCCGCGCAGGGTCGTCGCCTCACCCAGCGGCTCACCCACGTGCTGGGCGCGCGCGCCGCGGACGTGCAGCACATCGGCTCCACGAGCGTGCCGGGCCTGGCCGCGAAGGACGTCATCGACGTGCAGGTCGAGGTCGCCCGGCTCGAGGACGCCGACGAGCCGGGGTTCGTCGAGGCGATGGCTCGAGCGGGCTTCCCGCGCGCTGAGGGCAACCTCCAGGACCGCCCGAAGCCGCAACTCCCCGACCCGCGGCAGTGGCGCAAGCGCTTCCACGGCAGCGCCGACCCAGGCCGGGTCGCGCATGTCCACGTCCGCGAGGCCGGTTCTGCCGGATGGAGATTCGCCCTGCTCTTCCGTGACTGGCTGCGGGACGACGCGGAGGCGAGAGACGAGTACGAGGCCGAGAAGCGCCGGCTGGCGAGCGTCTCGGCCAGCACGCCGGACTACGCGGACGCCAAAGAACCGTGGTTCGACCGGGCACTGCCGCGGGCCGAGGCGTGGGCCGTGAGCACGCGCTGGACGCCGGAGGGCGTCCGGGAGGCTGCAGATGCCTGAGGCCGCCGGCTCATCTCCCGACGGTGCTGAGCCGAAGGCCACCGCACCCGACCCGAGTCGGCGACCGGCCCGGGTCTACGGGGTCGGGGAGGAACCCGACCCGCGCTTCTCGCTGGCCAACGAGCGCACCGCGTTGGCGTGGATGCGGACCGCGCTGGCCATCGTGGCGGGAGGTATCGCGCTGATCTCGTTGGCCAGTCTCGCCGACCTGCCACGGTGGACCCCGATCATCGGTGCGGTGGCCTGCGTGGGAGGCGGCGCGACGGCGCTGCGCGCCGTGATCGGTTGGACCCACGTCGAGCGGTCGCTGCGGCTGTCCCGACCGCTTCCGGCGCCGAGGGCGTTGGTGCCGCTGGCGGTCGGCGTCGCGATCCTGGCGGTGGCCATGGTCGTGCTGGCGCTCGTGGAGCTGTCCCGGTGAGCACGCCATACCGGCCGGTGATCGTCGGCCGCCACGGTCTGCAGCCGGAGCGCACCGCCCTCGCCTGGCAGCGCACGGCCGTGTCGACCAGTGTCGCCGTGCTGCCTCTCGTGCTCGTCGACGCCCGCGAGGGGCAGTGGGCGCTGGTCGCCGCCAGCGCCCTCGCCGGACTGGTGACCACCGGCTTCGCGGCCCTGCTGCGCCGCCGGGTCGTGCGGCTGTCGGCGGATCGGCTCGACCTGTCGCCCTGGCCGGACATCGTGCGGATCGGCGCCGCCACAGTGCTGCTGGCCGCGCTCGGTGTGGCCACCGCGATGGCGGTCCTGCTCGGTGGCTGAGCGAGCCTGACGGCTAGGGTGCGAGGCGTGCGTGGTGAGTACAAGGTTCCCGGCGGCAAGCTGGTCGCGGTCGACATCGACGTGGAGGGTGGCCGGCTGGCCAGGGTGGCCGTGTCCGGTGACTTCTTCCTCGAGCCCGACTCTGCCCTCGAGGACATCGACGCGGCCCTGACCGGGATGCCCGCCGACGCCAACGCCGATCAGCTTGCCCAAGCCATCAGCGGGGCCCTCGACGACCGCGTCTCGATGGTGGGCTTCGGCCCCGACGCGGTCGGGATCGCGGTCCGCCGCGCGCTGGGCAAGGCGACCGGGTGGGGTGACCACACCTTCGACCTCATCCCGCCGGTGGTGCTCGATCCGGCGATGCACGTCGCGCTCGACGAGGTCATCCCGCAGGAGGTCGCGGCCGGGGAGCGTCCGCCCACCCTGCGGTTCTGGGACTGGGACTCGCCCCTCGTGGTGATCGGCTCCTTCCAGTCGGTCAAGAACGAGATCGACGCGGAGGGCGCCCGCCGCCACGGCATCGGCGTGGTGCGGCGGATCTCGGGCGGCGGGGCGATGTTCATGGAGCCCGGCAACTGCATCACCTACTCGCTCGCGGTGCCGACCTCGCTCGTCGAGGGGCTGAGCTTCGAGCGCTCCTACGCCTTCCTCGACGAGTGGGTGATGGGCGCGCTCGCCGACATCGGTGTCAACGCGCGCTACGTGCCGCTCAACGACATCGCGTCCGACCAGGGCAAGATCGCCGGAGCCGCGCAGAAGCGGTTCGCCGCGGGCGCGGTGCTGCACCACGTCACGATGGCCTACGACATCGACGCCGACAAGATGATGGACGTGCTGCGCATCGGCCGGGAGAAGATGTCCGACAAGGGCACGAAGTCCGCCGCCAAGCGAGTCGACCCGATGCGATCACAGACCGGTATGGCGCGTGCCGACATCCTGACCGCGTTCGCCGCGCACTTCCGGGCCCACTACGCCACGCGGGACAGCACCTACACCGACGCCGAGCTGGCTCGCGCGCGCGAGCTGGTCGAGACCAAGTTCAGCAACCCGGACTGGACGTTCCGGGTGCCGTGAGGTGAGTGGCGAACCGTGCCCGGTGGCCGGCGACGCGTCCGGCAGGCGCATCGGCCGTGCACGAGGTGGGCCTGTCGGTGGGGGAGTCTACGGTTGAGGCATGCGTCCCACGACCGACCTCCAGCGCACGGTGGCCCCGTTCGAGGTCATCTCCGAGTTCTCTCCCAGCGGTGACCAGCCGTCCGCCATCGCCGACCTGACCCAGCGGGTCAAGTCCGGCGAGCAGGACGTCGTGCTGCTCGGTGCCACCGGCACCGGCAAGTCGGCGACGACGGCGTGGCTGATCGAGCAGGTCCAGCGGCCCACCCTGGTGATGGCACCCAACAAGACCCTGGCCGCCCAGCTCGCCAACGAGTTCCGGGAGCTGCTGCCCAACAACGCGGTCGAGTACTTCGTCAGCTACTACGACTACTACCAGCCCGAGGCCTACATCGCCCAGACCGACACCTACATCGAGAAGGACTCGTCCATCAACGACGAGGTCGAGCGCCTGCGGCACAGCACGACCAACTCGCTGCTGACCCGCCGCGACGTCGTCGTGGTCGCGTCCGTCTCGTGCATCTACGGCCTGGGCACGCCGCAGGAGTATGTCGACCGGATGGCCCGGCTGCGCGTCGGCGACGAGGTGGTGCGAGACGACCTGCTGCGCCGGTTCGTGCAGATGCAGTACACCCGCAACGACCTGGCCTTCACCCGCGGCACCTTCCGGGTCCGGGGCGACACGGTCGAGATCATCCCGGTCTACGAGGAGCTCGCCGTGCGGATCGAGTTCTTCGGTGACGAGATCGAGCGCATCTACACCCTGCACCCGCTGACCGGCGAGATCGTGCACGAGGAGCAGGAGATGTACGTCTTCCCCGCCACGCACTACGTGGCGGGTCCGGAGCGGATGGATCGGGCGATCAAGGGCATCGAGGCCGAGCTCGAGGAGCAGCTCGCGGCCTTCGAGAAGCAGGGCAAGCTGCTCGAGGCGCAGCGGCTGCGGATGCGCACGACCTACGACATCGAGATGATGCGCCAGGTCGGCTCGTGCTCCGGCATCGAGAACTACTCGATGCACATCGACGGACGCTCCCGGGGGTCGGCACCCAACTGTCTGCTCGACTACTTCCCGGAGGACTTCCTGCTGGTCATCGACGAGTCGCACCAGACGGTGCCGCAGATCGGCGCGATGTACGAAGGCGACATGTCCCGCAAGCGCAACCTGGTCGACTTCGGCTTCCGGTTGCCGAGCGCGATGGACAACCGCCCGCTGCGGTGGGAGGAGTTCCTCGAGCGGATCGGGCAGACCGTCTACCTCTCCGCGACACCGGGTGACTACGAGGTGGCCAAGGCCAACGGAGTGGTGGAACAGGTGATCCGCCCGACCGGCCTGGTCGACCCGGAGGTCGTCCTCAAGCCGACCAAGGGTCAGATCGACGACCTGCTGCACGAGATCCGCGAGCGGGCCGAGCGCAACGAGCGTGTCCTGGTCACGACCTTGACCAAGAAGATGGCCGAGGACCTCACCGACTACTTCCTCGAGCGGGACGTGCGGGTGCGCTACCTGCACTCCGAGGTCGACACGCTGCGCCGGGTCGAGCTGCTGCGCGAGCTGCGGATGGGTGAGTTCGACGTGCTGGTCGGCATCAACCTGCTGCGGGAGGGCCTCGACCTGCCGGAGGTGTCGCTGGTCAGCATCCTCGATGCCGACAAGGAGGGCTTCCTGCGGTCGGCGCGCAGCCTGATCCAGACCATCGGCCGTGCCGCGCGCAACGTCTCCGGACAGGTGCACATGTATGCCGACTCGGTCACCCCCTCGATGCAGGAGGCGATCGAGGAGACGCGGCGGCGACGCGAGAAGCAGGTGGCCTACAACACCGAGCACGGGCTGGACCCGACGCCGCTGCGCAAGAAGATCGCCGACATCACCGACATGCTGGGCCGCGAGGACGCCGACACCGAGGCGCTGATGGGCAGCGGCCGGTCGCAGTCACGCGGCAAGGGCCGCGGGCGCGGCGGCGGCCGCGGTGCGCTGAGCGCCGACGTCGACGTCGCCCGCGGGGGCGCCGGTGAGCTGCCGGCGTCCGACCTGGCCGACCTGATCCAGGAGCTGACCCAGCAGATGCACCAGGCCGCCAGCGACCTGCACTTCGAGCTGGCCGCGCGGCTGCGTGACGAGATCGGCGACCTCAAGAAGGAGCTGCGCCAGATGACGGCGGCGACCTCATGAGCCAGGTGCGTGGCGCCGACGCGAAGGAGGACCCGTGGCGGTGAGTTGGCAGGTGACCTTCGACGCCGTCGACGCCAAGGCCCTGGCGCGTTTCTGGGCCAGGGCACTGCACTACGCCGCGGAACCGCCCCCGGACGGATTCGACTCGTGGCCCTCGGCGCTGGAGGCGATGGGCGTCCCGGAGGACGAGTGGGACGACGGTGCGTCGCTCATCGACCCGAGCGGTGTCGGACCGCGCATCGTGATCCTCGGGGTGCCCGAGCCCAAGACCGCCAAGAACCGGATGCACCTCGACCTGCGCGCCGAGCGGGTCGAGGAGGACACCAGCGTCGAGCGCAAGGACAGCATCCTCGCCGAGGCCGCGCGGCTCGAGGCGCTCGGGGCCACGCGCATCCTCGAGCAGGGTCTGCCCGGCCACCACTTCCACGTCGTGATGCAGGATCCCGAGGGCAACGAGTTCTGCGTCAACTAGCCTGCCAAGGGTCCCACGTTGCGGGGTGCCCGGAGGCGCGAGCGGCCCCGATGGGGTGGCAACCATGAGCGGAGGTGTTGTGCCAGCCCTGATGCGCCGCGACCACCGCACCCCGGTCCTCATCGCGCTGATCCTCACCATGGCGCTGGTCGCGATGGACACGACGATCGTGGCCACGGCGATCCCGCAGGTGGTCGGCGACCTCGGTGGCTTCTCCCTGGTCGGCTGGGTGTTCTCGGTGTACCTGCTCGCGCAAACGGTGACCATCCCCGTCTACGGCAAGCTGGCCGACCTCTACGGCCGCAAGCCGGTCCTGGTCGTCGGCGTGGTGGTCTTCCTGATCGGATCCGCGCTGTCGGCGATCGCGTGGAACATGGTGGCGCTGATCCTGTTCCGCGCGTTGCAGGGACTCGGGGCGGGTTCTATCGGCGCCACGGTCAACACCGTCGCCGGCGACCTGTACGACGTGGCGGAGCGCGGCCGCGTGCAGGGGTGGCTCTCCAGCGTCTGGGGCATCTCGGCGGTCGTGGCGCCGGCCATCGGTGGCGTGTTCGCGGAGTACGCGTCGTGGCGGTGGATCTTCGTGGTCAACCTGCCCATCGGTGCGCTGGCCCTCACGCTGATCGTGCGCGGACTCCACGAGCGCGTCGAACGGCATACCCATCGCATCGACTACGCCGGTGCGGGGCTGCTGCTGGCCGCGGCCGGGCTGCTCATCCTCGGATTGTTGCAGGGCGGCACCGCCTGGGCGTGGGACTCGGTGCCGAGCGTCCTGGTCTTCGCGGGCACCGTGCTCGCGGCCCTGGTGGCCGTCCTCGTCGAGCGCCGGGCCAGTGAGCCGATCATGCCGCCGTGGCTGTGGACGCAGCGGCTGACGGCCGGGTCGTATGGCGCGACGCTCACCGCCGGGCTGATGGTGATCGGCCTCTCGACGTTCCTGCCGACGTGGGCGCAGTCGGTGCTTGGGCTCGGGCCGGTCGCGGCCGGCTTCGTGCTCGCCGTGATGAGCATGACCTGGCCGCTCGCGGCCGGGATGTCGGCCCGGTTCTACCTGCGGATCGGCTTTCGCGACACCGCTCTCGTCGGTGCGCTGCTCACCGTCGCCTCCGGGGTGGTGTTCGTGCTCACCCCCGTCGACGCGCCGGTGTGGCAACCCGTGGCGGGCAGTGCCCTGATGGGCGCGGGCATGGGGCTGATCACGTCCCCGCTCATCGTCGGGCTGCAGTCGACGGTCGACTGGTCGCGGAGGGGCGTGGTCACCGGCGGAGCCATGTTCGCCCGGTTCCTGGGCCAGAGCCTCGGTGCCGCGGTGTTCGGCGCGGTGACCAACGCCGTGCTGCTGCACCGTCTCGACGACGCACCCGCGGCGTTGCGGGGGCAGGTGCCCTCAACGGTCGATGGCGTGAGCCGGGTGCTCGAGGGTGGACGTGCCGACGCCGCCGCCTCGGACTTCCTGCGTGCGGCCGTGCACGCGTCCACGCACGCCGTCTTCCTCGGTCTGCTGTTGGCGGGAGCGGCGACGGTGGTCATCCTGCTGGCGGCGGTGCCGCGCCGGTTCCCGACCGTCGATGAGCCCCACCCGTCGCGGGAGCCCGGCGCCCGGCCCGTGTCGGGAACGCCCGAGGCGGATTCGGCCGGCGGATGACGTGCGGGTTATGGTGCGAGTGCGTCTACGACGGCGCACCGTAGGTCGCTCCGGACCTCGATCCTCCCGACCGTGTTCGCGCGGTCCCGACCGGATGGTTCTTCGTGAAGCTCAACACCCGCACCCTGTTCCGCACCGTCGCCTTCGCCGAGGCGCTCTCCTGGGCAGCCCTGCTGATCGGGATGTACTTCAAGTACGGACCGGCCGGCAACCCGCTCGGCGTGCAGATCTTCGGCATGGTGCACGGGATCGTCTTCATCGCCTACGTCCTCACCGTCTTCTGGGCGCGCGGGAAGTTCGGGTGGAGCTTCAAGACCTTCGTGCTGGCCGGCCTGTCCTCGATCCCCCCGTTCTGCACCGCGGTCTTCGAGGTCATTGCGGACCGCAAGGGCCTGCTCACCGAGACCGCGCGCCAGCCGGCGGCGGGCGCGGCCGAGTCCGTCGGCTCCCGTCCCTGAGCGGCACCGAGCGCCGGTTTGGGGACCTGCGACCTTCGTGAAACACTGGTGGTGCGGAGGGGAGTATCCCCACTTGCGGCCTCCTCGTCATCACGGAGCACACGCGCACGCGTGCACGCACCCGGGGAGCCGGCCCCAACGTCAATGGCGTGGGAGAGACCTCCGGCCACACGTCCTTGCACGGTGACCGGAAGGCAGCTGCACCCCCATGAACGTCCCCACCTGGCTCTGGATCGTCACGATCGGCACGACCACGGCCCTCCTGTTGTTCGACGTCTTCGTCGTCGGGCGGCGTCCGCACGTCCCGACCACCAAGGAGCTCACGGTCGCCCTGTCCGGCTACATCGGGCTGGCCCTGGTCTTCGGGCTGGGGGTGTGGTTCTTCGCCAGCGGTGACTTCGCGGCGCAGTACTACGCCGGCTGGCTCACCGAGTACTCGCTCTCGGTCGACAACCTGTTCGTCTTCATCATCATTATGGCGAAGTTCGGTGTGCCGGAGAAGCTGCAGCAGTCCGCCCTGCTGATCGGCATCGTCATCGCGCTGGTCCTGCGCGGCATCTTCATCGCCGTCGGTGCCGCCGCGATCAACCAGTTCTCGTGGGTCTTCTACCTGTTCGGCGTGTTCCTCATCTACACCGCAGTGAAGCTGGCCAAGGGCGACGACGATGACGAGGACTACGAGGAGAACGCCTTCATGCGCTTCGTGGAGCGGCGGCTTCCGGCCACCTCGGAGTGGCACGGAGCGCACCTGACGATCTCGCGAAACGGCAAGAAGCTGATCACACCGATGTTCATCGTGATCCTCGCGCTGGGCACGACGGACCTGCTCTTCGCCCTCGACTCCATCCCCGCGATCTTCGGCCTGACCAAGGAGCCGTTCCTCGTCCTCACCGCCAACATCTTCGCGCTGATGGGGCTGCGCCAGCTCTACTTCCTGATCGGCGGACTGCTCAAGAAGCTGGTCTACCTGAGCGTCGGCCTGTCGGTGCTGCTGGGCTTCATCGGGGTCAAGCTGATCCTGCACGCGATGCACGAGAACGAGCTGCCCTTCATCAACGGTGGCCAGCACATCGAGTGGGCGCCCGACATCCCGATCTGGGTGTCGCTCGTCGCGATCATCGGCATCCTTGCGGTCACCACGGTGGCTAGCCTGCTCAAGACGCGCCGCGACGATCCGGAGCTGGAGTCCGCGTAAGCGCAGGCGACGCACCCGGGCCACGTAGGTCAGGAAGGCGAGGTGCGCAGGGCCTCGGCTCCGCCTCGGCCGGAGCTACTGGTTGGTGGTCTCGGCGAGCTCGGCAGCGCGTGGTTGGTGCTGCTGTCGGCCCATCACGAGGGCGCTCGCGCCCACCACCAGGGCCATCCCGGCGAGTTCCACACCTCCGAGCCGCTGGCCGAGCACCACCAGTCCCGCGAGCGCGGCCACAGCCGGTTCCAGGCTCAGCAGGATGCCGAAGACGCCAGCGGCCAGCCGGCGCAGCGCCATCAGCTCCAGCGAGTAGGGGAGCACCGACGAGAGCACCGCGATGCCGAGCCCGCGGGACAGCGCGTCCCATGACCAGAGCCCCGTCCCGGCCTCGATGAAGCCGAGCGGCGCGACGAGGACCGCGGAGATGAACATCGCGATTGCGAGGCCGTCGAGCTGGGCGAACCGCTGCCCCGTCCGCCCGCTGAAGATGATGTATGCCGCCCAGCAGGCTCCCGCTGCGAGGGCCAGCCCGAGGCCGGTCAGGTCGAGGTCACCCCACGGCGTCGTGAGCGCACCGGAGATGAGCACGACGCCGAGGGCGGCGGCAGCCACCGACACCAGGTCGAGCAACCGCCGCGACAGAACGGTCGCCAGGGTCAGCGGTCCCAGGAACTCCAGGGTCACCGTGACGCCGATCGGCAGCCGGGCCAGCGCGGAGTAGAAGCACAGGTTCATCAGGCCGAGCGTGATCGCGAAACCCACGACCACGGCCCAGTCCCCGCGCGAGCGGTCCCGCACGGAGGGCCGCGCGATCAGGAGCATCACCACCGCAGCGATGATCAGGCGCAGGGTGACCGAGCCGCTGGCGCCGATGATCGGCACAAGGGTGGCGGCGAGGGCTCCGCCGAACTGCACCGACACGACGGCGCCGATGACCAGCACCGGGGCCGGCAGGGCGGAGACTCGGCGCATGGTCTCGATGCTAGGTCGTCCGTCGACGCCGACACTGCACGGTCCCCGTCCTGAACCCCCACCCCTCCTGAGGAATCTTCGCGAGGTTTCGGCCCCTGAGAGGGCACTTGGCCTCAAGGGGTGACTGCAACACCTGGCGTTGAGAGGTGTGCAGATGAGTGCTCGTCGGGGTAGTCCGCGGTTGCCGGTTGAGGTGGAGTATCGGTTCTGGGCTCAGGTCCGCGATTGCCTGACGGTTGAGCAGGCCGCGGTGGTGGTGGGCGTGTCGGCGACCAAGGGGCGGGCCTGGTTTCGAGATCGTGGCGGGGTGATGCCATCGGCGGATGCGGGACGACGCAAGCGATGTTT
>NZ_SWMA01000004.1:0-245091 GCF_005222685.1 Segeticoccus rhizosphaerae
CGCGACGTCGCCGAGCGGCAGCCCCATTCTCATCCCTCGGCACGCGGACGGCAGTCCCCATCGCTTTACACCTCTTGGGGCCGTGCTCGTCGACGAGGCCGAAGACATCCTCAATCGCCTCGAGCAGGCGGAACGGCTGGTGAGCACCCAACGCGACCTCGGCCTGACCACGATCCGCGTCGGCACGTTCGCCTCCATCGGATCCCAGCTGCTGCCCCGGGCCATCCGACAGTTGCGCGACCGGATGCAGGTGCAGGTGGAGGTGGTCGAGGCCGAGCCGACCGACATCGTCGAGTTGCTGCAGGCCGGCAACATCCACGCGGGCCTGATCTATGACTCCGCCGACGAGCCTGCCTTCGCCTCACCCGAGCTGGACTCCACCGTCCTGCTCGAGGAGACCTACCGGATACTCCTCGCCCATGACAGTCCCCACGCGGCCGAGCGCGAGGTCGACATGGCCGCTCTCGCTGAGGCCGACTGGATCTGCAGCCGAGACCAGGCCGAGACGTCGGACCGCGTCCTGCGCCGCACCTGTCGATCACTCGGTTTCGAGCCGAAGGTGCTCATGCGCACCGACGACCTCAACATGATCCACGGCCTGGTCGCAGAAGGACTCGGCTGCACCCTGACCACCCCAAGTGCCGTCGACACCCGTTTCGCTGTCGAGCTGCGCCCCGCGGTGCAAGACCTCGCTGTGCGTCGCACCTCCTTCGTGCGCCGCAGCACAGCGGTCCCACTCGCCGTCGACGAGCTCCAACACATCCTCCTCACCATCCTGCGACAGCGCACGAAGCTGGACACGGCAACGGCGTGAGCGCAGCGCATCGATTCGCTGCACGTCGTCCATCGCAGGCGCGGGATGCTTTCATGGTTCTCGTCCCGAGTGCTGGGCTAGCCTGCTGGTAGGACTCGATCGCCACGTCGTTCAGGGTGGACAGCGGACCGGACAGGAGCTCGCCATCACAGCACATACCGACTCCCAAGGGCACGACGAGCACGACCAGGCGGACGGGCGCCAGCAGCCACGGGTCCTGCTGTTCGACGTCAACGAGACCCTCTCCGATCTGTCGCCTCTTGCGCAGCGCTTCACCGAAGTGGGCGCTCCACCGCATCTGGCAGCGACGTGGTTCGCCTCATTGCTCCGGGACGGATTTGCTCTCACTGCCACCGGCGCCAACCCCTCCTTCGCAGAGCTGGGCGCCGAAGCACTGCGCGGCCGTCTCGCTGGCCAGGTCGGCGACGTCGACGCTGCCGTCGAGCGCATCATGTCTGAGTTCTCCAAGCTTCCGGTGCATCCTGACGTCGTCGAGGGCGTCCATAACCTGCACAGTCTGGGCATCAGCCTCGTGACGCTCAGCAACGGATCCACAGCCGTTGCTCAAGGACTGTTCGACCGCAACGACCTCGGCGGCTACTTCGACCGCCTGCTGTCCGTGGAACAGGCGCCCTTGTGGAAGCCGGCCGAGGCTGCCTACTCCTTCGCCTTGGAGGCGTGTGGCTGTGAGGCGTCCGATGCGATGCTCGTCGCCGTGCATCCGTGGGACATCGACGGTGCCCACAAGGCCGGCCTCGCCACGGCGTGGATCAACCGCACGGATGCCCGCTACCCAGCGTATTTCGCGGCCCCCGACATCGAGGCCACCTCTCTCGTGGACCTCGGGGCCCAGCTGGGTGGCGTCGCGGCCTGACGGGCGGGCGGATAAACGGTTCGTCACGCGGACTACGGTTGGCTCATGAGTTCCGCTGACATCCGCTTCTACTTCGACCCGGTGTGCCCGTTCTGCTGGCTGACCAGCAAGTGGATCCGGATGGTGCAGACCGAGCGCGATCTCGCCGTGGAGTGGCGGTTCATCTCGCTGCGTCTGATCAACTCCCACATCGACTACGACGCGCACTTCCCGCCGGAGTACGAAGCCGGGCACACCGCCGGCCTCCGGCTGCTGCGGGTGGCCGCGCGTGCGCGCGCCGAACACGGCCCGCAGGCGCTCGACCCACTGCAGGCCGCCTTCGGGGCGCACATCTTCGACACGCCCCCGGCCGGTGACCTGGTCGACGACCAGGAGCACCGGGAGCGCCGCGGCACCCGGGAGTTCGTCGAACCGATCCTGCGTGACGCGGGTCTGCCCCTCGGTCTGGCCGACGCCCTGGACGATGAGTCCTGGGACGCGGAGATCCGCGCCGACGGTGAGGAAGCGCTCATGCTGACCGGCAAGGATGTCGGCACGCCGATCATCCACTTCGAGCCCCCGGACGGGGTCGCGTTCTTCGGCCCGGTGATCAGCCGGCTCCCCGACCAGGGCACAGCCGGCGAGCTGTGGGACCACGTGGTGGCCCTGGCTCGGTTCCCCGGCTTCAGCGAGCTGAAGCGCAGCCTTCGAGAGCGGCCGCAACTGGTGGGGTTCGGGGTGCCGGCCGACGCCATCGGTCAGCAAGAGGACTGGCACGCCGGCAGCCGTCGACAACAGAAATGAGCGATCGATGACCCAGACCCCCGTGCGCACCCACGAACAGTCGATCGTCGTCGAGGCCACCCCGGAGGCGCTCTACGACCTGGTCAGCGACATCACCCGCACGGGCGAGTGGAGCCCGGTCTGTACGGCGTGCTGGTGGGACGACCCGGACCAGGCGGGCCAGGTCGGCGCGTGGTTCACCGGCCACAACGAGCTGCCCGACCGCACCTGGGAGACACGATCGCGGATCGAGGTCGCAGACCGGGCGCGGGAGTTCGCCTGGCTGGTGGGCGGCAGGTACGCCCGGTGGGGCTTCACGTTCGCGCCCGACGGCGCGGCGACACGGCTGACCGAGCGCTGGGACTTCCTGCCGGACGGGATCACCATGTTCGGCGAGAAGTACGGCGACCGGGCGGCCACCGAGATCGAGGACCGCACCCGGCAGGCGCAGGACGGGATCCCCCGGACGCTCGCGGCGATCAAGCGGATCGCCGAGTCTTCCTGAGCTTCACGGTGGCAGGAGCCACCGCCGTCGACGGGATACGTGAGCAACGTCACCGCCGTGCTGGCGGCCGTGCTCGGACACGCGAACGCTCACGGCCCGACGCGTGGGTGGGGCTGAAATCGCCCGCTCTGTCCGGTATGTTCTCGCGACGATGTGTCCTCAACCGCTCGAGCCCTCTCGTCCCGGGAGGCCTGTCGCCCACAGTCGGCATGCGGGCCCCGTGTTCGTCGACCAGACCGGACAGCGCCATCGCCGGGTCGCTGGCCTGGGAGTGCTGGCGACGCTGCCCGCCCTCGCTTTCGCGGCCACCCTCGGCTTCTCCGTGCTCGACGGCCCTCCCGTGGATCGGCTGTCCCTCCCCTCCCAGCAGCGCGAGGCGCAGGCAGCGCACCTCCCGGCGGAGGCCGCCGCAGCGATCGGTATCCGGGACCACGACAGGCCCGAGTCGCGCGGTGACGACCACGCGGGCTCGGTCCGGGTAGCCGACCTGGCCGGTGCCACTGCCCGGCCGGTCATCGTGCAGCACGCGGGCCGACAGGTGAGGGATGAGGCCGAGACCACCGACGGCAGTCTGCCGGCGGCGGCTCCTGCCACCAGCTTCGTCGACGTCCCGAGCCCCGCCAGCACCACGGCAAGTCCCTCGTCTCCTGCGGTGGCACCGACCTCCGCGCCGACACCGGCGAGCACCGTGCCGGGTCCGCCGAGTGACGTGCCCGGGGCGTCGCGCGGTAACAGCGACAGCGCCCCCGGCCAGACCCGCACGCCGGAGCCGTCGGGCTCTCCCGCGCACGAGGTCCCGACGGGACGGCCCTGACCGGTGCCGTTGCTCCGGAAACCTCGAGACACCACGGCAAGCACCCCACCGCGCGCGCACTGGGTCGTGCTGGCCGTGGTGCTGTCTGCGCTCGCGCTGGCGCTCGGTGTGGAGGGCTACACCCATCACCTCTACGGCAACAGCGACTACACCGGTCCCCCTCCCGGTGCCAGTGCCATGGTGCCCCGCGAGGTCAGCCACGGCGGGCCGATCATCAACGGCGGGGCCGGTCCTGGCCACCGCACCGCCGAGCCGCGTCCCAAGACGATCGCGCTGACCTTCGACGACGGGCCCGACCCGAAGTGGACCCCCAAGATCCTCCAGGTCCTCGATCGTCACCATGTGAAGGCCACGTTCTTCCTGCTCGGCAACGAGGTCGCCGCGCACCCCGAGGTGGCGCGGGAGATCGTGGCCGACGGCCACGAGATCGGCGTGCACAGCTTCACCCACGCGGACCTGGCCGCAGTGCCTGACTGGCAGCGGCGGATGGAGGTGCGGGAGAGCCAGCTCGCCATCGTCGGGGCCACCGGCCAGAGCACCTCGCTGTTCCGTCCGCCCTTCTCGTCGGAGAACAACGCGCTCGACGACGCCGCGTGGAACGTGGTGCGACAAGCCGGGGAGCACGGCTACCTGACCGTGCTCACGACCCGTGACAGTCAGGACTGGCAACGGGGTGACATCCAGCAGATCCTCCGGCACAGCACCCCCCACGGTTCGCAGGGCCAGGTGCTGCTGATGCACGACGGCGGTGGGTCGCGGGCCGACACCGTCGCCGCGCTCGACCGGCTGATCCCCGTCCTGCAGGACAAGGGTTGGCGGGTGACGACGGTCAGTGACGCGGTCGGGACGGGCGATCCCATGCGCCCGGGCACGTGGAGCGACAAGGCCGCCGGCACGGCGTTGATCGTGGCCCTGAAGGCGAGTCACGTCGTGCTCCTTGCGTTGACCTTCCTGCTGTATGCCGCTGCCTTCCTGACCGTGCTCCGTGCCGTCATCCTCGTCGTCGCCGCTCGTCGCCACCGTCGGGTGCGCAAGCGCGGCTGGGGCCCCGAGATGACCGGCCCCGTGTCGGTGGTGGTCCCGGCATACAACGAGGAACTCGGCATCGAGGCGACGGTCCGCTCTCTGCTCGACTCCGACCACCCGGTCGAGGTGATCGTGGTCGACGACGGTTCGAGCGATGACACCGCCCAGGTGGTGGAGTCGCTGGACCTGCCCGAGATGGTCCTGGTCAGCACGCCCAATCGCGGCAAGGCTGCTGCCCTCAACACCGGCATCTCGCTGGCGCGCTACGACTACGTGGTGATGGTCGACGGTGACACGGTGGTGGAGCCGGAGACGGTCCGCATGCTGGTCCAGCCGTTCAGCGATCCGCTCGTCGGCGCGGTCTCGGGCAACGCCAAGGTGGCCAACCGCGATGGGCTGCTCGGGCTGTGGCAGCACATCGAGTACGTCGTCGGATTCAACCTCGATCGGCGGCTGTTCGACCTCGCACGGTGCATGCCCACGGTGCCCGGGGCAGTCGGCGCGTTTCGCCGGTCCGCGCTCGACCGCGTGGGCGGCGTGGGCCGGCTCACCCTGGCGGAGGACACCGACCTCACCATGTCGCTGGCGAGCGACGGGTGGCGGGTGGTCTATGAGGAGCAGGCCCGGGCCTGGACGGAGGCGCCGGCCACCCTCGGTGCCCTGTGGCGCCAGCGCTACCGCTGGTGCTACGGCACCCTCCAGGCCATGTGGCGGCACCGCGGCACGGTGTTCCAGCGCGGTGCCGGCGGGCGGTTCGGCCGGCGCGGTCTGGGTTACCTGCTGCTGTTCCAGGTGTTGCTGCCCCTGTTCGCCCCGGTCGTCGACGTGTTCGCGCTCTACGGGCTCGTCTTCCTCGACCCCTCCCGGATCATGAGCGTCTGGCTGGCGTTCCTGTCGGTCCAGATGTTCATGGGATGGATCGCGTTCCGGCTGGATCGCGAGCGGGCCGGAGCGCTGTGGAGCATGCCGCTGCAGCAGTTCGTCTACCGACAGCTGATGTACCTCGTGGTCATCCAGTCGGTGGTGACGGCGCTTGCGGGCGTCCGGTTGCGGTGGCAGCGGATGGATCGCTACGGCAGTTTCGCGACCAGCCGGGAGCCGGCGTCGGTCGCCGACTGACTCTCCGGCGCAGGCGCCACCGGCAGGCAACCGAGAGCCGACACCTCAAGAGTCGAGGAGGGCCCGCGCCAGCGAAGAGTCGGTGACCACACTGTCGACCAGCCCGCTGAGGAGTGCCGCCCGCACCGCAGGCTCCTTGGCCAGCCCGTAGGGGATCGCGACCACCTCGGGGATCGACCGCATGCTCGTGTCGTCGATGGCGACGATGCGCTTGCTGATCGGGCCGTGCACCGCTTTGCCCTTGGCGGTGATGAAGATTCCGGAGATCTCGCCGACCACGCCCCTGCGGGCGAGTTGGCCGCGCTCCTTGTCCGTCATCGCTTCGTAGAGGGTCGATGCGCCTGCGGACCAGTGGCCGATCCCGACGAAAGCCTTCGTGACAGAGGAGAACTGGGCGAAGGTCGTGACCAGCTCGCGCTGTCGGAGCAGGGCCCGGGCGCTCGCGGCGTCCGGCATGACCATCGGTGCATAGAAGACGTATGCCGGTCCGCGGGCGATGCGGGCGACGTCTCGGACCAGATCCACCGGGCTCTCGTCCATGTCGGCGCGGGACAGGGTTCCCGTCAGCTGAACGGCGGGCACATGGGGCAGGCGGCTCAACTCCCTCGTCATGGCGTGCACCGAGCGCGCCCAGGACAGGCCGAGGACGTCGGCCTCCGTGACGATCTCGGTCGCGAGTTCCGCGGCCACCTGCCCGAGGCGGCGCCTGAGCACGGCCGGGTCCTCCTCCACGGTGTCGACGACGATCGCATGGGTCAGCCCGAACCGGTCGCGCAGCCGGTCCGACAGGTCGACGTCGATGTCGTCCTGGACCGAGATCTCGATGCGGACGACGCCGGTGGCGCGCGCCGTCTCGAGCAGCCGCGCCACCTTGAACCGACTGACGCCCAGCTCCTCGGCGATCTCGATCTTGGAGCGTCCGTCGATGAAGTGCCGGCGCGCGGCCGTGGCCATCAGGACGAGCTCCGCAGGTGCTCTGGTGCGTGCTGCCACGGCAGGTCCTCCTCGGAGTCGCCGTCGGCCGGGTTCCCGGGTTTGCGCCCATATGAGCGGCCGAACGCTAATTGTTGCACACCTCTTGACACCCCTTGCCCCGGATCGGTTCACTGCTGATGAGCAGGCCGGTGCTCATCAGGGCAAGGGCCACGCGATCGAGGAGTGCACCGTGCGAGGACGCTTGCGGACTGCCTTGGTCATCGCGACTGCCGTGGGATGCGTCGCCGGCCTGAGCGCCTGCGCCGGGTGGGGTGGCGGAGCGAGTGCGGGAGGGCAGGGCAGCATCAATGTGCTCATGGTCAACAACCCGCAGATGATCGACCTGCAGAAGCTGACGCCGAAGTACTTCACGAAGAAGACCGGAATCCAGGTCAACTTCACCGTGCTGCCGGAGAACGACGTCCGCGACAAGATCAGCCAGGAGTTCTCCAGCCAGGCGGGCCTGTATGACGTGGCGACACTGAGCAACTTCGAGATCCCCATCTACGCCAAGGCCGGGTGGATGGCCCCGATGGACGGCTATCTGGCGAAGGACAAGGCGTTCGACCAAAAGGACATCTTCCCGGCTCTGCGGCAGGCTCTCAGCGCGGACGGAAAGGTCTACGGTGAGCCGTTCTACGGCGAGTCGTCGTTCCTGATGTACCGCAAGGACATCCTCAAGTCCAAGGGCGTCACGATGCCGGCGCATCCGACCTGGCAGCAGGTCGCAGACATCGCCGCCAAGGTCGACAAGGCGAAGCCCGGCATGGCCGGTATCTGTCTGCGGGGGCAACCGGGGTGGGGACAGATCTTCGCCCCGTTGACCACCGTGGTGAACACCTTTGGTGGGACGTGGTTCAGCAAGGACTGGCAGGCCAAGGTCGACGGACCGGGATTCACCAAGGCGACGAAGTTCTACGTGGACCTGGTGCGCAAGCACGGTGAGCGCGGCGCGGCGCAGGCAGGATTCACCGAGTGCCTCAACGACCTCATCCAGGGCCACGTGGCCATGTGGTACGACGCCACCTCCGCCGCTGGCTCGCTGGAGGCCAAGACCTCACCGGTGCGGGGCAAGATCGGCTACGCGCCGGCCCCGGTCGTGAAGACCAAGAGCTCCGGGTGGCTCTACTCCTGGGCGTGGGCGATCCAGGAGGCGAGCACCCACAAGGATGCCTCCTGGAAGTTTATCTCGTGGGCGTCGAGCAAGGAATATGAACGGCTGGTCGGCAAGGAGGTCGGGTGGTCCTCGGTGCCTGCCGGCAAGCGTGAGTCCACCTACAAGAACAAGAACTACCTCAAGGTCGCCAGTGCCTTCGCCAACCCGACCGTGAAGGCGATCAGGGGCGCACGCCCGAACGATCCCGGCGTTCAGCCACGGCCGGCGCCCGGCATCCAGTTCGTGGACATCCCCGAGTTCCCGGCGTTGGGCACTCAGGTCTCTCAGTACGTCAGCTCTGCCATTGCCGGGCAGATGTCGGTGTCGGAGGCGTTGCGCCGTGGACAGGCACTCGCGGACGACGTCGCCGAGACGTATCGAACTCGGGAGGAGAAGTAGCCCATGAGTGTTGCCGCCCCGAGCGCTTCGGCAGATCGCCGTGACAAGCCACCTTCGCGCGCAGACCGGTCCCTGAAGCGACGGGCCGGAGGTTGGGCCCGTCGGGCGCCACTGATGCCCGCGCTGGTGTTCATGATCATCGTCACCCAGCTACCCATGGTGGCAACCCTGGTGATCTCCTTCATGAACTGGAACGCCTACTACCCCGAGGACCGGGGTTTCGGTGGGATCGAGAACTACCGCCGGGTGCTGACCGACGTGACGACCCGTCAAGCGATCCTCGTCACCATCCTGCTCACGGTGGCGGTCGTCCTCATCAGTCTCGTGTTGGGCCTGTTGATCGCGCTGCTGCTGGACCGTAAGTTCCTCGGGCGAGGAGTGGTGCGCACGTTCATGATCGCGCCCTTCCTCATCGTCCCGGTGGCTGCCGCGCTGGTCTGGAAGCACGCCCTCTACAACCCTGACTATGGCCTGTTGAACGGTGTGCTCACCTGGCTGTTCGGGGACAACGCTCCACAACCGGACTGGATCAGCTCGTTCCCACTGGGTGCGATCATCGCCGCCCTGATCTGGCAGTGGACACCGTTCATGATGCTGATCATCCTGGCCGGTCTGCAGAGCCGCCCGTTGGACGTCGTCGAGGCGGCCCGCATCGACGGGGCCAGCGCCTGGCAGATCTTCCGGATGATGACCCTGCCGCACCTGCGTCGCTACCTCGAGCTGAGCGTCCTCCTCGGCGCGGTCTACATCGTGCAGAACTTCGACCACGTCTTCACCATCACCTCCGGTGGCCTGGGCACGGCAAACCTCCCCTACGACATCTACCAGAACTTCTACCTGGCACACGACTACGGCCGGGCCTCCGCCGAGGGCGTCATCGTCGTCGTCGGCACCATCCTGATCGCCACATTCGCCCTGCGCACCGTGTCGACGCTGTTGAAAGAGGAACCGCGATGACCGTCACCGCCAAGCAACCGGCCAGGTCACGCCAAGGGTCGACCGGGCTGCGCCAGGAGGGGCCACCCGGTCTGGGCGGACGGCGCAGCCGCGCGTTCTTCGGCATCATCGCGTGGATCGTGGGCATCCTCTTCGTGCTGCCGATCCTGTGGATGCTGCTGACCTCCTTCCACAGCGAGGAGAACGCCGCGACCAACCCGCCGTCGATCGCCGCACCACTCACCCTGCAGGGATATCGCGAGTTCTTCAGCTCGGGACCCTGGCCTCCGCTGCTGAACTCGCTCACCGCCAGCGTCATCTCGACGATCATCGTGCTGCTGCTGGCCTTCCCGGCCGCCTACGCGCTCTCGATTCGCCCCGTGAAGAGGTGGAGCGACGTGATGTTCTTCTTCCTCTCGACCAAGATGCTCCCGATGGTGGCCGCGCTGCTGCCCATCTACCTGTTCGCCCAGAGCGTCTCCTTCCTCGACAACATCTGGCTGCTGATCATCGTCTACACCACGATGAACCTGCCGATCGCCGTCTGGATGCTGCGATCCTTCTTGATCGAGGTCCCGATCGAGATGCTCGAGGCGGCCCAGATCGACGGCGCCGGACTGGCTCGAACGCTGCGATCGGTCGTTGCTCCGGTCATCACTCCGGGACTCGCCGCCGCTGCCTTGATCTGCTTCATCTTCAGTTGGAACGAGCTGCTGTTCGCCCGCGTGCTCACCGGCACCCGGGCAGAGACGGCACCGGTCTTCCTCACCGGCTTCGTCACCAGCCAGGGCCTCTTCCTCGCCAAGGTGTGTGCCGCCTCGATCGTGGTCTCCCTCCCTGTGCTGGCCGCGGGGTTCGGCGCCCAGGACAAGCTGGTGCAGGGGCTCTCACTCGGCGCGGTCAAGTAGGACGGGGGCACGACGGTGACGCGACTGGGCACAGAGGCGCTGGCGACGCTCGGCAGCAAGGTGGCGGTCCCGGCATACGACCGGAGCCAGGTGACCACCGGGATCGTCCACTTCGGGGTCGGAGGATTCCATCGCGCACACCAGGCGATGTACCTCGACCGGCTGCTCGAGCGGGGAGAGGCCACCGACTGGGGCATCTGCGGTGTCGGCACCCTCCCCGGCGATCGACGGATGGCCGACGCGCTGCAGGGACAGGACGGCCTCTACACCCTGGTCGTCAAGCACCCGGACGGTTCGCTCGATGCCCGCGTCATCGGGTCGATCACCGGCTACCTCTACGCGCCGGACGACGCCGAGTCGGTGCTGACGGTCCTCACGGCGGCGACCACCCGGATCGTCTCGCTCACCATCACCGAGGGCGGCTACCACTTCCACCCGTCGACCGGGGAGTTCGACCCGGACGACCCGACCCTGCAGGCAGACCTGCAGCCGGACGCGGTCCCCCGCTCGGTCTTCGGGTTCATCACCGAGGCCCTGGCACGTCGACGGGCAAGCGGGACACCGGCGTTCACCGTGATGTCGTGCGACAACATCGAGGGCAACGGTGACGTGGCGCACCGGATGATCACGGCGTTCGCGCGGCTGAAGGATCCGGAGCTCGCCGACTGGATCGAGGCTCAGGTCGCCTTCCCCAACTCCATGGTCGACCGGATCACCCCTGTCACCACCGAGGAGGACCGGCAACGGGTGACCGAGGAGTTCGGCATCGAGGACGCATGGCCGGTCGTGACCGAGCCGTTCACCCAGTGGGCTCTCGAAGACCACTTTCCGCAGGGCCGCCCCGCCTACGAGGACGTCGGTGTGCAGGTCGTCGACGACGTCACGCCCTACGAGTTGATGAAGCTGCGCCTGCTCAACGCCAGCCACCAGGCACTGTGCTACCTCGGCTACCTCGCCGGTTACCGCTTCGTGCACGAGGTCTGCCAGGACGAGCTGTTCACCGACTTCCTGCTCGGCTACATGAGGCACGAGGGGCAGCCGACGCTGCAGCCGGTGCCGGGGGTGGACCTGGACCACTACGAGCACCAGCTCATCGAGCGGTTCGCCAACCCGGAGGTCCAGGACACCCTGGCCCGCCTGTGTGCCGAGAGCTCGGACCGGATCCCCAAGTGGTTGGTGCCGGTGATCCGCAACCAGCTGGCGGCCGGTGGCCCCATCGAGAGGTCGGCGCTCGTGGTGGCCGCCTGGGCCCGGTATGCCGAGGGCGTGGACGAACAGGGCCGGCCCATCGAGGTCGTCGACCGGCTGCGCGACCGCCTGGTGGAGCGAGCCCGCCGACAGCAGGAGGAGCCGCTCTCCTTCCTGCAGGAACGCAGCCTCTTCGGCGACCTGGCCGACCAACCCCGCTTCGTCGCGACCTACACCAAGGCCCTCGAGTCGCTGCACTCCGTCGGCGCGCGGGCGACCCTCGAGGCCTGGGGCTCTTGAGTTCCTCGTGACGACGATGGACGCGGTCCGTCTACCGGGCGCCAGCACCGTGTCCCACGTGCGGGTGCCGGTGCCGGTGCCGGGTCAGGGGCAGGTGCTGCTGCGCGTGGGCGCCTCCTCGATCTGCGGCAGTGACATCCGCTCGATCTACCGCGAGCACCTCGGCCGGGGACCTGAGGCCTACCAGGGCGTCATCGCCGGTCACGAGCCGGCCGGGGAGGTGGCTGCGCTCGGGCCGGGTGTCCGTCGGCTCGCCGTGGGAGACCGGGTCGCCGTCTACCACATCGTCGGCTGCGGCCGGTGCGACGAGTGCCGGCACGGCTACGAGATCGGCTGCACCGATCCCTCCCGAGCCGCCTACGGCTGGCAACGCGACGGCGGACACGCGCAGTTCCTGCTCGCGGAGGAGCGCAGCTGCCTGCCCTTGCCTGACGCGCTCTCGCTCGTCGACGGTGCCTTGGTCTCCTGCGGTTTCGGGACGGCATACGAGGCGTTGTTGCGACTGGACGTCTCCGGCCGCGACCAGCTGTTGGTGACCGGGTTGGGTCCGGTGGGCCTCGCGGCCGCCATGATGGGCCGGGCGATGGGCGCGTCCCCGGTCATCGGCACCGACCCGTCAGCCGAGCGACGCCGGCTCGCCCTCGACCTCGGGCTGGTCGACCGTGCGCTGCCCGCCGACGAGGGAACGGTCGATGCGGTCCTCGACCTGACCGGGGGCCGCGGGTGCTCGGCGACCCTCGATGCGTCCGGCAGCGCCGCGGGCCGGGCCACCGCCCTGGCGGCGACCCGCACCTGGGGGCGGTGCGCGTTCGTCGGGGAGGGGGGCCGGCTCGAGATCGACGTGTCGCCCGTGCTGATCCACCCGCAGCTCGCCGTGCACGGGTCCTGGGTGACGTCCCTGGGGCACATGGCGCAGCTGCTCGAGGACCTCGTGCGCTGGCGGCTGCGGCCCGAGCGCATCGTCACCCACCGTTTCCCGCTCGAGCGAGCGGACGAGGCGTATGCCGTCGCGGCCGCGGGTGCTGCCGGCAAGGTCTGCCTGATCCCGGCGTGAGTCGGCGCGCCGACTGGCGCGGCTGGGCGGCTCAGTGACCGCGACGGCCGGCGAGCCGGTCGCGCAGGTGGTCGACGATGCCCATCCCCGGGGCGAGGAGCTTGTTGACCGGGGGGCGGTGGGGCGCCGACGGGTGCGGTCGGGTCGGACCGATCCGTTCGCTCTGCTCGATCCGGAGCGCGAGCTCGTGCAGTCGTTCCACCGGAATCTGCGCCTCGAGCGCAGGGAAGAGCTCCTGCTCCTCCTCCTCGACGTGCTGGAGGACGGCCGCGCGCACGTCGTGGAAGGCGGCCATGAACTCCTCGTCGTCGCCCCCGCGTCCCCACTTCTTGAGCCGGCGCTCGAGATCCTTGTGTTCCTGCAGCCCCCGGTCTGCCCGCGAGGGCCCGTCAGCGATCGACTCGCGGACCTCGGGATAGAGGAACATCTCCTCGGCGGTGGAGTGCTGGACCAGCAGGGCGGAGAGCTCGTGGGCGACCTCCTGGCGGCGATCGGCATACCGCGCTGCCTGGACCTCCCCGAACAGCGACCGGATCCGGTCGTGGTCCTGAACCAGCACGGCGATCACGTTCTTCTCGGGGGCCTCGTTCGCCATGACACCCTCCTCCAGGTTGTCCCCTTGGTCGGTACCCGCGCCGGGGTGCGGCCAAACGCCGAATCCGGAGTTCTCGGCCCGCCGTTCGGTTAGCGCTGGAGGATCATGGGTATGACGCATGAGTCACCTGCTCTCCCGCGCGGCCCCGGCAGAGCGGACACCTCTTCGTGGAAGGGAGGCGCAGGATTGCCACTCTCCAACGACGAACAGCGACAGTTGGACGCCCTCGAGCGGCAGCTGCACATCGATGAGTCCTTCGCTCTGATGGTTGGGGGTCTGGTCCGTAGGCTGCGTCTCCGGTTGGCGGGGATTTGCCTGACGGCGCTCGGGGCAGGTGTCCTGATCGGCTCCTCCATCCCCGGGCGGTCTTGGCTGCTGCGCGGATTGGGCCTCGCCCTGCTCGTGCCGATGGCCTACCAGGTGTGGGCGATCGGGCACGACGAGCACCGACGCCCCGCCCACCGCGTCCACCGGCTGGTGGCCCACCTGCTCCGGCGACTCTCGCCCCGCCCCGCGGCTCGAGCCGTCCGCACGCGCCTGGCCCGGGCAGCGGCCCGGGTGCGCCATCCCCGCCGCCCGCGCCGCAGCTGATCCCGCGTTCGTCGTCGACCTGCCGTGGGTCGGCACGAAGCGGCGCTGGGCGTCGGTCAGCCCGAAGATCGTCACCTCGGGACGGACCACAGGCTGGGGGAGTATGCCGCCCGCGGCGCCGTCCCGGATGTGGCCGTGCCGGTGGGCGAGACTGCGGATCGTCATCCGCACCGGGGCAGGTGGGCCGTGGTAGACAACGACTGCCCGTCGCCGCTCGGCGCTCGGGGTCCGCACGCTCGAGGGCACGGAGGTCGGTCATGACGGTTGAGGATGCGGAGGTCCAGGAGGACTACGTCCTGGGTCGGGTGGTGATGCTGGCCGCGGTCGCGGCGCTCGGTGGTTTCCTCTTCGGCTTCGACACCGCGGTCATCAACGGTGCGGTGAACGCCGTCGGTGACGAGTTCGATCTCGCGCCCGGGCCGAAGGGGTTCGTCGTGGCGTCGGCCCTGCTCGGCTGCGCGGTGGGTGCCTACCTCGCCGGGCGGCTCGCCGACCGGATCGGCCGGATCAAGGTCATGGTCATCGCCGCCGCGATGTTCTTCGTCTGCGCCATCGGGTCGGCGTTCGCCTTCTCCGCCTGGGACCTGACCTTCTGGCGGATCATCGGTGGACTCGGCGTCGGCGCGGCCTCGGTGATCGCGCCCGCCTACATCGCCGAGACGTCGCCCGCGGTGCTGCGCGGGCGGATGGGGTCGCTGCAGCAGCTCGCGATCGTGACCGGCATCTTCGTCGCGCTCCTGTCCGATGCGCTCTGGGCCCACATCGCTGGGGGCGCGAGCGAGCAGCTGTGGTGGGGGATGGACGCCTGGCGCTGGATGTTCCTCGTGGGCGTGGTGCCGGCCGTCCTCTACGGCGCGATGGCGCTGACCATCCCCGAGTCGCCGCGCCACCTGATGGCCAAGGGCCAGACCGAGAAGGCACGTGCGGTGCTGCGCCAGGTGATGCGCACCGGCGTCGGAGCCCGCATCGACGAGATCCGCCGCACCATCGAGATCGACCGCCGTTCGTCCTTCTCCGACATCCGCAAGAAGGGCAGCGGGCTGCTGCCGATCGTCTGGGTCGGGATCGCACTGTCGGTGTTCCAGCAGTTCGTCGGCATCAACGTGATCTTCTACTACTCCTCGGCGCTGTGGCAGCAGGTCGGGTTCACCGAGGCCGACGCGCTCAAGCAGACCGTCATCACCTCGGTCACCAACATCGTCGTGACCCTGGTGGCCATCGCCCTGGTCGACCGGATCGGCCGCAAGCTGCTGCTGGTGATCGGCTCCTCGGGCATGTTCGTCACCCTGGGCACGCTGGCCATCGTCTTCGCGACCGCACCGACCAAGCTGAACGCCGACGGACACATGGAGCCGGTGCTGAGCAGCGGGGGAGGGATGACGGCACTCATCGCCGCCAACCTGTTCGTCGTGTTCTTCGGCGTCTCCTGGGGCCCGGTGGTCTGGGTGCTCCTCGGCGAGATGTTCAACAACAGGATCCGCGCGACCGCACTCGGCGTCGCGGCGGGCGCGCAGTGGATCGCCAACTTCGCCATCTCCACGAGCTTCCCCAAGATGGCCGACATCGGGCTCGGCTTCGCCTACGGCTTCTACACCGTCTTCGCGCTGTTGTCCCTGGGCTTCGTCCTGAAGTTCGTCCAGGAGACCAAGGGTCGACAACTCGAGGACATGGCCTAGCGCCCCTGATCCGGAGCACCTGTATGCCGTGACGTCGCCGTGGGCGCCGCGGAGGTGACGCGACCCCGTGCCCGGCAACACGTCAAACCCCCTTGCGGTGCGGGACGACGCGACGCATGATTACTTGGTAACAAAGTAATCATGAGAGGTGCAGGTCATGCGACGACAGAGCGAGAGCCGGCGGCTGCCGGATGCGTCGGACGCCGGAGACTGGTTCGCCGGGCGGCTGCCCGACGACTGGTTCACCGGCGAGCCGACGATCACGGTGGACCGCGACGAGATCACGGTCGTGGGCGAGCTGCCGCGGGTCGAGGGCGGGACGTCCGCGGCCGACGGACGGATCACCCGGTGGCGCGAGGACACCCGAGCCCAGCGGATGAGGATCGCCGACGAGGCACAGGACCGCTACGGCCGCACCGTGTCCTGGGGCGCCCGGATCGGCGAGACCGGCCGTCTGTTCACCCATCTGGCGGTGCCGTCGATGACCCGCCTGCGACAGAGCGAGCGGCAGGTCCTCGACACCCTGGTCGACGCGGGGGTGGCACGCTCGCGCTCGGACGCCCTGGCATGGTGCGTCCGCCTGGTCGGCAAGCACACGGACGAGTGGCTGTCGGGACTGCGCGACGCCATGTCGGAGGTGGAGAAGCGGCGAGCCGAGGGCCCGGACGTCTGACCCGCCGGATGGGGCGGGGCGGGGCGGGGTGTCAGCCGGCGAACGCGATCGTGCGCTGGCCCGTCACGCCGGGCTTGACCGAGAAGACCGAGCCCGCTTGCGGCTGCTCATCGACGGGCAGGTTCTCACGCGAGGTCGTGATGAAGAGCTCGTCGAGGTCCGGTCCGCCGAAGGTGCAGGCGGTCACCTGCCGCACCGGAAGCTCCACCACGCCGTCGAGTCGCCCGTCCGGGGAGTAGCGGTGCACGACCGATCCGCCGTAGATCGCGGTCCACACGTAGCCCTCCGCATCGACGCAGAGCCCGTCCGGCCCCGAGATGTCCGGCAGGTCGACGGTCACGAGTGGCCGGCGCGGACCCAGCCCGCCCTCCCGGTCGTAGTCCATCACGCTGACCTGGTGGGTGGGGGTGTCGTTGTAGTAGGCGAGCGAGCCGTCCGGGCTGAAGGCGAAGCCGTTGGAGACCGTGACCCCGCTCCACATCTGCTCGGTCGCGTAGCCCCCTGAGCCGTCCGCCGCCAGGCGGAACATCGAGCCGGCGCCTGGCGCCTGGTCGTAGGCCATCGACCCGCAGTAGAATCGGCCGTCGGGGTCGCAGCCACCGTCGTTGAAGCGGATCCCGCGATCGCTCCACACCTCGGGCAGGGGCGCGAGGTCGGTCAGGTCGTCGCGCCCGGCGAGCCCGAGGGCCCGTTCGAGGCCGACGACCGCGCCGCCCCCGGCGCGGGGGCGCAGCGCGGCCGCGACCCTGCCGACGTGCACCCGGTCGACCGTGCCGCCCTGGTGCAGGGTCAGCACGTCCCCGGCCATCATGTCGACGTACTTCAGCCCGCCCCACGCCTCCCACCAGACCGGCCCTTCGGCGTGGTGGGCCAACGGATCGGTCACCTGGTGTGCACGCATGGGACACACCATACGAGCCGGCCCAGCGCCCACGCCGGTTGCCGCTCGGCTGGGGCGGTCACGCCGCCGCGGCCTGCCTGGGATCCCGGGAATGGCTTGACGGGCCGGGTGGTTGAGAGAGATAGTTGAAATCGAAACTACTTGAGGAGCTCGCCATGGCGGCTGTCACCGTTCCCGACCTCACCGTCCTACCCCGCCTCGAGGCGCTCTCGCCCGAGACCACCTCGCGCCCTGTCATCTCGGTCACCAGTGCCCCCGGGGGGTTCGAGGGTGAGGGCTTCCCCGTCAAGCGTGCCTTCGCCGGTGTCGACCTGGCCGCGCTGGACCCGTTCATCCACATGGACGAGATGGGCGAGGTCGAGTACGCACCGGGGGAGCCGAAGGGCACGCCCTGGCACCCGCACCGCGGGTTCGAGACGGTGACCTACATGATCGACGGGATCATGGACCACCAGGACTCGCACGGTGGCGGTGGCTCGATCACCGACGGCGCGACCCAGTGGATGACCGCCGGCAGCGGCATCCTGCACATCGAGGCCCCGCCCGAGCAGCTCGTCGTGTCGGGCGGGCTCTTCCACGGCCTGCAGCTGTGGGTGAACCTCCCGCGTGCGGGCAAACTTGCCGCGCCTCGCTACCAGGACCTGCGCTCGGACCAGGTCGCCCTCGTCTCCTCCCCCGACGGCGGCGCCTTGCTGCGCATCATCGCGGGGGACATCGCCGGCCACACCGGACCCGGCTCCACACACACCCCCATGGCGATGGTGCATGCCACCCTCACGCCGGGTGCGCAGGTCGACCTGCCCTGGCGCCGCGACTTCAACGCGCTGGCCTACGTGATGGGCGGCAACGGGTTCATCGGCCCCAAGCAGACGCCGATCGGCACCGGCCAGCTGGCCGTCCTCGGCGCCGGTGGCGCGTTGCGCGTCTCGGCCGCTCAGACCCAGGAGGCCCGCCACTCCTCCGGGCTCGAGGTCATCCTGCTCGGCGGGCTGCCCATCCGCGAGCCCGTCGCCTGGGCCGGTCCGTTTGTGATGAACACCAAGGCCGAGGTGATGCAGGCCTTCGAGGACTACCAGGCCGGTCGGCTCGGACAGCCACTGCCGCACGGCGCCGTCGGCGGCGCGACGGTCTGACCCCAGGAGTTGCTGGCGAGGGCGTCACATGCGGCGCGAATCGCCAGCGACTGGTGCGGCGGGTGACGCGCGCACCGCAGTGTCGTGACGGCATACCTGCTCTTGTTGCCAACCAGTCGCAACAAGACGATGATGGCGGCCATGCACGTGCCCGACGGATTCCTCGACGTCCCCACCTCGATCGCCACCGGAGCGGTGGCGTTCGGCGTGGTCGGGCTCAGCCTGCAGCGCGCCAACCGTGAGATCCGCGAGTCCGGCCCGGCGCTGGCCGGCCTGACCGCGGCGTTCATCTTCGCGGTCCAGATGGTCAACTTCCCCATCGGGGCGGGCACGAGCGGCCACCTGCTCGGTGGTGCGCTCGCGGCGGCCCTCGTCGGGCCGTGGACCGGTGTGCTCTGCATGACGGTCGTGCTGCTCGTCCAGGGCTTGCTCTTCGCCGACGGCGGCCTCACGGCGCTCGGCACCAACGTGACGGTCATGGGGCTCACGACGGTCCTGGTCGGTTTCGTGCTCATCACCGCGCTGCTGCGGATGCTGCCGAAACGCACCTCGCTGGTCGGACCCGCCGCCGGCCTCGCCGCCTTCGTGTCCGTGCCGGTCGCCGCCCTCGTCTTCACATTGCTCTACGCGGTCGGCGGCGCGGTCTCGATCCCGCTGGGCACGCTCGCCACCGCGATGGTCGGGTGGCACGTGTTGATCGGGATCGGCGAGGGTGTGATCACCGCCGCGGTGGTGGGCGCGGTCGTGGCGACCCGCCCCGACCTGGTCCACGTCGCCCGGCACCTGCGGCCCGTCCTCGTCCTGGTGGACGCCGACGGCAACCCCACCGAGACCGTGTCGGCGGACGCCCCGGTGCCGGGGCGGCCGGGGCGGCGACCCCTCGCGATCGGCCTGTTGACCACCCTCGTCGTGGCCGGCGTGGTCAGCTTCTTCGCCAGTGCGCACCCGGACGGGCTGGAGTTCGTCGGGGAGCAGCTCGGGATCTCGTCCCACGCGACCGAGTCAGCGGTCGCGGGCAGCCCGCTCGCCGACTACGGCGTCAGCGGCATCGGCAACTCGGCCCTCGCCGGCGGGCTCGCGGGAATCATCGGGGTGTGCGTGGTCCTCGCAGTCCTCTACCTGATCGCGTCGTTCGTCCGCCGGCGCGCCACGAGCCCCGCGCCGCACCGCCCGCAGGCGCGCCCGCGCGTCGACGCCTGAACCGTGGCCGCGCGTGAGAGTCGGAACAGAGCGTCCGCCACCGACGGGCTGGTGGTCCTCGCCGACAGCCCGGTCCACCGCCTGCCCGCCCACGGCAAGGTCCTCGCCCTGCTCGGCTTCGTGCTGGTCGCCGTCGCGACGCCGGCGGGCACGTGGTGGGCCTTCGGCACGTATGCCGTGCTGCTCGTCGCCACGCTCCTGGTCGCCCGCGTGCCGCTCGGCCTCGCCGGGCGACGAATGGTCGTGGAGCTGCCCTTCGTGGTCTTCGCCCTGCTGATGCCGTTCGTCGCGACCGGGCCACGGGTGGAGGTGCTCGGCCTGTCGCTGTCGCGCGAGGGACTCCTGGGCGGTGGCACGCTGCTCGCCAAGGCCACCCTCGGTGTGGTCGCGGCGATCGTGCTGGCGGCCACGACCGCGCCGCGCGATCTGCTCGCCGGCCTCGAACGGCTCCGGCTGCCAGCGGTGCTCGTCGCCATCCTGTCCTTCATGGTCCGCTACGTCTCGGTGGTCAGCGGCGACCTGCAACGGATGCGGGTGGCGCGCGAGTCCCGGGGATACTCGGGCGGTCGGGTCGGCCACCTCAAGGCCGTCGCGGCGGGTGCCGGGTCGCTGTTCGTGCGCAGCTACGAGCGCGGCGAGCGGGTCCACCTCGCCATGCTGGCCCGCGGCTACGACGGCCGGATGCCCACGCTGTCCTCGGACTCCACGTCGGCGGCGCAGGTCGTCCGCTGCGCCGTGCTGCCGGTCGCGGCGCTCGCGGTGCTCCTCGTCGCCCGGTTCCGGCTGGGCGCGCGATGAGCCCGGGCAGGAGCGCACCGGCGAGGTCCGAGACCACGACCGAGCCGGCCCCCGCGATCGCGGCCGAGCGGCTCGCCTTCGCCTACCCCGACGGCCGGCAGACGCTGTTTGGCGTCGACCTCACCATCGCGGCGGGCGAGCGGGTGGCGCTGCTCGGGCCCAACGGTGCAGGCAAGACGACCTTCGTGCTGCACCTCAACGGCATCCTGGGGGCGGTCACCGGGGGCACGGGCAGTGGCGCGGTGCGGATCGGTGGGCTGCCCGTCGAGCGGGCCAACCTGCAGGAGGTCCGGCGCCGGGTGGGCCTGGTCTTCCAGGACCCCGACGACCAGCTCTTCATGCCGACCGTCGCCGACGACGTGGGCTTCGGCCCGGCCAACCTCGGGTTGCGCGGTGACGAGCTGCGCGCCCGGGTTCTCGAGGCGCTCGACCAGGTCGGCATGGCGCAGTTCGTCGACCGGCCCCCCCACCACCTGTCGTTCGGACAGCGGCGGCGGGTGGCCGTGGCAACGGTGCTCGCGATGCGACCGCAGGTGCTGGTGCTCGACGAGCCCAGCAGCAACCTGGACCCGGCCAGCCGCCGCGAGCTGGCCGACATACTCACCGGTCTGGACGTGACGGTCCTGATGGTGACCCATGACCTGCCCTACGCGCTGCAGCTGTGCTCGCGGGCGGTGCTCATGGACGAAGGGCGGATCGTCGCCGACGGCGCGACCCGGGAGCTGCTGGCCGACCGCGAGCTCATGGACGCCCACCGGCTCGAGCTGCCCTACGGCTTCGACCCGCTGTCCGTCCCGGGCCTGCCCAGCTGATGCGGGCCCGGGTCAGACGTCCTCGGCCTTGCCGGCGGAGGGATCCCACCGGGTGATCCGGGCGGCCTCCCAGCCGCGGTCCTTGATCGCCTCACGGGACTCACGCTTGTAGCGGGCGCTGAGGCGGTCGAGGTAGAGGACGCCGTCGAGGTGGTCGGTCTCGTGCTGCAGGCAGCGCGCGAACAGCCCCGTGCCCTCGAGCTCGACCGGGTTGCCGTCGAGGTCGGTGCCGGTGACGCGGGCCCAGTCGGGCCGTGCCGTCGGGAACGACTCGCCCGGCACGGACAAGCACCCCTCGAGGTCGTGCTCCGGGTCGGCCACCCCCGGCGCGCCCTTCTTCTCCAGCACCGGGTTGATCACGTGCCCGACACGGCGCTCACCGGTCTCCTCATCGGGGCAGTCGTAGACGAACAGCCGCAGCCGCGACCCCACCTGGTTGGCGGCGAGCCCGACACCGTCGGCCGCCTCCATCGTCTCGAACATGTCGGCCACGAGCGCGCGGACCTCGTCGGTGACCTCTTTGACCCGCTTGGTGCGCTGGTGCAGGGCCTTGTGCCCGACGACGGTGATCTCCCGGACGGTCATCCGCGGCAGCCTTTCGTGTCCCCGATCATCACCACGACCCTAATCGACGCCGTAAGCCGAGTGCCCACCCGTCCCGCGCCGGCTCGGCCGGCGGCCGGGACCCGCCGCCGGTCAGGCGCAGAACTCGTTGCCCTCCGGGTCGGCGAAGGTCACCCACTCGTGCGGCCCCTGCCGAGCGCGCCACAGCTCCCGCGCGCCGCGGGCGACCAGCCCGGCATACAGCTCCGTGCGGTCCTCGGGGACGTCGCGCAGGTCGAGGTGCATCCGGTTCTTGCCGGCCTTGTCCTCGTCGGTGAGCTGGAAGAGCACTCGTGGGCCGCCCTCGGGCGGGTTGATCGCGGCCCCCTCCCTCCACACCAGCGCGCCGCGGTGCCGCATCGTGTCGGCCTCGCTCGCCAGCCCCTGCTCGATCATGCTGCGGATGAAGGCCTCGTCCTGCGGCTCGGCGCTCCAGCCGAGCGTCTCGGCCCACCAGTCGGCGAGCTCGTGCGGGTGGTGGCTGTCGATGACGACCTGGAACGTGAGTGCCATGCGCAGACTCTAGGTGCGTGCGCCGACAGCCGTCCGACGAGCGCTCCGCGGGGGCGCCGCACCGGGCGTTGCCCGATCCGGCTGCTCGGCCGGAGCCCAGGACGTCAGAGCGTGGGATCGCGCCGGAACGGTGGGATCGGTCCGGTGTCGTCCTTGCCCCGGCCGCGCAGATCGGGACTGCGGTAGACCGAGCGGCCGGCGTCGGACGGCCCACGCGTCGGGATCGCCCGTGACTGCGAGTCGGCGTCCGCGTGCGTCTCGCCGGGGAAGGTCTCGAGGCCATCGGCCGGGATGCCCGTGGAGTCCTGGTGGACGGCGCTGTAGGGCTCCGCGTCCTCGTAGGACACCGCCCACCCCGGGTCGTCACCGGGGTCCGACGGGAGGGGCACGTCATACGCGGCCTCGTCGAGCGGTTCGCCCTCGTCGAGGTGCCGCACCCGGTCGTGGTCGCTGACCCCGAAGATCTCGGCGCAGATCGCGCGGTAGGTGTGGTCGGGATCGGGCACCCAACCCACCGAGCGCAGCGCCTGGTCCTGCCCCGCGCTCTCCATCACGAACCGGCCGTAGCCGAGCAGGCGCCCCATCGGTGAGCGGTTGTAGGACATGTCGGTCACCTTGGTCAGCGGCATCATCGCGACCTTGCGAGTGACCAGGCCGTAGGTGAGCAGCAACCGCTTGTCGGTGGCGACGAACCAGTCGTGCCGCCACTCGAGCACCTTCCACAGCATCCGCGCGACGAGCACGAACCACGCCCACCACAGCAGGTTGGTGAGCACGCCGAGGCTGGCCGGGGCGACGACGCTGACCCAGAGCACGAGGAGCAGGCCAGCCAGCGTGGACGCGACGGGTTCGGCCACCTTGGCCCAGTGCTGGTGGACGGCGATGATCATCGACTCGCCGTCGAGCAGGTAGCGGCCAGTCGTGCCGTGGGGGACGCCCGGTCCCGCACGCGCCACGACGGCTACCCCCTGCCGAGCAACGAGTCGAAGAAGGAGCCGAGCGACTTGAAGCCCTGGGCGATGACGTCCCACGCGGAGTGCAGGATGTCGCCGGCCCGGTCGGGCGAGGTGAAGATCGCGTAGATGATGAAGGCGACCACGAGCAACTGCAGCAGCCGCTTCAGGTTGAACATCGGTGCTCCTTGGTCGGATGGGGGTCCCACTGACCTTGCGTCAATGTGCTCATCATGGCAGTGCTGACGTGGCCACAACTCGTCCACCATCGTGCCAGTGTGACGGTTGAGACTGGTGAGGCGCGCCGTGGCGACGCTTTCCCACGAGCGGCCGAGGGGCGTCAGGTGGAGCCTGCGAGACGGCGCCGGGCGACCTCGAACGCCAGCACGGCCGCCGAGCTCGCCACGTTGAGCGACTCCACCCCGCCGTGCATGGGGATCGCCAGGTCGACGTCCACCAGCTCGCGGCACGCGTCGGACAACCCGTCCGTCTCGTTGCCGAGCACGAAGGCCGAGCGTGCCTCGAGCCGTGCGTCATAGATCGACTCGCGGGCCGAGGCGTCGAGGCCGTATGTCGTGTAGCCCGCCGCGCGCAGCGCCTGCAGCGCGTGTTCGGGGCGCCGACAGCGCACGATGCTGGCGCGGTAGGCGATACCGGCGGAGGCCTTGATCACCAGGGGCCCGACCCCGGGCGAACCGGCGCTCGGCAGCACGATCGCGTCGAACCCGGCGGCGGTGGCGGTGCGGATGATCATCCCGACGTTGGCCGGGTTGGTGACCCCGTCGAGCACGAGCACCGCGGCGGTCGCGGGCGCGAGCCGGGCGAACTCCTCCAGCGAGCGCAGCCCGGGAGCGACCACATCGGCCACGATGCCCTGGTCGTGCTTGCCGTTGCCCGCGAGCCGCTTGACGTGCTGCGGCGTGGCCCACTCGACGGGCACGCCGCGCCGCTTGGCCAGCTCGAGCAGGTGCTTCACGGCGGGCCGGGAGACGTTCTCGGCGACGACGAGCTTGTCGAGGGCGAGCTCGTCGTCCAGCAGCACCTCCTGGACCGGCTTGCGGCCATAGACCGTGATGAACGACTCGCGGGGGGAGCGTTTTGGCGCGCCGGACCCTCGGTGGTCGCCTGCCGTCTGGTGTGCCACCTGCCGAGTCCTCACAGCCGCCGCGCCGGGCCCACCCGCCGGACCGGTCCGGCGGAGCCCGTTGAACGTCCCGACGATACCGAGCACCGTGGGGCCGGGTGCCGGCCGGCGCTACGAACGTTCCCGGTCGAGGTCCCGGCGGTAACCGAGGACGGTCAGCAGTCCGCACGCGGACCACCAGGCGAGCACGACGACCACGTGCAGCGTGGTGCTGCCGGTGGCCGGGTTGCCGAAGGCGTCCATGTCCTCGGCGGGACCCATGAGACCCCAGGCCAGCAGCCCGAAGTGGTGGGTCGGCAGGGCCTGCGCGATGGTCGTGAAGACACCGGGCAGCTGGTCGAGCGGGTAGAAGAACCCCGACAGGAAGGACAACGGCAGGAAGACCAGGTTGACGATCGTCGCCACGGCCCGGGGGCGCACCCAGTAGGCGATCGCCGAGCCCATCGTGGAGAAGGCGAGGACCCCGGTCACGATGAGACCGCCGCAGGCCAGCAGACGGAGCGGGTCGAACGACACCCCACCGGCGACGACGGCGACCGCGGCCATGCCGACGAGGGTCACGGCCGTGAACACCAGGTTCAGCGCGACCTTGCCGGCGAAGTAGACCCACATCGGCATCGGGGTCGCCCGCAGGCGTCGGAGCCACCCTTTACCGCGCTCCGCCGCGAGCTCGCCGCCGAACGAGAAGAGCGCCTGGCTGACGACCCCGTAGCAGCCGAACGACACGAACATCATCGCCCCGACGTCGGTGCCGCGGGGGAGCACCTTCCCCGCTTCGGGCAGCCCGAACATCGTGTAGAGGATGACCGGCAGGACCACCACACCGATGAAGTACTCCGGCAACCGGCGGTAGCGCCGGACCTCCATCAGCACCTGCGTCGCCAGCAGTCCGAGGATGCCGGTGGAGGGCCGCTCACTCGGACTCAGCCGATGCGAAAACGCTTGCGGTGTGGTCAAGCCGGCCATGTCAGTGTCTCCTCGTGCGTGGGGCGGTGGTCGCCGGGTCGCCCTGGTCGCCGGTGAGGTGCAGGAAGGCCTGCTCGAGGCTGGCCTCGGTGACGGTCAGGTCCTCGACCCGGTGCCCTGCCGCGAAGACGGCGCGCAGGACGGGCTCGGGTTCGGCGACCTGCAGACGCAAGCGGTGCAGCCCTGGACGAGAGGACTCGCGTATGCCGGGTGCCTCCCGGTCGTGGAGCGTCGCCACTTGCTGCACACCCTTGACGGTCTCGAGCTGGTCGGTTGTGGCGTCGGTGAGCAGCTCGATGGTCTTGCCGGGGATCAGCGACTTGATCCGGGCAGGGGTGTCGTCGTGGACGATTCGGCCGTGGTTGATGAGGATGACGCGTTCGGCCGCCAGGTCGGCCTCGGCGAGGTTGTGGGTGGAGAACAGGAGGGTCTTGCCGAGCCGGGCGAACTCGCGGGCCTGCTCCCAGAACGCCTGTCTCGCGTGCACGTCGAGCGCAGCCGTGGGTTCGTCGAGGAAGAGCAGGTCGGGATCACCGACGATCGCCACCGCGAACGAGAGTCGCTGGCGCTGCCCCCCGGACAGCTGCGTGACCCGCTTGCTCGCGTGAACCAACAGGTCGGCACGGGCCACGACGTCTGCGGTCGGCAGGGCGTGCGGGTAGTAGTGACCGACCAGGTCGACCATCTCCGTCACGGTCAGGCTCTCCGGCGCGGCGGTGTCCTGCAGCATGGCGCCGACCCGGCCCCGGACCGCCACGTGGTGGGGCGGCAGGCCGAAGACGGTCACGCGGCCTGCCGAGGGTGATCGCAGGCCCAGCAGCAGCTCGAGGGTCGTCGTCTTCCCGGCCCCGTTGGGCCCGAGCACGGCAACGACCTCGCCGGCGGTGACCTGCAGGTCGATACCCACGACGGCGGGCACCTCGCCATACGACTTGTGCAGGTCCACTGCCTCGATCACGTTGCGCGCCTCTTGAGGGTCCATGCCAGCCTCGCTCTCGCCGATGCGCCGGCGGCGCCTGCGTCGACTCGACGCTAGGGCGGGCACGCCGCCGAGACAGGTGCCGGCAGTCACGACCTGCACCCATGACTTCCGGCACCTCGACCGTTGACGTCGGCGACCTATGCTGCAGAGGTGGCCGACGAGTCCTTGGACCGGTTGACCAGCGGGGCCGGCCTGCTGGGCTACGTCCTCGTGGGTCTGGTCGCCCTGCTGTCAGGGCTGGCCGCGACCGTCTCGCCATGGTGGTGGGTGGCCTACGCCGCCGGCCTGGGGACGTTCGGGCTGCTGTGCGCCGACCGTGTGGGCGTCCGGGCGGCCCGGGGTCTGTTGGCGCCACTGTTCGTCGCGGTGCTGCTGACCTACCTGCTGGCCCCGGACTACGGCATCTCCGCGGTCCCGATGGTCATCTTCGTGGCGACCGCGGCGTTCCTGCTGCAGGTTTGGGCGACGCTGTCGCTCATCGGGATCCAGACGGCCGTGCTCGTCGTGGCCAGTGTGCTCCAGGACGGTGACCGAGGCTTCGGCGCCGCGGTGGCCGTCATGTATGCCGTGTTCCAGCTCTTCGCGCTGGTCATGGTCGAGACGAGCCTGCGCGAGCATCGGATGCGGGAGGAGCTGGGTGTCGCCAACGCCGAGTTGGCAGCGGCCCAGGGAAGACTGGCGGAGACCAGCAAGGTGGAGGAGCGGCTGCGGATCTCCCGTGACCTGCACGACCTGGTCGGGCACCAGCTCAGCGCCCTCGCCGTCAACCTCGAGGTCGCCTCCCATCTGGCCGAGGGACCCGCCTCCGAACCGGTGGCGCGCTCGCGGGTCATCGCCAAGGACCTGCTGAGCGACGTGCGCCAGGTGGTCGGTCGGCTCCGCGAGCCACGGGCGCGGTTGGGGAGGGCCTTGGCCGACCTGGCCGTTGCCGTGCCCACGCCCAGGGTGGTCCTCGACGTCCACGGCGACCTGGACGAGCTCGGTGAGGACGAGGCGGAGGTCGTCCTGCGCTGCGTCCAGGAGCTCATCACCAACGCGATGCGGCACGCCGAGGCGGAGCACCTCTGGATCACACTGACCTGCAACGGGGGCGAGCTCGTGCTCTCTGCCCGGGACGACGGGCGCGGGGCGACCGAGGTCGCGGTCGGCCACGGACTGACCGGGATGCGCGAACGGGTCGGCCGGCTGGGCGGCGAGCTCTCCTGGGACGGCGCCGACGGGTTCCGCGTCGAGGCGCGGCTCAGGACAGCGGCATGACCGGGGACGGGACAACGGCTGGTGCGCGGGAGGTCGATGACGATCCCGCCGACGGCCCCGAGACTGCCGATGGTCGCGACCACGGCGGTGGGGGGAGGGCGTCCGTCCGAGTGCTGCTGGTCGACGACCAGACGTTGGTGCGGCAGGGGATTCGCAGCCTGTTGGACCTTGCGGACCGGATCGAGGTCGTGGCCGAGGCGGCCGACGGGGTCGAGGCGCTCGCGGCGATCCAGCGGGTGCGGCCTGACGTCGTGCTGCTCGACCTGCGCATGCCGCGGCTCGACGGAGCCGCCACCCTGAAGGAGCTCTCGAACCGCGAGTTCCGGCCCCCCGTGCTGGTGCTCACGACGTTCGACGACGACGAGGCCGTGCTCGACGCCCTGAGATCGGGCGCTCGCGGCTATCTGCTGAAAGACGTCACCCTCGACGAGCTGGTCCATGCCATCGAGACGTTGGCCCGAGGCGGCCGGCTCGTCCAGCCCGCCGTCACGGCCGGTCTGCTGGCACGGCTGACCGACCGTGGACCGGCGTCGGCTCCCGAGCAGGTCGTGGAGCCGCTCACCGCGCGGGAGACCGAGGTGCTGCGCCTGGTGGCAGCGGGCCTCGCCAACCGGCAGATCGCCGAGGCCCTCCACCTCGCCGAGGGCACGGTCAAGAACCACGTCTCCTCGGTGCTGCTCAAGCTCGGGGTGCGCGACCGGACCAAGGCCGTGCTGCGTGCCCTCGAACGCGGCCTGCTCACCGGTGAGGGAAGCCGGTGACCCTCACCGACGAGCTGCGCGAGGCGCTGGACACCGCTACCGCGGGCGTGGACCGGGTCGCCCTGACCGCCGCCGTCGAACGGCTCATCTCGCGCTACCGCACCGGTGGCGCCGCGCACGAGCCGATCCTGGCGACGCCGGCCGACGTCACGGCATACGTCGCCTATCGGATGCCCGCGACGTTCGGCGCCGCGCGCCTCGCCCTGGGCCAACTCGCCCTGGCCCGGCCAGACCTGCGCCCGCGCTCGCTGCTCGACCTGGGTGGCGGCACCGGCGCGGCGGCCTGGGCGGCCTGCGACGTCTTCCCGGAGCTCGCGCAGGTGACCGTCGTCGACCAGGTCGCGGACGCGCTCGACCTGGGCCGGTCCCTTGCCAGCGGCGCCCTCCACGAGGGTCTGCGCTCGGCGCAGTGGCGCACCGCCCGGCTCGACGCGAAGCCGGTGCCGGGAGCCGACCTCGTGACCCTCTCCTACGTCCTCAGCGAGCTGTCGCCGCGGCAGCGAGCCGAGGTGGTGTCGGCGGCTGCGGGCTGTGGCGATGCCATGGTGGTGCTCGAGCCCGGTACCCCCGACGGCTACCGCCGCATCCTCGCGGCAAGGACACAGCTCATCGCCGGCGGATCCGTGGTCGTCGCACCCTGTCCGCACGACGAGGCCTGTCCCCTCGCCGCCGACGACTGGTGCCACTTCGCGGCGCGGATCAACCGCTCGGCGCTGCACCGCAGGGTCAAGGGCGGCGAGCTCGGCCACGAGGACGAGAAGTTCTCGTATGTCGCCGTGTTGCCTGCTCATCCGGGACGTCCTGCGGAGTGGTCGCCAGGGCCGCCAAGACGCCGGACGTCCGTCGCCGGGAGCGATCCGGCCGCGCCCGCTCGCGTGCTGCGACATCCCGTGAAGCGCAAGGGGTTGGTGCAGCTCGAGCTGTGTCGGCCGGACGGGACGGCATCGCGGGAGATCGTGTCCAAGCGGCAGGGGCCGGCCTACCGGGCGGCTCGTGAAATCGCCTGGGGAGACGCGTGGCCGCCGGCCACCTGAGGCCGACGTTCGCCAAGGTTCGCACGCGCAAACGCGCTGTCGCTTCGACGTCGCGGGCGAGGCGTCGCCTCAGACGATGCCGTAGAGGCGGTCGCCCGCATCACCGAGGCCGGGCACGATGTAGCCCTGTTCGTTGAGCTTCTCGTCGATCGCGCCGGTGACCAGCGTGACCGGGATCTTCAGGCCCGACAGCTCCTGCTCGACCCGCTTGATCCCCTCCGGGGCGGCCAGCAGGCAGAGTGCGGTGATGTCGTCGGCGCCACGGTCGACGAGGTAGTGGATCGCCGCGGCCAGGGTGCCGCCGGTCGCGAGCATCGGGTCGAGCAGGTAGCACTGACGCGCGTCCAGGTCCTCGGGCAGCCGGTTGGCGTAGGTGTGCGCCTCCAAGGTCTCCTCGTTGCGGACCATGCCGAGGAAGCCGACCTCCGCGGTGGGCAGCAGCCGCACCATCCCGTCGAGCATGCCGAGACCCGCGCGCAGGATCGGCACCACCAGCGGCTTGGGGGACGCGAGCCGGATGCCGCTGGTCGGCGCGACCGGCGTGACGATGTCGACAGGTTCAACCCGCACCTCCCGCGTCGCCTCGTAGGCGAGCAGGGTCACCAGCTCGTCGGCCAGCCGCCGGAAGGTCGGCGAGTCCGTCTCCCGGTCACGCAGAGCGGTGAGCTTGTGGGCGATCAGCGGGTGGTCGGCAACGTGGACGCGCATGGGGGCAACCTACCGTGCGGGAAGTCGTTCGAGCTCGGTCCGGACCGCCGCCACGGCTTCGGGGGAGGAGATGCCCAGACGATGGATCCGCGACGCGAACTCCCGGGCCGCCTCCTCCAGCTGGGCCCTGCTCGTGGCCGCAGTGAACCGTGGTGCGGCCGCGACGACCGTGCCGTGCCCTGTGGCAGGCCCCCGGACGCGATGAGGGTGGCGAGCTGCGACCGGATCTGCTCGTACATTTGAATGGTGCAACGGGTACTGATGAGTGAGGGGACGTGGGCGATGACGGCGTGTGCCTCGGGCACCATGGCTTGGTGAGCTCCTTCAGCCCCGCCGGGACCACTGAGCCGTATGCCGAGTGGATCGGCCATGCGTTGGGCGTCGCCGCGGAGTCGCTCGCCTCGGACGACGTGCCGGTGGGCGCCGTCGTGCTGGCACCGGACGGCGAGGTCATCGGGGTGGGTCGCAACCGGCGCGAGGCGGACGGTGACCCGACCGCCCATGCCGAGGTGGTCGCCATACGCTCGGCCGCTGCGGCGCTCGGCACGTGGCGCCTCGAGGGTTGCAGCCTGGCTGTGACGCTGGAGCCCTGTGCGATGTGCGCTGGCGCGCTGGTGCTGGCGCGGATCCAGCGGGTCGTGCTCGGCGCCTGGGACCCGAAGGCCGGGGCCTGTGGCTCGGTGTGGGACGTGGTCCGGGACCGTCGTGCCACCCATCGGGTGGAGGTCATCGGTGGTGTCCGTGAGCAGGAGTGCTCGCAGTTGCTGCTCGATTTCTTCGCGACCCACCGCCTCTAGTAACCTGTCCGGCGGTGGCGTGTCCGAGCGGCCTAAGGAGCACGCCTCGAAAGCGTGTGAGGGGGTAACTCCTCCGTGGGTTCAAATCCCACCGCCACCGCCACAACGAACGAGGCGGGACCCGTGCGCCGCGAGGGGGTCCCGCCTCATCCGTTGTCTGATGTCGCGGGGGTGGGCAGGGGGTCCATCGGCGCGAGCCGGGTGACCTCCCGCCGGTAGGGAAGGGCGTCGCGCGGACCCTCCGACTGGAGCTGCTCGGCATACTCCCGTCCTGACCACACCGCCGCCGCGATGATGCCCGGGGCGAGCGCGTCTCCGATCAGGTCCACGGTCTTCAGCCCGGCTCCCGCCCACTGGTCCTCGCGCGCGATCAGTTCGGTGTGCAGCGGGCTGCGCGCGGCCCGGCCGGTGACCAGGACCAGGGTGTCCGCAGCGTGCTCCCGCAGCTCGCCGGTGAAGACGCACCCGGTGGTGACGACGCCCGCTGGCCCGGCCGCGAGCGACCGCCGGGTGCTGACCTGGACGCCCGCGCCCATGATGCGGGCGCGGATCTTGGTCAGCTCCATGGTGTTGGCAGTCCAGGCGGAGACGTCTGCGGCCGGGGTGACCAGCTCCACCTGGTAGCCCTCGCGGGCGAGCAGCTCGGCCAGGGCACCGCCCATGTAGTAGTGGTCGTCGTCGTAGAGCAGCACCCGGCTGCCGGGGTCGGCCGGGCGTCGGCCGTGCATCAGGTCGTCGGGCGTGAGCAGGGGGACGTGCGCCGGGAGGTCCAGCGGAACAGCCCGCGACCGGCCGACGCCGTCGGCGCGCCAGACGGCACCGGTGGCGACGGCCACGTGGTCGAAACCGTGCTCCAGCACCTCGTCGGCGCTCAGCTCGCTCTCGAAGTAGTGCTCGACGTTGGGCAGGGTGGTGAGGAGGTATTCGCGATGGTCGACCACCCTGATCCACGCGGACAGCCCAGGGAGCCGCGCCTCCCGGCGGACCCGGCCACCGAGGTGCCTGGACGACTCCAACAGCGTGACATCGAAGCCGCGTCGTCCGAGCGAGGTCGCCGCCTCCAGCCCCGCCGGCCCTGCTCCGACGACCAGCACCCGTGCGTCAATGCGGCGGGGCCGCAACCGCTCGGGATGCCACCCGCGCCGCCACTCCTCGCCCATCGACGGGTTCTGGGTGCAGCGGATCGGCGAGCTCGTCCAGTCGCCGGAGACACAGATGTTGCAGCCGATGCACTCGCGGATCGCCTCGAGCCGGCCCTCCCGGATCTTGTTCGGCAGGAAGGGGTCGGCGATCGACGGCCGGGCGGCACCGATGAAATCCAGGACGCCGCTGCGGACCTGGCGCACCATCTCGTCGGGCGAGGTGAACCGGCCCACCCCCACGACCGGTTTGGACGTGAGCTGCTTCAGGCCCGCGACGGCCTTTTCCTGCCCGCCCTCCGGACCGAACCGGGAGGACATGGAGTCGTCCTCCCACGCGCCCGCGACGAAGTCCCACAGATCGGGCAACTCCGCCAAGGTGCCGACGATCTCCTCGGTCTCGGCCCGGCTGACCCCCATCTCCGGGTCGTCCACGCCGAGCCGGCAGGCCACTGCTGCCTTGCCGGCACACAGTTCGCGGGTCTCCTCGAGCACCTCGCGCAGCAGTCGCATGCGGCCGGCCAGGTCCCCGCCGTAGCCGTCGGTGCGCTGGTTGTGCCGCGGCGACAGGAACTGCTCCAGGACGGTCATGCCGTGTCCCGCATACACGTAGACCAGGTCGAAGCCTGCCTGCAGCGAGCGGCGGACCGCGGCACGGTGCCAGGCGCGCACGTCGGCGATGTCGGCCAGGGTCATGGCCCGGGCGTTGACCGGGTGGTGGTCGCTGGACACCGGGAGCGCGGTCGGGCCCATCGGCACGATCCGGCTGGCCAGGTTGGGGCTGTGCGCCCCGCCGTGGGTGAGCTCGATCCCTGCCAGCGCGTCATACTCATGGATCTTGTCGGCGATGCGGGCGACCGCCGGGATGTCGTCGTCGTCCCAGAGCCGCAGCTCGATGGCCGGCGTCAGGTCGGCGGTGGGGTGGATCTCCGCCTCCTCGGTGCAGACGACGGCCCAGCCGCCCTCGGCCTTGACCCCGCGCATGAAGGCTTCGCTCGTGGGGTCGCGGTAGCCCATGCCGTTGCAGTGCGGCACCTGGAAGAAGCGGTTGCGTGCCGTCACGGGCCCGATCGTGACCGGCGTGAAGAGGATGTCGTATCGGGGGTCGCGCGCCGGGTTGCTGGGGCTCACGTGCTGTCCTCCGCTCTGCCTGCACCGTGCGGGCTTCCGGCAGGGTAGCCCGGAGCGGGTGGGCGACCAGTCGCGCCCACGCTTCGACCAAGACGCCCAAAACGAGAGCGTCGGTCAGGCGGGCCGGTTGCGCCCGCGACGGGCGATGTGGACGGCGGCCCTCGGGAGTCGATGCCGGTGCCCCAGGAGGCGACGGCGGCGCCCACGGTCACGTTGTGCGCGCCGAAGGCGACCAAGTGCTGCAGGGCGGTCGGGTGCAGGCGCCACAGCACCGCCGCCTAGAACGTGGTGACCGCTGCCGCACCGGCGGCGATCCCCACGGCTCTCCAGCCCAGCGTCTCCGTGAAGGCGAGGACCGTGGCGAAGGCGAGCGCGGCGCTCGACCCGGCCCAGAGCGCCGCCCGTAACCGGTTCGACTGGTCGACCTGCCTCGCGGGGATGACCAGGCCCGCGGCGCACCACGGGAACGCTGGCCGTCCCCCTGCTCATCGTTCGACGGGCGTGACCGCAGGTCGTTCCGGATCGCGGCCGCCTGCTCGGCGCTGATGATCCCCTCCCGGACCCACCGGTCCACCTGCGCGGACACGTCCGCGAGCCGACTGGTCGTCATACCTCATCGTCTCCGCGCGGCGGCGCCTCTGGATGGGCCGTAGGTCCCGCCCCGGTCCACGGGCACCACCAGCGCGGCTGGTGCTGGGGGTGGCGAACTCTGCGGGTGGGCACCTTCACAGACCTCGCCCGACTCGGTGATCCTTCAGGTGGCATGCCGACACACGAGGAGCACTGGTGACCGAGGACGTCTTCGCGCTGATGGACGAGTGGGGACCGGAGAAGGTGGTCTGCGTATCGGACCGCAGGACCGGCATGAAGGGCGTCCTGGTCCTGGACAACACCGCCCGCGGCATGGGCAAGGGCGGGACGCGGATGAGCCCCTCGCTCACCGTCGGCGAGGTGGCCCGGCTGGCCCGCACGATGACGTGGAAGTGGGCGGCGGTGGACCTGTTCCACGGAGGCGCCAAGGCCGGCATCCTCGGCGACCCGAACGCTCCGAACAAGGAGGAGGTTCTCCGTGCGTTCGCGCGGGCGCTGGCGAACGAGGTGCCGCGGGAGTACGTCTTCGGCCTCGACATGGGGCTCACCGAGAAGGACGCCGCCATCTTCATCGACGAGCTCGGCGACCGGGGCGCGTCGGTCGGACTGCCCAGGTCGCTCGGTGGACTGCCGTATGACGAGCTGGGCGTCACCGGCTTCGGGGTCGCCGAGGCCGCCGACGCCGCTGCCACCACGGTTGGCCTGTCGATCGACGGCGCTCGTGTCGCCATCCAGGGCTTCGGGGCCGTCGGTACCGCGGCCGCCGAGCGGTTCACCTCCTTGGGTGCCACCGTCGTCGCCGTCTCCACCGCCTCCGGCGCGGTCCACGAGCCCGACGGTGTGGACCTCGACCGGTTGCTCCGGCTGCGCGAACAGGCGGGTGACGACTGCGTGCGCGAGTACGGCGGCGTCCTGCCGGCGTCCAGTGCCCTGACGGTGGACTGCGACATCCTCGTGCCGGCCGCCACCCAGGACGTCGTGGGGGTCGAGGTGGCGCGCGAGACCCCGGCACGGCTGGTGGTCGAGGGCGCCAACATGCCGACCACGCCGGAAGCCTTGGAGCTGCTGGCTGCTCGCGGTGTCGCCGTCGTGCCCGACTTCATCGCCAACGCCGGTGGGGTGGTCGCGGCGGCCTTCTCGATGGCGGACCGCTATTCGGCGTTCGTGACCGACCCGGCAGACATCTTCGCGATGATCTCCACCAAGATGCGCGCCAACGCCGAGACGGTCCTGGCCGAGAGCCGCGCGCGGGGCACGACGCCGCACGTCGCCGCTCGCCAGCTGGCGCAGGAACGGGTCCGGACGGCGATGCGCCTACGCGGCCAGGTGCCGGTCGAGGAGACCGTGGCTGGGACGCTGGCATGAGACGCGAGATCATGGAGACGATGGCGGTGCCCGGGACGACTGCAGGAGGTGGACGACGGTGACGCGAAGCGACCAGGTGCCGAGCCGCGCCTCGGTGGTCATCGTCGGAGGCGGTGTCATGGGGGTCAGCGCGGCCTTCCACCTGGCCGAGGCCGGGGTCCAGGACGTGGTGCTGGTCGAGAAGGCGGCCCTCGGGTCCGGGTCGACCTGCAAGGCGGCCGGGGGCGTGCGTGCGCAGTTCTCCGACCGGCTCAACATCGAGCTCGGCCGGCGCAGCCTGGAGGCGTTCCAGCGCTTCGGTGAGCGTCCCGGGCAGGAGATCGACCTGCACCAGGTGGGCTACCTCTTCCTGCTCGACGACGAGGAGATGGTCCGCACCTTCGAGACCAACGTGGCACTGCAGAACGAGCTCGGCGTGCCCAGCCGGATGCTCAGCCCGCAGGAGGCCCGGCAGCTCGCCCCGCTGATCGACACCGACGGCCTGCTCGCAGCGTCGTTCTCACCGACCGACGGACACTGCACCCCGGAGTCGGTGGTGCTCGGATATGCCACCGGCGCCCGGCGGCACGGCGCCCGCATCGTGCCGGGTTGCGCCGCGCTGGGCATCGAGACCGTCGGCGACCGCATCGTCGCGGTGCAGACGGAGCGGGGGAGGATCGAGACCGACACGGTCATCTGTGCCGCGGGCGCCTGGGCCCAAGAGGTCGGCCGGTGGGTCGGGGTCGACCTTCCCGTCACACCGGTGCGCCGCCAGATCCTGGTGACCGAGCCGGTCGCCGACCTGCCTCCCGACCTGCCCATGACGCTCGACTTCTCGTCCAGCTTCTACTTCCACCGCGAGGGCGCCGGGCTGCTCATCGGCATGTCCGACCCGGACGAGGAGCCGGGCTTCAAGCTGAGCCGGACCGATGACTGGCTGCCGCGGCTCGGGGCGGCGATGGAGCGGCGGGCGCCGAGCCTGATGGACGTCGGCTTCGCCAGCGGTTGGGCGGGGCTCTACGAGATGACCCCCGACCACAACGCCCTGATCGGCGAGGCAACCGGTGTGGACCGGTTCCTCTACGCCACCGGCTTCTCCGGCCACGGCTTCCTGATGGGGCCCGCCGTCGGGGAGGTGCTCCGCGACCTGTATGCCGGCCGCACGCCATACGTCGACATCTCGCCATTGGACGCCACCCGGTTCGACCGGGCACAGTCACGACCAGAGCTCAACATCGTTTGAAGCCACCAGCAGCCACGAAAGCACCGAAGGTACAGGAGAACCCACTCATGAGCACCGCCACCGACACCCTGCCCACAGCCTCTGACCTGCAGGAGCAGGCACGGGCCGCGCTGGAGCGCTGCGGCGTCGACGTGGTCGCCCTGAAGGGCGACCAGAGTAGCCGTTCGCCGGTCAACGGCCAGGAGCTGCTGCCGCTGGCCTGGACCGACGCGGCGGGCGTGGACCGAGCCGTGGCGAACGCGAAGGAGGCGTTCGCGACGTGGCGCACCACTCCGGCACCGGTGCGCGGCGCGCTGGTGCGCCGGTTCGGCGAGCTGCTGCGGGAGCACAAGGCCGACATCGGTGCTCTGGTGAGCCTCGAGGTGGGCAAGATCACGTCCGAGGCGTTGGGCGAGGTCCAGGAGATGATCGACGTCTGCGACTTCGCGGTGGGTCTGTCGCGCCAGCTCTACGGCCGCACCATGCCGTCCGAGCGTCCGGGACACCGGCTGATGGAGACGTGGCACCCGCTCGGGGTGGTCGGCGTCATCTCGGCGTTCAACTTCCCGTGCGCGGTGTGGTCGTGGAACACCGCGGTGGCGCTGGTCTGCGGCGACCCGGTGGTGTGGAAGCCGTCCGAGGCGGCGCCGCTGACCGCGATCGCCTGCAACGCGGTGCTGCACAAGGCGATTGCCGAGGTCGGTGCCCCCGAGCACCTGAGTCAGGTCGTGATCGGCGGCGCGGACGTGGGAGAGCGGCTGGTCGAGCACGAGGAGGTGGCCCTGCTCAGCGCGACGGGGTCGACGCGGATGGGGGCGCAGGTCGGCCCGAAGGTGGCGGCGCGCTTCGGCCGCTGTCTGCTCGAGCTGGGCGGCAACAACGCCGCGATCGTGGCGCCGTCGGCCGACCTGGACCTGGCCACGCGCGGCATCGTCTTCGCGGCGGCGGGCACGGCGGGGCAGCGGTGCACGACCATGCGTCGGGTGCTCGCGCACGAGGACGTCGCGGACGACCTCGCCAAGCGGCTGGCCGACGTCTACGGTCGCCTGCCCATCGGCGACCCCACCGCCGAGGGCACCCTGGTCGGGCCGCTGATCAACCAGCGGGCGTATGACGGGATGGCCGCCGCCCTGGAGCAGGCCGAGGCACAGGGCGGCAACGTCCTGGTCGGCGGTGGACGCCGGTTGGCCGACGCCGCGGGTGACGCCTACTACGTGGAACCCGCGGTCGTGCGGATGCCCGAGCAGAGCGAGATCGTGCGCCAGGAGACGTTCGCCCCGATCATCTACGTGATGACCTACTCCACGCTCGAGGAAGCCATCGCGCTCAACAACGATGTCCCGCAAGGCCTTTCATCGTCCATCTTCACGTCGGACCAGGCCGAGGCCGAGAGGTTCATGAGCGCCGTCGGCTCCGACTGCGGCATCGTCAACGTCAACATCGGCACCTCTGGCGCCGAGATCGGTGGCGCGTTCGGGGGCGAGAAGGAGACCGGCGGCGGCCGTGAGTCCGGGTCGGACGCGTGGCGCGCTTACATGCGACGCGCGACCAACACGGTCAACTACTCCGGCGAGCTGCCGTTGGCCCAGGGCGTCGACTTCACCGTCTGACCCCCGCCCCTTCAGCTCGTTGCTGGGAGAAGGCGTCATCCGTGACGCCCCCTCCCAGCAACGAGCGGGGCCGCAAGCGCGATCACCGAACCCTCTGACACCAGGAGCGCGATGAGCACGCAGGAACCGATGGAGACCGCTGACCGGGACGGCCTCCTGGTGCTGTCGGCGGCCGACGTGACCCAGGTCTTCGACATGGACACCGCCATCGAGTCGCAGCGGGTCGCCTTTCGCGAGCTCGGGCTCGGGCACGCGCAGTTGCCCGCCCGGCTGCTGCTCTCCGGGCCGGAGGGGTCGTCGTCGTTCTGCTACGCCGCCCGGGTGTCGGACGAAACCGGGGCCGTCTGCAAGTTCGGCAGCGCGGCACCGGCGAACGCCGAGCGGGGGCTGCCCACCATCGCCGCTGTCGTCACGGCGCTCGACCCGCAGACCGGTCGTCCGGTGGCGCTCATGGACGGCACCACCGTGACCACCATCCGCACCTCCGCGGCCAGCGCGGTGGCTGCAGAGGCGCTGGCCCGGCCCGAGTCCTCGGTCCTGGCGGTGCTCGGGTCCGGGGTGCAGGCCGAGGCGCACGTCAAGGCCCTGGCGCGCGTGCTGCCGCTCTCCGACGTCCGGGTGTGGGGCCGGACGGCAGCCAAGGCGGAGCAGCTCGTGGCACGGCTTGCAGAGCGGTTCGACTTCGACGTCTCGGTGGCCCGCGACCCTCAGGTGGCTGTCGCGGGGGCCGACGTCGTGGTCGCGGCCACCACCAGCGCGACGCCGGTGCTGGAGGTGGAGTGGCTCGCTCCCGGAGCGACCGTGATCAGTGTCGGCTCGTTCGCGGCGGACCGTTCGGAGGTGCCGGTCGAGCTGTTGCGGCGCGCTGCGGCCGTGGTCGTGGACGACGTCGAGACGTCGTTGGAGCACGCCGGCCCGGTGGTGGCCGCCGTGCATGAGAATGTCCTCGGCGCAGGCGATCTCGTCTCGCTGGGCTCGGTCGTCGCCGGGCTCTCATCCGGCCGGAGCGGACCGGAGGACATCGTCTTCTACAACAGCGTCGGCATCGGTGTGCAGGATGCTGCCGCAGCGTGGGCCGTCATCACCGCCGCTCGCGAACGCGGCCTGGGGCAGCAGATCAGCCTGTGAAGCGGCTCACGGCACGGGTTGTCTCACAGGCTGGGACGTGAGCCTCACAACCGCTTAGGGGGAGCACCAACAGGAGTGGCTCTGCCGCACCTTTCCACGCCATCACTCGTCGGGCAGTCTCAGGCACAACCCATGCCGACGTGTCGTGCTCTCACCCCCTGGAGGTACCCGTGGCCACACCCTGGCTGGTCGACCGCCCCCTGCAGGTCGGCCCCCAGACGCTGCGTGGACGGATCTACCTGCCGGCCCACCAACCCGGACTCGCCGAGGACGGTCGACCCGGTGAGCGCTACATCGCCTACCACCGGGCGAGGGCCCGTTCCGGCGTGGCGATGCAGGTCACCGGGGCCACCCCGATCCTGCCCTCGAGCGAGTGGAACGACATCTGCCTGTGGAACATCGACGAGTCGATCGTGCCCGGATACCAGCGGCTCGCCGAGGCGGTGCACGAGGAGGGCGGCCGGATTCTCGCCCAGCTGGCACACCCGGGCCCGACCGAGACGGAGGGCCCCGACGTCATCGGCGCGTCGTGGGACTTCTCAGAGGTGGCACGCCAAGTGGCGGTGCCCGCCACCAGCGCCCAGCTCACAGACATCATCGAGCTGTATGCCGCGGCTGCCGACCGCTGCCGCCGAGGGGAGCTCGATGGCGTCGAGATCAGCCTCGCCCACGGCCTGCTGCTGGCGTCCTTCCTCTCGCCCCTCACCAACCACCGCGACGACGAGTTCGGCGGCTCCTTCGAGCGGCGGCTCACCCTCACCACTCGCGTCCTCGACTCCGTGCGCGCGTCGTTGTCGCCCGAGATGATCCTCGGCATCCGTCTGGGCGCCGACGACCTGGTCGAGGGCGGCCTCCGCCCGGATGAGGCCGCGCGAGTGGCCCGAGCGCTGGAGGACCGGGTCGACTACATCAGCGTGATGGTCGGCAACAACAACAGGCTCGAGGCGCGCGTGCGGCACTGGCCGCCGACGCCAGCTCCCCACGGCCTGTTTCGCGATGTGGCCCGGGTGATCAAGGAAGCGGTGTCCGTGCCGGTGTGTGCGGTCGGTCGCGTGACGGACGTGGACCTGGCCAACGACATCCTGGTGGCCGGGGACGCCGACCTGGTGGGCATGGTGCGGGCGCAGATCGCTGATCCGGATCTGTTGGCCAAGACCCGCGCGGGCCGTGCGGAGGACGTGCGGCCGTGTGTCGGGGTGAACGTGTGCGTGAACGGTCTGCTCGAGGGGCGGCCGCTGTCCTGCTTCGTCAACCCCGATGTGGGCCATGAACAGGATGAGGCAATCGACCTGTCCGGTCGCTCCGCCGTCGTCGTCGGCGGCGGACCTGCCGGGTTGGAGGCGGCTCGCCGGATGGCCGAGGCCGGCTGCCGAGTCACCCTGGCCGAGGCCTCGGACCAGCTGGGTGGTCAGGTGGCAGCCTGGAGCCGCGCCCCCAGCCGGAGCGAAGTGGCCGACTACCTGCAGTGGCAGCGTCGGATGCTCGACCGACTCGGAGTCGAGGTCGTGCTCGGCACGGCGGTGGACGCCGCGTGGGTCGTCGAACGGTCACCCGAACTGGTCGTCGTGGCGACCGGCGCACGGCCGAGCGACCTCGACATCCCCACCGATGGCTCGGTCGTCGTGGTGGATCCGCTGGAGGCCCTGGTGGCAGGCGTCAACGGCGAGGTCGTCGTCTTCGACGCGGTCGGCGAGCTCGACGGCGCGCTCATCGCGGAGCGGCTGGCGACGGTGGGTCAGCGGTCGGTGACCCTGGCGACGTCGCGGCTGCACATCGGTGAGGGCGATGGAATCAACACGCTCTTTCCCATGATCCGGCGCCTCGCCGAGGTCGGCGTGTCGGTGGTGGAGCGGGTGCGACCGAGCCGCGTCGAGGCCGGATCGGTTGTCCTGGAGGGGGTGTTCGGGGAGGCGGCGCCGACCCTCGCGGCCGACGCCTTGGTGACCTGGGCCGGTGGCGTCCCCGTCAACGACCTGGTCGCCGGCCTCGCGGACCACGGCCTCCGAGTCGAGGTGATCGGTGACGCCCTGCGGCCCCGTCGCGTGGTGGATGCCCTCAGCGAGGCGAAGGCCGCCGTCGACCGCTTCGGCACGACCGGCACGACCGGCACGGCCTCCTGCGCCGACGGGACCGCCCCACTTCTTGCTGCTCACCCGAACACTGGAGCTGATGCCCGATGACCCTTCCCGCCACGAGACAGAGCGTTGCCATCGAGCTCGACTCGGTGGTCAAGCGCTACGGCGACCACACGGTGCTCGACAACGTGTCCCTCTCGGTCAGGGAGGGCGAGGTGGTTGCCATCATCGGTCCGAGCGGAGCCGGCAAGAGCACGCTGCTGCGATGCATCAACCTGCTGGAGCGGCCCGACAGCGGGCGGATCACCGTGGCGGGACACGCGGTGGACGCCGGTTCCGAGATCAGCAACAAGGAGCTGGTGGCGCACCGGCGCGTCGCCGGGATGGTCTTCCAGTCGTTCAACCTCTTCCCACACCTCGACGTGCTGAGAAACATCTCACTGGCCCAGGAGCGGGTTCTGGGCCGCAGCCGCAAGGACGCCGACAAACGGTCGAAGGAGCTGCTCGACCGGGTGGGGCTCGCCGACAAGGCGGCTCAGTACCCCAGCCGCTGCTCGGGCGGCCAGCAACAGCGCATCGCCATCGCTCGGGCGTTGGCCCTGGAACCCAAGGTGATGCTCTTCGACGAGCCGACGTCTGCCCTGGACCCGGAGCTGGGGCTGGAGGTCCTGGCGGTCATGCGGGAACTGGCCGACGAGGGCATGACCATGGTGGTGGTCACGCACGAGATGCAGTTCGCCCGGGACGTCTCGGACCACCTCGTGGTGATGGTGGACGGCGCCGTCCTGGAAGAAGGCCCACCGGAGGAGATCTTCAGCAAGCCCGGTCACGAGCGCACTCGCCGTTTCCTGCGCGCTGTCCTGGAGCGCTGAGCAATGGGCTACCTGCAGGCGATCATCACCGGCATACCGATGACGCTCCTGGTGACTGTCGCGGGGTTCACCCTCGGAGCCATCGGCGGGATACCGCTTGCCCTTGCCCGTCGGTCGCGCTTCGCGGTGCTGCGGATCGTCGCGCGGACCGTGATCGAGTTCCTGCGCGGCATACCGCCCATCGTGTGGATCTTCCTCATCTACTTCGGCATCGGCACGGGCGCCATCACGATCTCACCCTTGGGCGCTGCCATAGCCGCGTTCGGTGTCATCTCGTGCGCCTACATGGCCGAGATCTACCGGGGCGGGCTGTCCGCCATTCCCGCAGGGCAGTGGGAGGCGAGCGCGGCCCTGGGCATGGGGCACCGTGACCAGTTGTCCAAGGTCGTGGGCCCACAGGTCCTGCGTGTCTCCATCCCCGCGTCGGCGACGTACGCCATCGGGTTGCTCAAGGACTCGTCGATCGCCTACACCGTGGGAGTACAGGAGATCCTCTTCAACGCCGACATGCAGGCGAAACAGGCCTCCGACGCGATCGTGCCGTTCCTCTACGCGGCCCTGGTCTACGTGATCATCACCATCCCGTGTGCCTGGGCGGCCCGCTCCCTCGACAGCGGTCTGCGGCGGAAGGTGGCCCGATGAGTCTCAGCGACTGGGCGGAGAACTACCCCGCCCTCCTGTCCGGCCTCTGGGTCAGCATCCGGGTCACCGCCCTCGCCCTCGGGATCGGTATGCCGTTGGGTCTGCTGCTGGCTCTCAGCGCCAACAGCCCCAAGAAGGTGCTGCGCTACGTCACCATCGGCGTGGTCGAGATCGGGCGCGGGACGCCGGCGCTCGTCGTGCTGCAGATCGTCTACTTCGGGTTGCCCACGGTGGACGTGACCTTCTCGTCCTTCTTCTCCGCGGCCATCGCACTGGCCCTGACGACCGCTGCCTACACGAGCGAGATCCTCCGGGGCGGCCTGCAGGCGGTCCCGTCCGGTGAGGTGGAAGCGGCTTCGGCGCTCGGCATGGTCAACCGGGACACGTTGCGGTTCATCGTCATTCCTCAGGGCGTGCGCGTCGCGATCCCACCGCTCATGGGCTTCGCGGTCCTCATCTTCCAGGCGAGCTCATTGGCCTACACCATCGCGCTGCCCGAGCTGATGAGCCAGGCCTACAGCACCGGCTCCAGCACGTTCCGCTACATGAGCATCCTCAGCCTGGCCGGCCTGATGTACGCCGCCATCACGATCCCCGCCAGCTGGCTCACCGGACGGGCGGAGCGCCGGATGGCCCGCCACCTCTGATTTGATCCTCATCGTCATACCAATAAAGGAGATTCACATGCGAGTTCGCCCTATCACCACGGCCGTTGCGGTGCTCTTCACCGCGGCCACCGCAGCCGCCTGCGGGGGTGGGTCGTCAGCGGACGGACCCGCCGACAACTGCAAGCCGGCGCACGAGTTCACCACGATCAAGAAGGGGACCCTGACCGTCGCGGGCTACGACCTGCCGCCCTACTCCAAGCTCGAGGGCAAGAAGATCACCGGTGTCGACGGCGAGATCGTCGCGGCGATCGCCGCGAAGGAGTGCCTCACTGTCACGCCGAAGTGGATGGCCACGGCGGCAGTCATCCCGACGGTCCAGAGCGGCCGCGCCGACCTCGCTGTGGGCGACTGGTATCGCACCAAGGCGCGGACCGAGGTGGTGAGCCTCAGTGGTCCGATGTACGCCGACCAGATGGCGATCATCTCCAAGGACGGCATCAGTGACATCTCCCAGCTCAAGGGCAAGAAGGTCGGCACCGTCGACGGCTACCTCTGGGTGGAGGACCTCAAGTCCTACCTCGGCGGCTCGCTCAAGATCTACTCGACGACGCTCAACATGAACCAGGACCTCAAGGCCGGCCGGATCGACGTGGGGGTGGACAGCTTTGGCTCCGGCAAGCTCAACAACCCCAACCTCAAGGTCGAGGTCGCGAAGTCGCACCCCGACGTGGCGGCATCGCAGGAGCCGGCGCAGTCGTCGCTGCCCGTGCCGAAGGACAACGCCGCGCTGCTCAAGGCGGTCAACGAGGACATCAAGGAACTGCACGAGAACGGCGACATCGCGAAGTTCCTCGAGAACAACAACCTGCCCAAGAGCGCGGCCGAAACGGGCGATCCCCGGCTGATCGGCTGATGGGTCGGCGAGTGGTGCCACCGCACGCGAGCGACCTGTGGTGGCACCACCGCCGGGCGTCACGACATGCGTGAGCCGAAACCGGTGTATGCCGTCCTCGGCGCGTCCGGCGGCATGGGGGCCGCGACAACCCGCGCCCTGGTCGGCGAGGGGATGCGCGTGCTGGCCGTGGCCCGGTCGCGGAAGGGGCTCGAGGCGCTGTCCGAGTCAGTGAGCGACCCTTCGCTCGTCGTCGGGCGCGTGCTCGACCTGGCCGTCGTGGAGGAGGCCTCTGCCGTGGTGGACGCGGCGCTGGAGGCCTTCGGGCGACTTGACGGCCTGGTCAACACCGCCGCGGTCTACGTCCCGTCTCCGGCCACCGACATCACGGCCGAGCAGTGGGATGCCGTCATGGGACCGAACCTGCGTGGCGCCCTGCTGGTCGGCTCGGCCGTGGCTCGCCACCTCGCCGCTCAGGGCCGGGGACGGATCGTGCAGGTGTCGTCGATCACGGCGCAGGTGAGTCGCGGTGACTACACGCTCTACGAGGCCTCGAAGGCTGGTCTGGCCGCAGCGACCCGTTCCATGGCAGTCGAGCTGGCGTCGCGCGGTGTGACCGTGAATGCCGTGGCGCCCGGCTGGGTCAGGACCCCGATGTCCGAGGAGCTGCTGGCCGGAGTCTCGCCCGAGGCGGTCGCTGGTCTGATCCCGATCGGTCGGGTGGGAGAGCCGGAGGAGATCGCCGCGGTCATCGCCTGGCTCGCGACGCGCAGCCCGACCTTCCTGACCGGTCAGACCATCGTCGTGGACGGCGGACAGACGGCATTCACAGCGCATCTGTGACTGGGGGCTCTGCCGCTCAGCCTGTTCCGGGAGCCGAGACACCGGGCAGGAGGTCGACGAGATGGTCGGCTGCGTGCTCCAGAGCGTCCAGGGCACCCGTCACGGCAGGGTTGTGCCGGGGCGACCGGTGCAGGGCGGTGACGTGTCGGCGGACGGTCACGTCGGCGAGGTGGGTGACATCCACGCCGCGGCTGGAGATGTGGCTCAGGGCCGGGACCAGCGCGATGCCCAGGCCGGTCCGCACGAACCCACGGATGACGTCGTAGTCGTTGCTGCGGACCGCCACGGTCGGGTCGAAGTCGTGCTCCGAGCACAGGCGCAGCAGGCAGGTGGCTCCCGCCGTGCCCACCCGAGTGGACACCCAGCGTTCCTCGCGCAGGTCCTCGAGGAGCACGGGCCGGTCCGTGGCCCGTGCATGTCGTTCGGGGAGTAGCAGGACGAGGTCCTCGTCGAGCAACGGCGTGGCTTGCAGCGTGCGCGGCCACCGCCGTGGCACCAGGTCGTAGTGGTAGACGAGGGCCAGGTCCATCTCGCCGTCGCGCAGCCGCTCGACCAGGTCGTCGGTCTCGCCCTCGTCCAGCAGGATCTCAACACCGGGTCGCTCGACGAGCAGGTGGGCCAGGGCTTCGGGCAGCAGGTGTTCGCTCGCGGTCGGGAAGCTGCCGATCCGGATCCTGCCCGTCGTGCCATCGGCCACGCCCTGGATGTCGTCCTCGAGGGTCCGAAGGCTGGCCAGGCTGTCGCGTGCGCGAGCCGCCAGGAACTCGGCTGCCGGCGTCGGCTGGATGCTGTGGGCGGACCGCTCGAACAACGGCATCTTGACGGCCCGCTCCAACGCGGCGATCTGCTGCGAGACGGCCGAGCCGGTGTAGCCCAGCTGCCGGGCCGCATCGGCGAACGACCCGGTCCCGACGACGGCCACCAGAGTGGTCAGGTGGACGGGGTTGAGCATGAGCAATGCTAACGCTGGGCCAGCAGGCCAAGCATCGTTGGGTCTGCTTCCCGACAGGTCTGGCGCTCTCGCACTGGCCTTGTCGACGCACGAGCGACATGGTGCTGTCATGGGCGTATCCGCACGATCAGGCAGGTTTGGGCCGTTCCGGGGGACGAGGAGCGGGCACCGTGAGTGACCTCGTGCCGGGCGACGTCGACAGCCACTTCCTGCACCGTGTGCGGCGGATGACGCCGAGCCCGCCCGATCCTGCTCGCGGTGGGCACGCGCCGCTCACGGATGACCGGCTGCTACGCCTCTTCGACGCGCAGATCGGCAGCCGGCACCTCGACCTCGCGGCGCGATGGATGCAGTCGCAGGGACGCGGCTTCTACACGATCGGGTCGTCCGGACACGAGGGCAACGCGGCGGTGGCGGAGGCGCTGCGCCCGACCGACCCGGCGCTGCTGCACTACCGGTCCGGTGGCTTCTACCTGGCTCGGGCGGCCCAGGTCGCTGGGCACGACGGGTTGCGAGACGTGCTGCTCGGCGTGGCCGCTGCCGCGGACGAGCCGATGAGCGGCGGACGGCACAAGGTCTTCGGCCACCCGGATCTCGCCGTGCTGCCGCAGACCTCCACCATCGCGTCCCACCTGCCCCGTGCCCTCGGGGTGGCCTTCGCGATCGAACGCGCCAAGAAGCTCGGTGTGCCCACGGCATGGCCCCGGGACGCGGTCACCGTATGCAGTTTCGGCGACGCGTCGGCCAACCACTCGACCGCCGTCGGCGCCCTCAACGCGGCCATGCAGTGCAGCTTCCAGGGGCTGCCGCTGCCCCTGCTGTTCGTCTGTGAGGACAACGGGATCGGCATCAGTGTCAGGACTCCCGACGGGTGGATCGCCGCCAACTACGCGCACCGTCCCGGGCTGCGGTACTTCACCGCGGACGGCTACGACCTTGACGAGACGTTCGCCGTGGCGACCGAGGCTGCCCGTTGGGTGCGCAGCCACCGGGCTCCCGCGTTCCTCCACCTGCGGACCGTCCGGCTGATGGGCCACGCCGGCTCCGACGTCGAGCTGGCCTACCGCAGCAAGCAGGAGATCAACGACGAGCTCGACCACGACCCGTTGCTCGGGACCGCCCAGCTGCTGGTCACCCGGCGGATCCTCACCGCGGAGGACGTCGTCAGCGCCTACGAGCGCAAACGGGGGGAGGTCAGGGCAGTCGCCCAGGACGCCCTGGGCCGGCCGAAGCTCACCTCGCGGCAGCAGGTGGTCGCCCCGCTCGCGGTCGACCGGGCAGACGCCGTCCGCGTCCGAGCGTCCCGGTCGGCGAGCCCGGAGGCGCGCTCCCACTTCTTCGGCTCCCGCCTGCCCGAGGACGAAGGACCACTCACCCTGGCCCAGTCCATCAACCGGTCACTGGGTGACGTCCTGGCGGCGTATGACGGGGCGATGGTCTTCGGCGAAGACGTCGGTCGCAAGGGCGGGGTCTACGGCGTCACCCGCGGGCTGTCCGCCAAGGCCGGTCCGGCCCGCGTCTTCGACACGTTGCTCGACGAGCAGTCGATCCTCGGGCTCGGGCTCGGCGCCGGCGTCTCCGGGCTGTTGCCGATCCCGGAGATCCAGTACCTCGCCTACCTGCACAATGCCGAGGACCAGCTGCGGGGGGAGGCCGCGAGCCTGCCGTTCTTCGCCAACCGGCAGTACCTCAACCCGATGGTGGTCCGGATCGCCTCCTACGCCTACCAGAAGGGCTTCGGCGGGCACTTCCACAACGACAGCTCGGTCGCGGTGCTGCGTGACATCCCCGGCCTGGTCATCGCCTCGCCCGCCCGCCCCGACGACGCGGCCGCGATGCTGCGCACCTGCGTGGCGGCAGCCCAGGTGGACGGCCGGGTCTGCGCCTTCCTCGAGCCGATCGCGCTCTACCACACGCGTAACCTGCACGAAGAGGGCGACGACGCCTGGCTGTCCGGTTACGCGGCGCCCGAGGAGTGGGAGCACGCGCACGTGCCGCTCGGCCGTGGCCGCACCCACGGTGACGGGTCCGACCTGACCATCGTCACCTTCGGCAACGGCCTGCTGATGAGCCTGCGCGTCGCCTACCGCCTCGCCCGTGCGGGGGTGCGCTGCCGGGTGCTGGACCTCCGCTGGCTCGCACCGCTGCCGGTCGATGACATCGTGCGCGAGGCGAACGCGACCGGGCGGGTGCTGGTGGTCGACGAAACCCGCCAGACCGGAGGGGTTTCCGAGGCCGTGCTCAGCTCCCTGGTGCGTCGGGGCTTTGGTGGTGCGCTGTCCTGCGTCGCGGGGGCAGACAGCTACGTGCCGCTGGGAGACGCGGCCAACCTGGTCCTGGTCTCCGAGGAGGAGATCGAGCAGGCCGCTCTCGAGCTCGTCAAGGTCCGCCCACACCACCCGGAGATGGTGCAGGTCTGAGCCTCCAGTCCGGGGCGGCACTTCCGATCCCGGGGTATCGTCGGACCGTGGCTGGGATCACGCCCGCTGAGGTCGCCCGTCGCCGGGAGGCGCTGGAGCGTCGGGTCGGCGCGTGGACGCCGCGGTCGCTCGCCGCAGCCTTCGACGAGGTGGCGCGGCAGTTCCCCGACCGCCCCTACGTCATCACTGCAGCTCACGCCCTGAGTTATGCCCAGGTGCAACGACATTCGGTTGACCTGGCGGGAGGTCTGATGGACCTCGGCGTCGAGCTCGGTGACCGGGTCGCCCTGCTGGTCGACAACCGCCCCGAGTATGCCGCGGTCAAGCTCGCCATCGCGCGTGCCGGAGCGGTGGCCGTGCCGCTCAACTACTCCTACACCGGCGACGAGGTGTCGGCGCGACTGCGTCAGGCCCGGGCCAAGGTCCTGGTCACCGTGGACGCGACCAGGGCGACGAACTTCCTCGCGGTGCTGGACCGGATCCTTCCCGGCTGGGAGAAAGGCGCCCAGAGTCGGCAGCTGCCGGACCTCGAGCATGTCGTGACCGTCGAGCCGGTCCGTGACGGGGCGCTCGACCTGGACGGGCTGGCCATGCGGTCGGTGGGAGACGACGCGGTGGCCGCCCGCTGTGCCCTCGTCGACCCGGACGCGGTGTGCGACATCGTGTTCACCTCGGGCACGACCGGCCACGTCCTCGGTGCCGAGCTCACGCACGACATGGTGCTGCGCAGCGCCTACGGCTCGGCGTATCACCGCGCCTTCGACGACGGCTGGCGGATCAGCTTCGCCCTGCCGCTCTACCACGTATTCGGTTACATCGAGGGCCTGCTCGCAGCGATGTATGCCGGCGGGGCTGTCGTCCCGCAGCAGGTCTTCAACCCCAAGACCGTGCTGGAGTCCATCGAGGAGCACCGCGTCAACGAGGTGCTCTTCGTCCCCACCATGACCATCGCCGTCGTCGACCTGGCGGCCTCGGGCGACTACGACCTGAGCAGCCTGCAGTCGGTCTTCTCGGCGGCTGCTCCGGCACCGACCTGGTTGTGGGAGAGGGTGATTCGCGATCTGCGCCCAACCATGATCTACACCGGATACGGCCAGACCGAGGTCTCCGCGGCCACCGCGCTGACCCACCCCGGCGACGGCATCGAGACCGTCGCCTCCGTGGTCGGCGCGCCCAAGCTCGGTGGGGTCGCCGCCGAGGGCGTGGGCCTCGACGGCAAGCTCGCGCAGTACCGCACGGTCGACCCGTTCACCCGGCAACCCCTCCCCGCGGGTGAACCGGGTGAGTTCAGCGTGCGCGGACCGCAGGTGACCCGCCGCTACTTCGACGACCCCGAGCGCACCGCGGAGCTGATCGACGAGGACGGATGGTTGCGCACCGGCGACCTCGGCCGGGTCAGCGCCGAGGGCTACCTCGAGCTCACCGGTCGCAGCAGCGAGCTGTTCAAGGTGGGGGGTGAGCTCGTGGCTCCGGTCGAGGTGGAAGTGGTCCTCACGTCATACGACGGGGTCAGCCAGGCCCACGTGGTCGGGGTGCCCGACGACCGCTACGGCGAGGTCACCTGGGCCTACGTCGTGCCGGGAGAAGGAGCCACGCTCGACCCCGGCGAGCTGGTGGCGCACTGCCGGGCTCACCTCGCGCCGTTCAAGGTGCCCCGCGGGGTGACCTTCCTGACCGCCGAGCAGCTCCCCACCACGACCACCGGCAAGGTGCAGAAGTTCCGTCTGCGGGAGCGCTCCGACCGCACCTGAGCCGGAAGCAGCCGGAAGCGACCCGGTCAAACGGACGGGAGGCTCTTTCGGAGAGCGGTGGCGGCCACGACGAGGTTGTTCAGCGCCGCCTCGGCCTCCTCGTAGCCCCGGGTCTTGAGGCCGCAGTCCGGGTTGACCCACAGACGCGAGACCGGCACCGATCCGGAGGCTCGGGTCAGCAGGGCCTTGATCTCCTCGACGTCCGGCACCCGCGGCGAGTGGATGTCATAGACACCGGGGCCGACACCGCGGTTCATGCCCCCGCGAGTCAGGGCGGGCAGCACCTCCATCCGCGAGCGTGCCGCCTCGAGGCTGGTCACGTCGGCATCCAACGCGTCGATGGCGCCCACCACCTCACCGAACTCGGAGTAGCACAGGTGGGTGTGCACCTGGGTGCTGTCGGCCAGCGCGCCGGTCGCCACCCGGAAGGCGTCCACTGCCCAGGAGAGGTATGCCGGCTGCTCACCTGCCCGGAGGGGGAGCAGCTCGCGCAGCGCCGGCTCGTCGACCTGGATGATCGCGATGCCCGCATCCTCGAGGTCGACCGTCTCGTCGCGCACGGCGAGCGCGACCTGCAGTGCGGTCTCGGCGAGCGGCTGGTCGTCGCGCACGAAGCTCCACGCGAGGATCGTCACCGGACCCGTGAGCATGCCCTTGACGGGGCGGTCGGTCAGCGATTGGGCGTAGGAGGCCCACGGCACGGTCATCGGTGCGGGGCGGCGCACGTCGCCGTAGAGGATCGGGGGCCGCACGCACCGGGAGCCGTAGGACTGCACCCAGCCGTGCGCCGAGGTGGCGAAGCCGTCGAGCAGCTCGGCGAAGTACTGCACCATGTCGTTGCGCTCCGGCTCGCCGTGGACCAGCACGTCCAGGCCGAGCGACTCCTGCAGCGCGATGACCCGCTCGATCTCTGCCTTCATGACGGCGGTGTAGGCCTCGGTGTCGATTCGCCCGGCGCGGTGATCGGCTCGCGCAGAACGGATCTCCCGGGTCTGCGGGAACGACCCGATGGTGGTCGTGGGCAGCACCGGCAGTCCGAGACGCTCGGCCTGCGCGGCTGCGCGATCGCTGAACTCGCCTCTGCTGCGGTCGCTCTCGGTGAGGCCGGCCACGCGGGCGCGCACCGAGGGGATCGCGGTCAGGGGTGACTCGGCACGCGAGGTGAGCGCGGCCCCTGCTGCCTGCACCTCGGCCGCCACCGCGGCCTCGCCCTCGTCCAGTCCGCGCTGCAGGGCGACCACCGCGAGCACCTTCTCGTGGGAGAACGCCAGCCACGAGCGCAGCTCCGGGTCGAGCGCGTCCTCGTGCTCGAGCGAGTAGGGCACGTGCAGCAGCGACGCCGAGGTGCTGGTCGCGACCGTGCCGGCGACGGTACGCAGGCGCTCGAGCGTGTCGAGGGCGACGCGCAGGTCGGTGCGCCAGATGTTGCGGCCGTCGACGACGCCGGCGACCAGGGTCTTGTGCCGCAGCGCGGGCACGGCGGCGAGTTGGTCCACCGTGGTGCCGGAGCACAGGTCGACGCCGATCGCCTCCACCGCGGTGTCGGCCAGCACGGGCAGCGCCTCGCCCAGGTGCCCGAAGTAGGAGGCGACGAACAGGGATGGACGGTCGCTCAGGTCGCCGATCGTCCGGTATGCCGTGCCGGTTGCCTCGAGCTCGGCCGTCGTGCGGTCCTGCACCAGCGCGGGCTCGTCGAGCTGGACCCAGGTGGTCCCTGCGCCGCGCAGCTGGGCCAGCAGGTCGGCATACAGGGGAAGCAGGTCACCCAGCCGATCCAGCGGCGAGAACCCACCCGGTGCTTCGGCGTCCGCCTTGGCGAGCAACAGGAAGCTCACCGGGCCGAGGAGCACGGGCCGGGTGGCGATGCCGAGCTGCGCCGCCTCCGCCAGCTCGGACAGGATCCGCGTGGCGTCGAGCCGGAACGCGGTGTCCGGGCCGATCTCGGGCACCAGGTAGTGGTAGTTGGTGTCGAACCACTTGGTCATCTCGAGGGGCGCGACCTGCGCAGTGCCGCGGGCCATGGCGAAGTAGCCGTCGAGCGGGTCCTGCTCGTGGACGGCCCGGTGTCGCTCCGGGACGGCGCCGAGCAGCACCGCGGTGTCGAGGACGTGGTCGTAGAACGAGAACGTGCCCGACGGGATGCTGTCGAGGCCCGCGTCGCGCAGTTCCTCCCAGGTGCGCCGCCGCTCGGTGCGGCCGGCCTCCTCGAGGGCGGCCCGGTCGATCGTGCCGGACCAGTAGCGCTCGAGGGCGAACTTGATCTCGCGCGCTGGACCGATGCGCGGATAGCCCAGCACGGTGGAACCCATGGCAGGCGTTGACGTGGTGTCGTTCACCGGTGGTGCCTCCTGGCCTCGAGGTCGGCGTCTCTCAGCGTAGTAGGGGCTTTTTCCGCATTGCGTGGCGGTGCTGGCGGAGTGATCATCGAAGGGTGGGCCGTGTTGGGAGACGCTCTCACGGTCCCTCGGGACATCGAGGTGGTCCAGATGACAACGATGACTCATTCGACACACCCCCGCGGCGGGGCCGGCCGGCTCCACGTCGCACGCAGCCGAGGGATGATCAGCGGGATCCTGCTGGTCCTGCTCGGCATCTGGGGAGGGCTCGTGCCCTTCGTCGGCCCGCTCTTCGGTTACGCCTACACACCGGACGTCGCGTGGCACTACACGAACGGCCGACTGTTCCTGGAGGTCCTGCCGGCCGCCGCCACGATCGTGGGCGGGCTCCTCCTGCTCGCCAGCGCGAACCGTGCGATCACCCTGTTCGGGGGCTGGCTGGCCGCGGTGGCAGGCGCCTGGTTCGCCGTCGGACCGACTCTCAGCCGGCTGTTCAACGACGGGGTCCCGGCCGCCGGCGCCCCGGCCAGCACGTCGGCGAACCAGGCTGCGCTCGAGGAGTTCGGGTTCTTCGTCGGGCTCGGCGTGGTCGTCGTCTTCCTGGCCTCGGTCGGCCTCGGGCGGCACAGCGTGGTCAGCATCAAGGACGTCGACCCGAACCGGCGCGGGCGGGAGGTCTCCACCGCGCGTCGCGACGACGACGTGGCGCCAACGACCCGTCGCGACGATCCCGCGGTAGGTGACGACACCACTGGGTAAGGTCTGCTCGGCGCTCGGGAGATCCGCGGGTGTCGACCGGTCCGAGAGGAGACCCCCTGGTGGAGTCGTTGCCCGAGCTGCCCAGCCTGACGCACACCGAGGCGCGTGAGCGGGCGTCGCTCCTTGCCGTCGAGCGATACGACATCGCCGTCGACCTGACCGACCTCGTCACGGGTGCCGACTTCAAGGCGGTGACCAGGGTGCGGTTCTCCTGCCGCAGACCTGGGTCCTCCACGTTCGTCGACGCCGCGCTGGACGTGCTGTCGGCCACGCTCAACGGCACGCCCGTCCCCGCCGACGCGGTGGGCGGTGCCCGGATCCGGCTCGACGAGCTGGCGGCCGACAACGAGCTGGTCGTCGAGACGGTGCAGTCCTCCACGTCCCAGGGGGAGTACGTCCGCCGGTCAGTCGACCCCTCCGACCAGGAGGTCTACGTGTGGACCTCCTTCGAGCCGGACGACGCCCGCCGCGCCTGGGCCTGCTTCGACCAACCGGATCTCAAGGCTCCGCACGCCTTCACGGTCACCGCGCCGGCGAAGTGGCGGGTGGTGTCCAACAGCGGTGGCCCGGTCGTGGAGGACGTGGACGGAGCGCGCCGCTGGACTTTTCCGGACACGCCGCCTCTGTCCACCTACCTGCCCGTCATCACTGCCGGGCCGTTCCACGAGGTCCGTTCGGAGCGCGCGGGCTACGACCTCGGCCTGCTGACGCGCAAGTCGCTCGCGACGTTCCTGGACCGCGACGCGGACGAGCTGTTCGAGGTGACCGCGCAAGGACTGGCGTTCTTCGGTGAGCGGTTCGGCCTGCCCTTCCCGCAGCGCACGTACGACCAGGTCTTCGTGCCCGACATGGGCGGCGCGATGGAGAACTACGGCTGCGTGATCTGGACCGATGCCGTCATGTACCGCAACGCACCCACGCACGCCGAACGCGAGGCTCGCGCGCTCGTGCTCCTGCACGAGATGGCGCACATGTGGTTCGGCGACATGGTCACCATGCGCTGGTGGGAGGACCTGTGGCTCAACGAGGCGTTCGCCGAGTGGGCCTGCCACTGGGCGGCCGAGGCAGCCACCCGGTTCACCGACGCCTGGGCCGGGTTCCTGGCGAGCAACGAGCTGGCAGGCTACGCCGCCGACATCGCGCCCACGACGCACCCGATCCGCCAGGCCGTCGATGACGTCGCGGCCGCGGCGGCGGGCTTCGACATGATCACCTACCCCAAGGGTGCGGCAGTGCTCAAGCAGCTGCACGCCTTCCTCGGTGAGGACGCCTTCGTGGAGGGCCTGCGCGGCTACTTCCGCAAATACGCCTGGGGCAACACCACGCTCGAGGACCTGATGGCCGAGTTCTCCGAGGCCAGCGGCCGTGACCTCGATGCGTGGGTCCACGGCTGGCTCGACACCGCCGGCACCGACCGGCTGGTCCTCGAGCAGTCCGGCGAGGGGACCGTCCTGCGCGCCAGCGGGCCCGAGGGCACCGCACCGCGACCTCACCGCATCGGACTGGGCCGCTATGCTTGGCAGGGCGACTCGCTCGTGCGTCAGCGCCTGGTCACGGTGGAGACGACGGGGGAGTCCACGCCGGTGCCGGATGCGGCCGACGCCGATCTGGTGCTGGTCAACGACGAAGACCTCACCTTCGCCTCCGTGCAGCCCGACGACGCCTCCGTGCAGGCGATGGTCGACTCCGCCGCGGCCCTGCCCACGGCGATCTCGCGGGCGGTCGCGGCCACGACCGCGTGGGACTTGCTGGTGCGGGGCGAGCTCCCGACGGCCGACGTCGTGCGGTGCCTCACAGGGATTCTCCGGACGGAGGACGTCGACAGCGTCATCGAGCCCTACCTGCACCTCGCACGAGACGCCGCCAGCGAGTGGTCGCCCGACGCGCAGCGAGACGAGCTGATGTCACACGTGTCCGACACGTGCCTCGTGCTGGTGGAGAACCCGACCGCTCGCCACGCGGCTGTCCGGACGCTGGCCGCCTGCGCGGTGACCGACGAACACCTGGACCGGGTCCGGGAGCTTGCCGGCGACGACATCGACCTGCGCTGGCGCATCCAGCTGCGTCTGGCCGAACAGGGGCGGGCCGACGAGTCCGAGGTCGCGGCGCTCCGGCGGGCTGACCCCGACCCCGACTCATGGGTGCGGGAGCTCGCCGTGAATGCCGCACGGCCCGAACGGGCCGGCAAGGAGGAGGCGTGGACCGCCATCGTGGACGAGCACCGGGTGCCGATGGGCTCGATGCACCTGATCCGCCGGGCGTTCTGGCAACGAAGCCAGACAGACCTGTTGGCTCCGTATGCCGAGCGCTACCTCACGTTGCTGCCGACCCTGCACCTCGCGGGGATGATTCCGTCGTTGTCGGTCTCGCAGACGCTGTTTCCCCGGGCGGGGGTCGACGCGGCCTTCGCCGACCGCGCCGATGACGCGGCACAGTCCCCGGGAGTGAGCCCGATCGTCGCGCGGTCGGTGCGGAACGGCACGGACCAGCTGCGCAGGGTGCTGCGCGCCCGCGGCGCCTGACCCGGCTGGCGCCCAACCGGCATACGCTCGCCAAGGCGGCACAGTGTTGACCGGGCGGTCAATCAAGGCGGATACTGAAGTGTCGGCCCGCCCATGGGAACGACGGGCCATCAACACGAGAGGTGGCGCGTGACAATGCGTCGCGGAATTCACCCACAAGACGGCTTGGCCCTGCTCGTCGGGATCTACGCCTTCCTGTCACCCATCTGGACACCGACCGTGGGCAAGGCCACGGCCACGATGATCGTGCTCGGCATCATCACCGCCCTCGCGGCCCTGACCGAGATCGTCAAGCCCGACCTGATGGCGACCGAAGGACTGCTCGTCGTCCTCGGCGTGTTGTTCTTCATCGCACCCTGGGTCCTGACCTTCCGGGCCGAGGTCATGCCGATGGCCTGGACGGCCTGGGTCGTCGGAGTGGTCACCTTCCTGATCGGAGCCTCGGACCTGCAGATCACGCGCCGGGTGCACCACAAGGCGGTCGCCACGCACTGATGCGACGCGACCAGGCCGCCCGCCGTCCTCCCGCCGCCAGGCGGGGGGACTCGGCGACCCGTGCCCGCATCCTCGACGCGGCCGAGCGGCTCTTCGCCCGTGACGGTTTCGACGCCACACCGACCGCCCGGGTCGCGACCGAGGCGTCCGTGGCCAAGGGTCTGCTCTTCTACTACTTCCCCCGCAAGCAGGATCTGCTCCTGGCGCTGCTGGCCGAACGGCTGCCACCACACCCGCTGTGTGACCTCGCGGGGATAGCCGTGCGGGGCGACGTGCGTGGGAGCCTCGTCCGGCTCGCCGACCGGCTCAACCTCGGCGGGCACGAGTCGACCGTGCTGCGCACGATCCTCTTCCGCGAGGCCAGCACCCATGCCGAGGTCGGTGGCCACCTACGAACCCTGCACCAGGGCCTGATCGAGCTCACCGAGAAGGCGCTGGACGCCTCCAGCCCCCGCCGGCTGGACCGCACGCGACGCCGGCAGGCCGCGGACACCTTCGTGGCCCTGCTGCTGCACGACGCCAACAGCCGACGGTTCGGTGGTGCGCGACCCGACCTCGGTGGCGCCGCGGAGCAGATCGCCCGGGCGCTGATCGCCCGCGCGCGCCCTGCCACAAGTTGACTGCTCAGCACGGGTTGACCGCTCGGGCTGACGTGGCCCGTGCCACGGTTCAGGGGGTGCAGCCGGCCCGGGACTCCCGCGTGGGGGTGGGGGTGGGCTTCGGCGGCACCGTGGCCTGCGCCTTGGGCACGAAGCTGTCGAACTTGGTGCCGAGCACGAGGTCCACTGAGCTGTTCTTGCGGTTGTCCTCGACCAGCTTCAGACCCTTGATCTGCAGCGCCACCCGCCCCGCGGCCGGCTTGCCGAACTCGCCGAACCGGAGCACACCGACCGTGGTGATGAACGACTTCTGCGGGTCGTTGCCGACCACGCCGATGCGGAAGCCGCGCTTCTTGAGGGCCGCGGCGGTGTCGCCGGCCAGCCCGGGCTTCCACGTCGTGTTGTAGACGTTGAGCGTGAAGCTGCCGGGTTTGGCCGGGGGGAGCGGGTTCAGGTGCTGGAACTTCGGACCGAGGGACAGGTCCACCGACGGGTCGGCCCGGTTGTCCTCGACCAGCTTCACCCCGTCCACCTGGGCCGCGATCGTGTTGGCCACGGTGACGCCGTTCGGTCCGTAGCGCACCTCACCAACGCCCTGGACGGAGCGCGGCACGGGGTCGTTCTTGACCGAGATCACGTGGAAGCCCCGGTGCTCGAGCAGCCGTGCGGTCTCGTCGGCCAGCCCGGCCCGGTCGCTGGCGTTGAAGACGTTGACGTAGACGAGGCCGGCCTTGACCGTGGGTGGCGGCGTGGGCGTGACCGGTGTGCAGGCCGGCTGGACGACCGGCTTCTTCTCGCTGCCCCACACCCGGTTGTAGGCGCCGTAGAAGCCACCCCCCAACAGCGCCGCCACGAGGACCAGGGTCAGGCCATGCCGAATCCTCCCGCGGCGAGGCACTGGCCCCTCCTCGAACTCGCCTGCTTCAGCCACGATCCACCTGCCCCTGTACCAGCGGTCTGTCCACGCACCATCATCTCTCCCACGAAGTCATTTCGCATGAGCGACAGGCAACGAAGTGGTATCGGCCCGGTCACAGAACGTGCGCGCGGCCGGGTCGCGGCTCTCGTTGCTGCTCGGCCCCGCCGCGCCGGCTCAGCAGCCCGAGGTCGTGGCCGTATCGTTGCTCGGCTCCGTCGCCTTGGGTGCGGGGCCGAGCTTGGTGTACTTCTGGCCGAGCACCAGGTCCACCGAGCTGTCGGTGCGGGCGTCGAGGACCAGTTTGGCGCCCTTGAGCTGCCGCGCCAGCACCTTCGCCTGCTTCACCCCGGCCTTGCCGTGGCGGATGACGGCCGGGCCCCGGACGTCCTGGTGCAGCGGGTCGTTGCTCACGACGTCGACGTCGAAGTCGCGGTCGCGCAGATCACGCGCCGTGTCACCGGCCAGGCCGGACCGCTTCGTGGAGTTGTAGACGTTGACCCGGATGTTCTCGGGAGCGAGCGGGTCCTTCACGGGGGAGAGGGGAGCGGTGGTGCACTGCGGGGTGGCGGAGGCCTCGCTGCCGATCCAGCGCTGGTAGTAGGCCACGGCATACCCGAAGGCACCGAGCAGCAGCAGGACGCAGAGGGTCAGGACCACCGCGGAGCGACGGCGCCTCCGGCGGCGCGCGGCGCCGGCGGCCGACTCCTTCACGTAGCTCATCCCCGGGTTCCCCTCATCGGTGGTCGGTCCAGCACTAGTCAAGCACCAGCAGGCGCGCGTGCAGGACAGGTCGCTGCTGCAGCGCGGCGCGTAGTGCCCGGTGCAGCCCGTCCTCGAGGTAGAGCGTGCCTTGCCAGCCCACCACGTGGGCGAAGATGTCGCCGAAGAAGGTCGAGTCGGTCGTGAGCAGCGTCTCGAGGTCGAGCGTGCTCTTGGTGGTCACGAGCTCGTCCAGCCGGATCATCCGCGGGGCCAGGTGGGCCCAGTCGCGCGGGCTGTCCAAGCCGTGGTCGGGATAGGGGCGTCGGTCGCCCGCGGCCTTGAAGATCACGCGCGCAGTGTAGGCAGGATGCCGGTGAGTGGCGCGACTAGAGTGCCCTGCGTGAGCGAATCGAACACTGACGAGGGCACCCTGTCCGCGATCCGGACCGGATACACCTTCGAGGGTCCGGCCCTCGACTTCGGTGCCGCGGTGGTGGACGGCACGTCCCATCCCGACGTGCCCGTGCGGGTCCCGCTCGCCGTCCTCAGCCGGCACGGTCTGGTGGCCGGCGCGACGGGCACGGGCAAGACCAAGACCCTGCAGGTCATGGCCGAGCAGCTCTCCGGGCAAGGGGTCCCGGTGTTCCTGGCCGACATCAAAGGTGACCTGTCCGGTATGGCGTCCGCCGCAGAGAGCAACGACAAGATCACCTCCCGCGCGACTGACGTCGGGCAGGAGTGGAAGGGCACGGCATACCCCGTCGAGTTCCTCTCGCTCGGTGGGCTGGGGCACGGCACACCGATCCGCGCGACGGTGACCTCGTTCGGGCCGACCCTGCTGTCCAAGGTGCTCGGACTCAACTCGACCCAGGAGTCGAGCCTGGGCCTCGTCTTCCACTTCGCCGACAAGTTCGGGCTGCCGCTGCTGGACCTGAAGGACCTGCGCGCGGTCATCCAGTACCTCACCTCCGACGAGGGCAAGGACGAGCTCAAGGCGCTCGGAGGTCTGTCGTCATCCACCGCCGGTGTGATCCTGCGCGAGCTGATCGCCTTCTCCGACAAGGGCGCCGACGTGTTCTTCGGCGAGCCGGAGTTCGACACCGCCGACCTGATGCGTTCGGCGGAGGACGGGCGCGGGATCGTGACCTGCCTCGAGCTGCCCGAGGTGCAGGACCGGCCGGCTCTCTTCTCGACGTTCCTGATGTGGATGCTCGCCGACCTCTACCACGACCTGCCCGAGGTCGGCGACGTCGACAAGCCCAAGCTGGTCTTCTTCTTCGACGAGGCGCACCTGCTCTTCGACGACGCGTCCGACGCCTTTCTCGACGCGATCGAGCAGACCGTCCGCCTGATCCGGTCCAAGGGGGTCGGCGTCTTCTTCGTCACCCAGACGCCCAAGGACGTCCCGTCCGGGGTGCTCGCCCAGCTGGGCAACCGCGTCCAGCACGCGCTGCGCGCCTTCACCCCGGAGGACGCGAAGGCGCTCAAGGCCACCGTCTCGACCTTCCCGCACAGCGCCTACGACCTGGATGAGCTGCTGACCCAGCTGGGCACGGGCGAGGCGGTCATCACCGTGTTGTCCGAGCGCGGGGCGCCGACACCCGTGGCCTGGACGAGGATGCGCGCGCCGGAATCGCTGATGGCGCCCTCCCCGGACCAGGTGGTGCGGGCGGCCATCGACGCGTCGCCGCTGAAGGCGAAGTATGCCGAGGCGCTGGATCGCGAGTCGGCCTACGAGAAGCTGCAGGCCAGGCTCGAGAAGGCGCCGGTGGACGACGGTGCCTCCGCGCCGGCGACCACCCCGGCGGCGACCGGCAAGGAGCCCGAGCCCTCCACGGTCGAAAAGGTGATCCACTCCAGTGCCTTCCGGTCGGTCCTGCGCTCGGCGGGCACCGTCATCGGGCGAGAGATCACGCGCAGTCTGTTCGGTACCGCACGCCGGAGGCGATGAAGGGCGCTACCGTGCCTGCCATGAGCGGCGGCGAAGATGGCGTGCGGACGAACGGTGGCCAGCCGTCCCTCCTGGTGCAGATCCGGGCGCTGCGGCCCACCCTCTCCAGCGCCGAGGGCAGGGTGGCCGACAAGGTCCTGGCCGACCCCCGGGCCGCGGCCGGCCTCACGATCAGCCAGCTCGCCGGGGCCGCGGACACCTCGGAGACGACCGTCCTGCGGTTCTGCAAGCGGCTCGGCCTGCCCGGCTATCCCCGCCTGCGGCTCGGACTGGCTGAGGAGTCGGCCCAACCGCGCAGCCTGCCCACCGCCGTCAGCGACATCAACGCCGAGGACAGCGTCGACGACGTCATCCGCAAGATCGCGTTCAACGATGCCAGCGCGGTCGAGGAGACGGCCCTGCAGCTCGACCGCGAGGCGCTCACCGCGGCCGCCCAGGCGATCGCCGTCTGCGGGAGGGTCGACATCTACGGAGTCGGTGCCAGCGCCGTGGTCGGCCTCGACCTGCAGCAGAAGCTGCACCGCATCGGGTGCCTGGCCTTCGCGTGGAACGACCCGCACATCGCGCTGACCAGTGCCGCGCTGTTGACCGAGCGGGACGTCGCGATCGGTGTGTCGCACAGTGGCGCGACCCGTGAGACCAACGAGTCCCTTGCGCTGGCGAAGGAGCGTGGGGCCACGACGGTGGCGATCACCAACTTCCCCCTGTCTCCGCTGGCACAGGCAGCGGACCTGCTGCTGACCACGGCCGCGCGCGAGACCCCACTGCGGTCGGGCGCCACGGCGAGCCGGATCGCCGCACTGACCGTCGTCGACTGCCTCTACGTGTCGGTCGCCCGGACCGACCTCAGCTCGGCGACGCGGGCGGTGCGGACCACCAGGGACGCGGTCGCCTCACACCAGGTGGACGACGGTGGGTCCTGATGCACCTCAAGTCGTGAATCGTTGACCTCGTTGACCGGATCAACGGGGGAAACTAACATCGGCCCGGTGACTCCTGACCCAGCCCCCGAGGTCTCGGTCAGTGCGCCGACCGAGGAGCGGCACCCGGACACGCGCCGGATCGACTCGATGTCCACCCTGGAGCTCCTCACAGTGCTCAACCGCGAGGACGCAACGGTGGCCCCGGCGGTCGGCGCCGTCCTACCAGTGCTCGCGGAGGCCGTGGAAGAGACCGTGGCCCGGATCCGGGCCGGGGGCTCGGTCCACTACTTCGGCGCGGGCACGTCGGGTCGGCTGGCCGTCATCGACGCGGCCGAGCTCAGGCCGACCTTCAACGCTCCGGAGGGGCTCTTCGTCGCCCACCACGCCGGCGGCGCCGAGGCGCTCGTGGAGGCCGTCGAGAACGTCGAGGACGACGAGGGATCCGGGGCCAGCGAGGCCGCCCTGGTCATGGCGGCAGACGTCGCCGTCGGGCTCACCGCCTCCGGTCGGACGCCCTACGTGCGGGGGGCATTGCAGACGGCTCGTGCCAACGGCGCGCTCACCCTGCTGCTGACCGCCAACCCGCAGGCGCAACTCGCGCCGCTCGCGGACTACCTGCTCGCCGCCGACACCGGTCCGGAGGTCATCACCGGCTCCACCCGGCTCAAGGCCGGCACCGCACAGAAGCTCCTGCTCAACAGCTACTCGACGGCCGTGATGGTCCGCCTCGGCAGGACCTGGTCCAACCTCATGGTCGACGTGGTCGCGACCAACGCCAAGCTGCGTGGTCGTGTGCTGCGGATCCTGCGCGAGGCCAGCGGAGTGGACGAGGCGTCGGCGCGCGAGGCGCTCCAGGCGGCCGACGGGGAGCTCAAGCCGGCGCTGCTCTCGCTCCTGGCCGAGATCACCGCCGCCGAGGCCCGGGTGCTGCTCGAGGAGCACCGAGGCTCGGTCGCGGAGGCGATGAAGGGCCACGACGCCACGACGGGGGAGCCGGCGGGCTGCTGAGCCGTCCCCTGCGGTGACCGCCGAGGCGCGAACCCGGAAAGACACGCGGGGGCGAGGTGCGAAATCGCGTGTGCGCACGGGCGTACGTTGAGCAACGCTCATTTGTGCTGCATCACGTAACAGAGTGAAGGAGACGCCATGGCGACACAGACAGAACCACGGGGCGAGGCTGGCTCCGGCGGGCACGATCTCCGAAGACACATCGGACGCGTGGGACTGCTCTTCGCCAGCGTCGGTTCGATCATCGGATCGGGGTGGCTGTTCGGCGCCCTGAACGCCTCGCAGACCGCCGGCCCGGCCGCGATCTTCTCCTGGGCCATCGGCGCCATCATGATCCTGTTCATCGGCCTCTGCTACGCCGAGCTCGGCACGATGTTCCCGCTGTCCGGCGGAGTCGTGCGCTTCCCGCACATGTCCTACGGCTCGTTCGCGAGCTACACCACCGGTTGGATCACCTGGGTCGCGTGCATGAGCGTGGCGCCGATCGAGGTCGAGGGTGCGCTCCAGTACGCCACGAAGTACGCACCGTTCACCGAGGCGCACGAGCTCTCGGGCGGCACCGCACACACGCTGACGGCCCTCGGCCTGGTCGTCGCGGTGATCGCCATGGCGGTCTTCGTGGTCATCAACTACGTCGGCATCCGGTGGTTTGCCCGGGTCAACAACGTGTTGGTGTGGTGGAAGCTGTTCATCATCATCCTGGTGATCCTCGCCTTCCTGTTCACCGAGTTCAACACCGACAACTTCACCTCGCAGGGCTTCATGCCGGCCGGCTGGCACGGTGTCTTCACCGCCATCGCCACCTCCGGAGTCGTGTTCTCCTACCTGGGGTTCCGGCAGGGCATCGAGCTCGCGGGTGAGACCGACAACCCACGCAAGAACGTGCCGCTCGCGGTCATCGGGTCGGTCGTCATCACGGGCATCATCTACGTCCTGCTGCAGGTCGCGTTCATCGGCAGCCTCAACCCGAGCGACCTGGCGGACGGCTGGTCCAAGCTGAGCTTCGCCGACGACTTCGGTCCGCTCGCGGCGATGGCGACCATCCTCGGTCTCGGGTGGCTGGCCGTGCTGCTCTACATCGACGCGATCATCTCCCCGGCCGACACGGGTCTCATCTACATCACCGTCACCTCCCGGATCTCCTACGCGATGGGACGCAACGGCAACGCTCCCCGATCGCTGGCGAAGACGACCAACCGCGGTGTCCCGCTGGTCAGCATGCTGGTCAGCTTCGTGGTGGGTCTGATCCTCTTCCTGCCGTTCCCGAGCTGGCAGCAGCTGGTCGGGTTCATCACCTCGGCGACGGTGCTGTCGTTCGGGTCCGGCCCACTCGTGCTCGCGGCCATGAGGCGGCAGATCCCCGACCAGGAGCGTCCGTTCCGCCTGCCCGGCGGGCACGTCATCCCGTTCCTCGGCTTCCTGTCGTCCAACCTGATCGTCTACTGGACGGGTTGGGAGACCAACTACAAGCTGTTCCTCGCCGTGATCCTCGGCTTCGTGCTGCTCGGCGTGATGATGCTGGTCAACCGGGCCCGCGGACAGGAGGAGCCCGACTGGAACTGGACCGCCGGTGCCGCGTGGTACCTCCCCTGGCTCGGTGGTCTGGCGCTGTGGTCCTGGATGAGCGACTACGGCGGCAAGGGATGGCTGCACTTCGCGGACGCGATCCCGGTGCTCGTGGTCTTCTCCGCGGTCATCTACTACATCGCCTACCGGGTGCGGCTCACTCCCGCGGAGGTCGAGGAGCACATCGCCGAGTCCCGGCGCGAGGCCGAGATCGAGGAGGAGGAGCTCGGCGCCATGCCGGCCTGACGACAAGTCCGACCGCAGAGGGACCCCCACACGGCGCGTGTGGGGGTCCCTCGGTGCGTCTGGCGGAGGATAGGGGAGCCGTCGTCGCTCCGCTCCTCCTCCCGAATCCGGGGATCCAGCCAGACGCAAGGAGGACCCCACGAAAAGCATGAGGACCCCACGAAAAGCATGTGGGGTCCCTCGGTGCGTCTGGCGGAGGATAGGGGATTCGAACCCCTGAGAGCTTTCACTCAACACGCTTTCCAAGCGTGCGCACTAGGCCACTATGCGAATCCTCCGCGGGCGAGGTTACCCGAGGGTGCGGGCCAGTACCCAATCGGTGGGCAGCCACGGTTTTCGTCTCCGGCCGAGCCTGCTCTAGAGTGTGAGCCGGCCCCCCGCGTGGTGGTACCTCTCCGAACTCCCCCAGGGCAGGAATGCAGCAAGGGCAGGTGAGCTCTTCCAGGTGCGCGGGGGGTCCTCTCGTGCCGGGAGAGCACCGGCAGCCCGCGCGGCCGGCTCAGCCTCGATGCGCCTCGGTGAGGGAGCGCACCCGGCTGCGGCCGAAGGACACCAGCGCGAACGCGAACGCCAGCACCAGCGCGAACGAGCCGCCGCCGACGCTGGACCGGTGCGTGACGGCGGTCGCCGCGGTCACGGCGATCGCCACGGCCAGCAGGGGGTAGAGCAGCCAGAGGATGAGCACCGGCACGCCGGCCTGCCGGTGCAGGGTGGCGGACGGAGCCCGACCGCGGAAGGCCGCGAGGAGGTGGCCTCCCGCCAACACCCCTGCCGCCAGCAAGGCCCAGACCACCGCGGCGACCTGCACGCCCGCGCCGACGACGAGGGCGACGCCGACGACCACGGTCGTGGCGGCATACATCGTCACGGGGACGACGAGGTGGGCCAGCGCCTCGCGCTGCGGGTCGATGCCCAGCAGCGGCACCGTGCCGACGTTGTCCGCCTGCATCCGCAGCCCCTCCGCGAAGACGCCGAAGCCGAGGTAGGCGACGACCGAGCTCAGCAACGCGAGCAGACTGGGTGCTCCCGGGTGGTCCACGGTCGCGGCCAGGGCGGCGACGCCGACCGCGCAGGCCAGGACGCCGGGCACGATCGCGCGGGGTGCGCGCCGGAGGCCCAGCAGGTCGCGCCGCACCACCACGGCGGTCGGACCACCCGGGCGCAGCCGGACGCCCCGGGCCCGGGGCGCACGCGCCGACCGTGCGGCGATGTTCAGGCGGACCGCCCGCAGGTCACCCGCGAGGACCGAACCACCATTGGCGACCGAGCTGGCAGCCTGTTCCCGCAGACCGCTGATGTGCAGCTGCCGCAAGGAGGTTCGTGCGGCCAGCAAGGTCGACGGGCCGCGGCGCCCGGTGGGCCAGGACCGCACCTGCCCCCACAGCCACGACCGCGCCACGAGGAGGCCGAACGCGGCCCCGCCGACCAACCCGATGACCAGCGAGGCCGGGCCGGCGAGGTCGGCGGCGAGCATGGCGACGCTGACCACCAGACCCAGGACCGCTCCACCGGCCACCGTGCCGAAGAGGCTGAGCCGCCACGGTTTCGCGAGACTGGTCGAGCGGTCGATCGAGCTCGTCGCCACGAGGTCGAGATAGGGCAACGCCGGCACCACCGGCCCGCGGACGCGTCCCAGCCAGAAGACGAGGAGGAGCAGCGCCACCAGCGTGCCGCCCGCGACCAGGCCACCCGCCACCGGCGTGACGTGGGCCGCGAACCACCCCGGGTCCACGAACGTCAGCAGCGCGTGCACCGCCGGGACGCCGTAGGTGGCGCCGGCGATGACGGCGACGTAGACGGCATACACCGCGTTGCTGCCCGACTGGTCCTCGTGCTCGCCGAAGATCACGTCTCGGGCGCGGTCCAGGCGTGCCCGGCCCTCGGCGGCGTCCGGGAGCGCGATCACTCCTCCCCGAGGTCGAGCACGGCGTCAGCCAGCACGTCGGTCATCACCGGATCGTGGCAGGCGATGACCAAGGTGTCGCCGGCGTCCTTGCGCGCGGCCAGGACGCGGGTGAGCAGGTCGCGCTTGTGGGTGTCCAACCGCTGTTCCGGCTCGTCGAGCAACAGCACCGTCGCCGGGCGGAAGAGCACCAGCGCCAGCTGGAAGAGCTGCTGCTGACCGGACGAGAGCTCGTGCGGGAAGCGCTTCGCGAGGTGGCCGATCTCGAGTAGCTCGAGCATCGCCTCCGCCCGCGCCCACGCGTCGCCCGGTTCGCCGCCCCAGGTGGAGTCGATGAGGACCAGGTGGTCGCCGAGGGTGAGGTCGCGGTAGGTGGTCGAGGGCCCGAGCAGCGCCGCGACCTGCGAGCGGGTGTGCGGGGTGCGCTCGTCCAGTGCGTGCCCGTCGAGCTGCGCCTCACCGGTCGTCGCGGGCAGGGTGCCGGCCAGGATCCGCAGCAGGGTGGTCTTGCCGCTGCCGTTCGGCCCGCGCAGCACGAGGCACTCGCCGGGGCGCGCCTCGAGGTCGACCGGGGTGAGTAGCATCGTCTCGCCCAGCAGCTTGCTCACGTCGGTCGCGCGGATCGTTGCCACAGGCCAAGTGTCGCCCACAGGGCCTGCCGGGGTGTCCCCAGGGCCGACTACTGTCGTGCTGTGACCACCGCGCTGTACCGCCGCTACCGGCCCGAGACCTTCGCCGACGTCATCGGCCAGGAGCACGTCACCGAGCCGCTGATGCAGGCCCTGCGCACCGGCCGGGTGGGCCACGCCTACCTGTTCAGCGGTCCTCGCGGCTGCGGCAAGACCACGAGCGCCCGCATCCTCGCGCGCTGCCTCAACTGCGAGCAGGGGCCGACTCCCGAGCCGTGCGGCACGTGCGAGTCCTGCGTCGCCCTCGCCCGCGGAGGCACCGGTTCCGTGGACGTCATCGAGATCGACGCGGCCAGCCACGGCGGCGTGGACGATGCACGCGACCTGCGCGAGCGCGCGTCCTACGGGCCCGCTCAGTCGCGCTACAAGGTCTACATCATCGACGAGGCGCACATGGTGACGCCGCAGGGCTTCAACGCGCTGCTCAAGATCGTCGAGGAGCCGCCCGAGCACGTGAAGTTCGTCTTCGCGACCACCGAGCCCGAGAAGGTCATCGGCACCATCCGCTCGCGCACCCACCACTACCCGTTCCGGCTGGTGCCACCCGCGCGGTTGCAGGACTACCTCCAGCAGCTGTGTGAGTCGGAGGGTGTCGCGGTCGAGCCGGGTGTGCTGTCCTTCGTCGTCCGCGCCGGTGGCGGGTCGGTGCGCGACTCCCTGTCGGTGCTCGACCAGCTGATCGCGGGGTCGGACGAGCGCGGGCTGACCTACGAGGGCGCGGCCGCGCTGCTCGGCTTCACCGACGGTGAGCTGCTCGACGCCACCATCGACGCGCTGGCCGCAGGCGACGGTGGGTCGGTCTTCCGCCAGGTCGACCGGGTGATCGAGTCGGGCCACGACCCCCGCCGCTTCGTCGAGGACCTGCTTGAGCGGCTGCGAGACCTGATCATCATCGCGGCGGTGCAGGGCGGTGCCTCCTCGGTCCTGCGCAACGTCCCCGAGGACCAGCTGGAGCGGATGCGCCAGCAGGCGGCCGCGTTCGGAGCCGGTTCGCTGTCGCGCGCCGCCGACATCGTCAACGCCGGCCTCACCGAGATGACCGGCGCCACCGCGCCGCGGCTCCAGCTCGAGCTCATCTGCGCGCGGATGCTGCTGCCCGGCGCCGCGGGGGAGAGCGGGTATGCCGTGCGCCTCGACCGCCTCGAACGTCGCCTCGACATGGGGGGCGCCCGCCCACCGGCGGCGGCCGAGCCGCCTCACCAGCGTCCCCCGGCCGGCCCGGCCGCCCAGGCACCCACACCGGCTCCGGTGCCGGCCGGGTCCGCATCCTCGACACCGACCTCGGAGGCGGCCGCGTCGTCCACTTCCGGCGACGAGCACGACTGGCCCGAAGAACCCGGCCGAGCGGCTCCCGTGGAGCGACCGGTTGCGGTGGAGCGCTCCACCCCCGAGGAGCGGCCGGCCCCCGACCAGCGGTCCGGGGCGTCCGCGCCCGTTGCGGACCCCGGACCAGGTGCGCCCACGGCGGACGACCGGCCCGCCGCCTCGGCGCCGGGAGGACTCGACACCGAGGCGATCCGTCGCTCGTGGCCCGACGTCCTCGACAAGATCTTCAGCATCAAGCGGGTGACCTGGACCCTGCTCAGCCAGCACGCGCAGGTGCTCGACTACAACGGCCAGCGACTGCTGCTGGGCATCGGCACGGTGGGCATCGCCGAGACGTTCCGCCGGGGCCAGCACGCCGAGATCGTGCGCCAGGCCCTGATCGAGGTCCTCGGCCTCGACACCACCGTCGAGGGGCAGCCGCCCACCCCCGGACAGGCTGCGCCGGGGGAGTCCGTCGCCGAGGCGACGGCACCCCCGTCCGGCAGCTCGCGGCCGGATTGGTCGACGACCGCTCCGGGTGACCCCCCGACGCAGAAGGGTCAGGGAGCTGCTGGGCGGAGAGGGACCACGTCGGCGCAGGCCTCCGGGCTGAGCCCGGGCTCCGGAGATTGGGCCGGGCAGGAACGCAGTGACTGGGGCGAGGTCGCCGCCAGCACACCGCCGCCAGCCTGGGCCCAGGGCGGCGACGGCCAGGACGCCGGTGCGGACCAGGCCAGTTCGGGCGCCCCGACCGCGAAGGAGTCCCGGCGCGAGTCCCGCAGTGAGCCGGCGGGGGAGTCGCGGGGCGACCCGCAGGGCGGAACCCGGCCGGAGCCGACCGCCCCGAGGGAGCCTGCCGACCAGACCACGGCGCGAGCGTCTGCCGACTCCACCGCGCCCGCGGAGCCTGCCGCCTCAGCGTCGAGCCCGATGAAGCGTGCCCTGCGTCTCGTCGCGACAGAGGGCGGCGACCGGCGTTCCGGCCCCGAGGCGCGCGTGGACGACAGCCAGGTGAGCGAGGACGACGAGGACATCGAGGATGCCGGGGGAGTCGGCCAGCCGGTGATCGAGAGCGTGCTCGGCGGCAAGGTCATCGCCGAGCTCGACACCTGACGGCGGGCCGGCACCAGGTCGAGGATCCGGCAACGGGTAGATCGGAGCCGCTCGAGACCGCCGAACCCGCATTGCTATAGGGCGCTATAAACGGCCTCTTTCTGCTATAGCCGCTATAATCTGCTCATGCCTTCGCCCGCCCGGCAGCAGAACCCCTACCGCCCCGGCTTCAACCAGGCGCCGGCACGCCTCGTCGGCCGGGACGCCGTGCTGGCGGCGGCCAGGGAGGCGCTCGAGGTGGCAGCCCTCGACGGTCGCACCCCGCGGCCGCTGATCCTGGTCGGCCCCCGCGGCGTCGGCAAGACCGTGTCGCTGGGGGAGATCTCGTCGCTCGCCGCCGAGCGCTCCTGGCCGACCGTCCACGTCGAGGTCAGCCCGCAGACCTCCTTCGTGCCCGTCCTCGTGGAGCGCCTGGAGGAGGCGACCGCGCTGCTGCGCCAGACCACGCGTCGGGACCGCGGCCGCGCCACCGTCTCGGGCGGCAAGGTCTCCGCCCACGTGTTCGGCGTCGGAGGCGAGGTCGACGTGCGCCGGCGCCCACCACGGCGCCCCGCCGCGCGCCTCGACCGGTCACTCGCGCAGGCGATGGAGGCCGCGCTCGCCTGCGACGCCGGGCTGGTCCTCACCGTCGACGAGCTGCAGCTGGCCGACCGCGCGGAGCTGGGCGAGCTCACCTCGACGCTGCAGCAGCACGTCCCCGACGACTGGCCGCTCGTGGTGGCCGCCGCCGGACTGCCCAGCCTGCGCGACCCGGGGCGGTCGGTCACCTACCTCGAGCGCGGCGAGTGGCACGAGCTCGGACTCCTGTCGCCGGCCGACACCATCGCGGCGCTCACCGAACCGGCGCTCGCAGCCGGCCGCCTGATGAGCGCGGCCGCCGCGGACGTGCTCGCCGAGGCCTCCGGTGGCTACCCGTATGCCGTGCAGGTGCTGGGACACCACGCGTGGCGGGCGTCGCACGGTCGGCGCACGATCACGGCAGAGCACGCGTCCGCCGCGGTCACCGCTGCCGCGAAGGACTTGTCCGCCGGGCTCTACGCCGCACGCTGGAACGACTCGGCTCTCGCGGAGCAGGACTACCTGGCCGCGCTCGCCTCGCTGCCGGAGGGCTCGGGCGGCGGCGACGTGGCGCGTGCCCTCGGCAAGGCGCCGGCGCAGGTCTCCTACCTGCGGCACCGCCTCATCAAGAAGGGCACGATCTTCCCGGAGGGGCGTGCGCTGCGCTTCCTCGTGCCGGGGATGGCCCAGTGGGTCAGCGAGCACGCCGAGGACCGGTCCTAGCCAGAGCGAGGCCGCATCGTGCCCGCGAGAACGATGAGGAACGCCGGCCCGACCACGATGCCAGCGGCGAAGGCGAACAGGTCGTAGCCCGTGTCCAGGTTTCCCACGGCGCAGGCGACCAGTCCGAGAAGGCACGCCCCCGCGGCATACCCCAGGGCGGCTGTGGCGAGGTTGAGATGCGCCCGGCCCGCCCGGGTGAGCACGATGAGCGCGATGGCCACGAGAGTGAACCCGAAGGCCTCCGGGTATTGGGTGAGGTGGTCGATGCTCTCGGCGGAGCGACCGATCGCCTGCATCCCCTCGGCCGGAGTCGCCGTCCAGCCGCCGTACCGCCAGTAGTTGAGTTCGCCCAGGTACAGCAGGCTGTTGATGGCGCTGAACACGGCCCCGAAGGACAGCAGCGCGACGGTCAGCTGCATCGAGGGTCGCCGGGAGCCCCACAGGTTGGCCAGACCGAGCCCGAGGCACGCGAGGCTGAGGAAGGCAACCGGACCAAGGACGTCACGCAGGGCGATGTCCCACCAGAGGGCGTGCTGGTGGTTGAAGAACGCCGCGAAGAACGTCGCCTCGTCCACCAGCGGGCCTCGGCCGGAGCGCCGGAACGTGGGGGCAGTGTCCAGCACGTTGGTCGCATCGAGCAGGTACAGCACGGTGGTGGCCACGAGCGTTCCTGCCGACAGGTAGGCCGCGCCCCGGACGACGGCCAGCCACGAGGCCGTGTGCTGGTCGCGCTCATGCTCCGTGGCTGCCGGGTTCATGGCGACCGAGTCCCGGTTGAGAACGTGGGCACCGGTGCCCGTCACACCCATCCGATTGCGCCGCATCACGACCGCTCCTCTCGATGCGCGGCCGACGGCCGGGCCCCGCTCCGATGTGTCGCCGGGCCCTCGCGACGGCTCGCTGCTGCACGGACCGCACCGCTCGTGCTCACGGTAGGAGCGGACCCCCGCATCCGTCTGTACGCATCCTGCGTAGGGGGCTGCCGGTCGCCGAGCCGTTTCCGAGGTGGATGGACAACCCGCCGGGTCGGAGTAGATTTCGACCAACAGCAGTGGCGCGAGGAGTCGACATGAACCATGTCGATCGAGTGGCGCAGGCCATCTCCGATGTTGCGGTGGCGGCGTTGTGCGAACCGCCGGGTGGCCCCTTGGTCCCGTCCGCGCTCCACGAGCTGGTGCGCACCTTTGGAGCGGACGCGGCCGGCTACTACGTGCACGAGTGGCGGGGTTGGACGACGGCCTTGGCCATCGCCCCGGACGATGTGTGGCCACGGGTCCCGAACGCGCGCATGCCGACCGCCCAGGCGGCCGCACTTCACCCGGGCATCCGGCACAGCGTCGCGCATCCGGGTGCTGCGGGGCCGTTCGCGCTCACCGATCTGGTCAGTGAGCGCGCTTGGCTGTCCTCCGAGCTCGGTTCGCTGATGCGTCCCGACTGGGGTCGGAACTACCAGCTGGCGATCCCGGTGCCGATTCTTCCGGGGGCCCGCGAGTCGCGGGTCTGGGTGCTGGGCAGGCTCGATCGCGACTTCACTCCCCACGATCGCGCTGTCGCCACCGCCTTGGCGCCGCTCTTGGGAGCGATCTCACGCCACGAGCTGTGGCGTGAGCTGCGCCTCGTCTCCCGCGCCCGGCTCCTCCCGGCACTCACCGACCGCGAAAGCCTGGTGCTTCACCTGCTCGACGACGGCCTGAGCCCGGCGGGGATCGCCGCACGTCTCCTCGTCTCTCCGCGGACCGTCCACAAGCACCTCGAACGCGCGTACCGAAAGCTCGACGCCCACGACCGCACCTCCGCCCTCACTGCGGCCCGCGAACGCAGCCTGCTGCTCACCTCGGGCGCCTGAGCTCGCTCGCCGTGCGTCGACAGCGCGCGGCCCTGCGAGGCAGCCGGATGGCCGACGGGGATGGGCGCGTGGGCGGTGATGAGGGCGGTCCGCACGACACACGGCTGGTGCCTCACGCGCCGGCATGGTCGTATCTTGGGTGCGCACACCTCCGCGCTCACCGACCGCGGACCGCCAGCCGAGCGATCGATGATCAGCCGAGGAGGCCCCGTGATCTACCTCTTCGCCAAGCTGATCCTTGCTCCGCTGGCGCGGGTCGTCTACCGGCCCAAGGTGACCGGTCGGGAGAACATCCCCAGGCACGGGCCCTTCATCATCGCGAGCAACCACCTCGCCTTCGCCGACAGCGCCGTGATCCCCTTCGTCTGCCCTCGCCGGGTCGTCTTCCTCGCAAAGGACGACTACTTCCACGGGCCGGGCGTCCGTGGACTGCTGGTCAAGTGGTGGTTCACCGCGACCGGCATGGTGCCGGTCGACCGTGACGACACGCGCTCGGCGCAAGCCTCCCTCGACCGTGCCCTGGAGATCCTGGCGACCGGCGAGGGCTTCGGCATCTACCCCGAGGGGACGCGCAGCCGCGACGGCCGCCTCTACCGCGGCCGGACCGGGGTGGCCTGGCTGGCGATGAAGTCGGGTGCCCCGATCGTCCCCGTCGCCCTGGCCGGCACCGAGCACATCCAGCCCGGCGACACGCGGGTCCCCCGCATCCGCAAGGTCTCCGTCCGCTTCGGCGAGCCGATCGTCATGGGCTCCCGGTTCGAGGGTGTGCCGACCGGTCGGGCGCGCCGCCAGCTCACCGACGAGGTCATGTCCGCGATCCACGCGATGTCCGGGCAGGAGCTGGCCGGTCAGTACAACTCGCACCCCACCGACCCCTGACTCGCGGCAGGGAACCAGAGCCACGGCAAGGGCGGCACGGGCGGCACGGACCGGGAAGTGCGCCCGCAGGATCCTTGGCAGCCGCCCGAGGGCATAGGCTCGGGGGGTGTACGAAGGTGTGGTCCAGGACCTGATCGACGAGCTCGGCCGGTTGCCCGGCGTCGGGCCTAAGAGCGCGCAGCGGATCGCCTTTCACCTGCTGCAGGCCGACCCGGTGGACGTCCAGCGGCTGGTCACCTCGCTGACCGAGGTCAAGGACAAGGTCCGCTTCTGCGACACGTGCGGCAACGTGGCCGAGGCGGAACAGTGCCGGATCTGCCTGGACCCCCGCCGCGACCCCTCGCACCTGTGTGTCGTGGAGGAGCCCAAGGACGTCGTCGCGATCGAGCGGACCCGCGAGTTCCGCGGCCGCTACCACGTGCTCGGCGGAGCGATCAGCCCCATCGAGGGGATCGGGCCCGACGACCTGCGGATCAAGGAGCTGATGCCGCGGCTCGCCGACGGTGAGGTCGTCGAGGTCATCATCGCCACCGATCCCAACCTCGAGGGTGAGGCGACCGCCACCTACCTCGCGCGGTTGCTGCGCCCGATGGGCCTGCGGATCACCCGTCTGGCGTCCGGCCTGCCCGTCGGGGGAGACCTGGAGTATGCCGATGAGGTCACCCTCGGGCGAGCCTTCGAGGGCAGGAGGTTGCTCGATGCCTGACGAGTTGACGATCCTCGCGCACGAGACCGGCGCGGAGGCCCGCAGCTACCTGGTGGCCGTCCGGGAGGTCGCCTCGGGCTCCGAGCCGGAGTCGGCGATCCCGCTGCTGCTGCTGGCCATCTCACAGGTCCTGGTCACCGGGGCGCGGCTGGGCGCGATCACCGACGTCGTGCCGGAGGACCGCTTCGAGGCCGACCCCGGCCCGGACGACGACATCGACCCGCTGCGGCAGGGACTGGCCAACCTGTTCGAGGGGATCGACGAGTATGCCGACCTGGTCGACCCGGTCACGTCGCTGGAGATGACCAAAGGCGCCCTGTCCAACGACATCGCCGACGTCGCGGCAGCACTGTCGCACGGGCTGCGTCACCTGCAGGAGGGCCGGACCGTCGAGGCCCTGTGGTGGTGGCAGTTCAGCTACCTGTCGTCCTGGGGCGAGCGCGCCGCGAGCGCGCTGCGCGTGCTGCAGACCGTGCTGGCGCACCTGCGGCTCGATGCCGACGACGAGGTGGTCTCGGACGCCGAGTTCGACGCGCTCCACCCTTGAGCCGGGTGTCGCGTCCTGCGGCCGGATCGCCGCAGCCGCAGCCGCTCCCGCGCAACACGCCCCGAGCTGAGTGGAGCGGTCGGCCCCATCGTTGTCATCTCGTCATGCGGGCGAGGAGTACCAGATCATGGACTCCTCCTACACTGGTGACGCCCCACCAGTCATCCCCTCCGGAGCGTCGCCCGTGACCACACCCCACGAAGTTCTCCGCTCCGCTGCCACCCCGCCTCCGATACTTCGCGAGGACCCCGAGTGAGCTTGGTCGTCCAGAAGTACGGCGGCTCCTCGCTCGCCGACGCCGACAGCATCAAGCGGGTGGCCCGCCGGATCGTCGAGACCCGCAAGGCCGGCAATGACGTGGTGGTCGTCGTCTCGGCGATGGGGGACACGACCGACGAGCTGCTCGAACTGGCCGACCAGGTCAGCCCGCTGCCGCCCGCCCGCGAGATGGACATGCTGCTCACGGCCGGTGAGCGGATGTCGATGGCCCTGGTGAGCATGGCGATCGCCAACCTGGGCGACAGCGCCCGGTCCTTCACCGGCTCGCAGGCCGGTGTGCTCACCGACTCCACCCACGGCAAGGCCCGGATCATCGACGTGACGCCCGGACGGATCACCGACGCGATCGCGAACGGGCACATCGCGATCGTGGCCGGCTTCCAGGGCGTCAGCCAGGACAGCAAGGACATCACCACGCTGGGGCGCGGCGGCTCCGACACCACGGCCGTGGCGCTCGCGGCGGCGCTCTCGGCCGACGTGTGCGAGATCTACACCGACGTCGACGGGGTCTTCACCGCCGATCCGCGCATCGTGCCGACCGCGCGCAAGCTCGACCGCCTCACCAACGAGGAGATGCTGGAGATGGCCGCGTCCGGGGCCAAGATCCTGATGCTCCGGTGCGTCGAGTACGCCCGCCGATTCAACGTCCCGCTCCACGTCCGCTCGTCCTTCTCCTACCACGAGGGCACGCGGATCGTCGACGACAGCGAAGGAGGAGCCGTGGAAGACCCCATCATCTCGGGTGTGGCGCACGACCGCAGCCAGGCCAAGATCACCGTGGTCGGAGTGCCCGACCACCCCGGCAAGGCGGCAGAGGTGTTCGACGTCCTCGCGGGGGCCGAGCTGAACATCGACATGATCGTGCAGAACGTGTCCGCGGTCGAGACCGGGCTCACCGACATCTCCTTCACCTGTCCGCAGGCCGACGGGCAGCTGGCCGTGCAGGCGCTCAAGCGCAACGAGGAGTCCATCGGCTACGCCTCACTGCTGTATGACGACCAGATCGGCAAGATCTCGCTCGTCGGCGCCGGCATGCGCAGCCACCCCGGAGTCAGCGCGCAGTTCTTCCGCGCCCTGGCGGACGCCGGCGTCAACATCGAGATGATCTCCACCTCGGAGATCCGGATCTCGGTGGTCACGCGCGACGACCAGCTCGACACCGCGGTGCGCGCGGTGCACACCGCATTCGGCCTCGACTCCTCCGAGGGGCAGGCCGTCGTCTACGGAGGAACAGGACGATGAACGACAAGGAGCAGTCCAAGCCGACCCTCGCCGTGGTGGGCGCGACCGGCGCCGTCGGGACGGTGATGCTCTCGATCCTGTCTCAGCGCGCCGACCTGTGGGGTGAGATCCGGCTGGTCGCCTCGGCCCGGTCAGCGGGCCGCATGCTGCGCGTGCGCGGCGAGGACGTCGTGGTGCAGGAGCTGACCGCCGAGGTCTTCGACGGCGTCGACGTGGCCATGTTCGACGTCCCGGACGAGGTCTCCAAAAAGTGGGCGCCGATCGCCGTCGAGCACGGCGCGGTGGTCGTGGACAACTCGGGTGCCTTCCGGATGGACCCCGACGTGCCCCTGGTGGTGCCCGAGGTCAACCCCGCCCAGGCGGGCAACCGCCCGAAGGGCATCATCTCCAACCCCAACTGCACGACGTTGACCATGATGGATGCGCTGGGTGCCCTGCACGCGGGGTGGGGGCTCACCGAACTGGTTGTCGCGTCATACCAAGCGGTTTCGGGGGCGGGGACGGCAGGCATCAACCGGCTCTACGACGAGGTGGAGGTGCTCTCCGGCAACCGCGAGGTGGGGCAGCACACCGGTGACGTCCGGGCGCTGCTGTCCGACAAGCTGGGCGAGGACTCACCCTTCCCCGCCCCCATCGCCTTCAACGTGGTGCCGTGGGCCGGGTCGCCGAAGGAGGACGGCTGGAGCTCGGAGGAGCTCAAGGTGCGCAACGAGTCCCGCAAGATCCTCGGGCTGCCCCACCTCAAGGTCTCGGCGACCTGCGTGCGGGTGCCGGTGGTCACGACCCACTCGCTGGCGGTGCACGCGACCTTCGAACGGCCGCTGAGCGTCAAGGAGGCCCAGCGCGCGATGGTCGAGGCTCCGAGCGTGGTCGTGCTCGACAACCCGGACGAGGGCGAGTGGCCCACTCCCGCAGACGTGGTCGGCTCCGACCCGACGTTCGTCGGACGGGTCCGTCAGGCGCTCGACTTTCCGAACACGATCGACCTGTTCGTCTGCGGTGACAACCTGCGCAAGGGCGCCGCGCTCAACACCGCGCAGATCGCCGAGCTGGTCGCCCGCGAGCTCACGGCAGGCTGAGAGCCAGCACGCCCCGCGCCCTGCGCACCGCCCCGGGTGCGTAGTCTCGGCATGTCCCTCTCTGCACCAGCTCACGGAACGGACCGCCGATGAACAGCACAGCCCGCACCGACCGCACCTGGCTCGTGGCGCTGGCCGCCGCGATGTGGGGCCTCGACGGGTTGTTGCGCCAGCCGTTGGCGGAGCGGATCAACCCCGCCACGGTGGTGCTGTGGGAACACCTGATCGTGGTGCTGGTGCTGCTGCCCTTCCTGCCGGGGGCACTGCGCGCGTTCGCGCGTTGTTCGTGGCGCGACCGGGTAGCGGTCGCGCTGATCGGGATCGGGGCCTCGGCGGTGGCGACTGCACTGTTCACCGAGGCGTTCAAGGTGTCGTCGGCGACGGGCGACTTCGTGACGCCCTTGGTGCTGCAGAAGCTGCAGCCGCTGTTTGCGATCGCGCTCGCGGTGTGGTTGCTCGGCGAGCGGCTGCGGCCGGGCTACTGGATGTATGCCGTGCCCGCGCTCGTGGGTGCGTGGCTGCTGACCTTCGCCGACCCGTTCCAGGTGCGCGTCGCGGCATTGCAGGCGGCGCTGCTGGCGATCGGCGCGGCGGCGCTGTGGGGCGCCGGGACCGTGCTGGGCCGGATGGTCAGCGACAGCATCGGGCCGAGAGAGCTGACCGCACTGCGGTTCGGCTGGGGACTTCCGGCGGCTCTGGTGGTCGCAACACTGGTGCGCGCGCCGCTCACCCCGGGCTGGGGCAACATCCCGGCCCTGATCCTGCTCGCGCTCGTCCCGGGCCTGTTCGCGCTCGGGCTCTACTACGTCGGGTTGCGGGCCACTGCCGCGGCGCGAGCGACGCTGGCGGAGCTGGCGTTTCCGGCGACCGCCGCCTTCGTGGGCGTGGCCTTCCTCGGGGCCGACCTGTCGTGGTCGCAGTGGGTCGGCTTCGCCGTGGTGGTGGCCTCGATCACCTTGCTGGGCCTGCGGGAACGTCGTCCGGCGCCGACGGTGGAGGCGCCCGAGCAGGTGGCGGTCGGCTAGACGCGCCGGGCCACTCGGCATACGGTCGACTTCAACGACGACGAAGGAGCATGGTGGGCCTGCGAATTGGTTACAAGGCGTCGGCGGAGCAGTTCGGTCCGCGGGATCTGGTGGAGTTCGCGGTGCGGGCCGAGGAGCTGGGTCTGGACAGCGTGACGGTCAGTGACCACTTCCTGCCGTGGCGGGCCGAGGGTGGGCACGCGCCGTTCTCGTTGGCGTGGATGGCGGCGGTGGGGGAGCGGACCAGCCGGATCCAGCTGGGCACGAGCGTGTTGACGCCGACGTTCCGTTACAACCCGGCGGTGGTGGCGCAGGCGTTCGCGACGATGTCGCTGCTGACGCGGGGTCGGGTGTTTCTGGGTGTGGGCACCGGGGAGGCGCTGAACGAGGTCGCGGTCTCGGGTCGGGAGTGGCCGGGGTTCAAGGAGCGGTTCGCCCGGCTGCGGGAGTCGGTGCGGCTGATGCGGGCGTTGTGGACCGAGGAGCACGTGAGCTTCGAGGGGGAGTTCTACCAGACGGTGGATGCGTCGATCTTCGACCGTCCCGAGCAACCGGTGCCGGTCTATGTGGCGGCGGGTGGGCCGGTGGTGGCCAAGTACGCGGGCCGTTCGGGGGACGGGATGATCTGCACCAGCGGCAAGGGGATGGAGCTCTACACCGACAAGCTGCTGCCGGCGGTGGAGGAGGGTCTCGTGGCCGGCGGCCGTTCGGGGGAGGGTTTCGACCGGATGCTCGAGGTGAAGCTGTCGTATGACCGGGATCGGTCGGGGGCGTTGGAGAACTGCCGGTTCTGGGCGCCGTTGTCGTTGACGGCAGAGCAGAAGCACACGGTGGACAGTCCGATCGAGATGGAGCGGCTTGCCGACGAGCTGCCGATCGAGCAGGTGGCCAAGCGATGGATCGTGGCGTCCGACCCGCAGGACGCCGTGGCGCAGATCAAGCCGTATGTCGACGCGGGGTTGAACCACCTGGTCTTCCACGGTCCCGGGGGCGACCAGGAGCGGTTCCTGACCCAGTTCACCCAGGACGTCATGCCGTTGCTGCGCGAGCTTCGGTGAGCGTCGCGGTCACCGGGCATCCGCGGCGGTCGTCCCCTCACAGCAGTGGACGGAGCACGCGGCGGTAGGCGTCCACGTGGGCCGCGTCCGGCTCGTCGTCGGCCAGCAACCGGAAGAGCGCCGCCCGCAGCATCGCCTGCAGGCGGGCTCCACCCGTCCAGTCGTGCATCAGGCGAGGGTCCGCACCCGCCCACATGACCAGATCGAGGACGCACACGGCATCGGCCCACAGCACGGGTCGCCAGTAGGGCGCGAAGTCGATCACCAGCGGGGCGTCGGCCGCGTCCAGCAGGACTTTGCCGGCCAGATCACCGTGGACGAGCTGGTTGGCCCCGAGTGGCTCGTCGGTGCGCTCGGAGAGCAGTTCGCGGGCCAGGTCCGCTTGCGCTTCGGCGAATTCGGCAAGGTCGACGCAGCCGGCACCGAACGCGATCCGCTCCGCACGGTCCCATCGGTGCCGCGGCGGTTGCGTCGCGAGGGGCCACTCCGCGACTGCCTGCGCGAGCTCGGCGTGCAGGAGGGAGCCGGTGGCGCGGACGACGTCGACGTGGGCGCAGTCGCGGCTTCCCGGCTCGTAGCGGCTGGCCGACCAGCCCTCCACGACCCAGGTGCCGTCGCGGGCGGGGATCGGCATCGCGAGGCGCACGCTTCGTCGTCGCGAGGCGGTGTCGAGATGGGCGGCGAGCCGGGCCAGTCGAGGGTCGAGCTGCTCCGCGATCTGGGGGTCCCGGCCAGGGCTGAGCACCAGGTCACCCGCGAGGACGCTCCCATCCTGACCGCCGGGGAGCGACCGCAGGTCGTCCGGGACGGCGAACAGGTCGAGCACGCGCTCCGAGGGCAACACGTCGCTCACCGTGGGTGGAGGCCGGTGCAGCGAGAGCGGAGCGCCGTCGGTGGACATGTCGTCGCTCTCGACTCAGGACGCCGGCACGGTGCGGCCGTCGGTCAGGAAGGCGCGGAGCACGGAGGCGAACACCTGCGGTTGCTCGGAGTGCACCCAGTGGCCGGCACCCTTGATCGTCACCTTCGAGGTGCGTGGGAACAGCCGTCGCATACTCGACTCGTGCTCCGGCCGCACGTAGGGGGACCGCTCACCGGACACCCACAGCACCGGGTGATCGAAGGGCCCGTCGAGGTCGTCCGGGAAGCTTCCGATCTCAGGGAGGTCGCGCCGCAGCAGATCCAGGTTGGCCTGCCAGCTGAAGCCGTCCGTCCCGCGGCGGAGGTTCTGCAGCAGGAAGCCGCGCACCCGGTCGTCGGGGATCGGGTCTGCCAGGAGCCGGTCGGCCTCCGACCGCTCGGCCAGCCTGGCCAGGTCGAGGCCCGCGAGGCTGTCCAACAGGTGCACGAACTCGCCCTGGTCGCGGCCGGCCACCGGCGAGATGTCGACCACCACGAGCCGGTCGACGAGCTCCGGGTGGCGCAGGGCGAGCACCATGGCCACCTTGCCACCCATCGAATGCCCCACGAGGTCCACCGGACGGTCGGCGGCAACGTCGGCGCGCAGTCGGTCGGCGACCAGGTCGGCGAACTTCTCGTAGCTGAAGTCGTCGGTCCACGCCGAGCGGCCGTGGTCGGGGAGGTCGACGAGCAGCGAACCGAACTGCGGCTGCAGCGCTCTGGCGATCGTGGTGAAGTTGCGGCCGCGGCCGAAGAGGCCGTGCAGGAACACGACCGTGCCGATCGTGGCGCGCGCGTCGCCCGGGTCGCCCACTGCGGTGGCATGGACTGACGGTGCGGACGACTCAGTGGTCACGTGCGCCACTCTAAGGGCAGTGGCCGAGGCGCGAGCCGCGGCTGCGTCGGTGGCCGCGGACTGGGGCAGACTGGAGGCATGGTGACCGCCGAGTCCTCGCGCCACGACGTCCTGGTGCAGCGCGCCGCCGACCTGCTGCACCATGCCGGCGAGCGGATGACCGGACCCCGGCGAGTGGTGCTGCAGGCACTGGCCGGCGACGGGCACCTCTCCGCGGAGGCGGTGGTCGAACAGGTCAAGGCGATCGACCCGACCGTGCACCGGGCCAGCGTCTACCGGGCGCTGGAGACCCTCAGCCGGCTGGGGCTGGTGCAGCACGTCCACCTGGGTCACGGCGCCACGGCATACCACCTGGTCGACGAGGAGCACCCGCACGCCCACTGCCTGACCTGTGGTCGGGTGATCGACCTGCCGGAGCAGCCGTTCCGGGCGCTCGCCGAGTCGCTGCGGGACGAGTCGGGCTTCGTCCTCGACGCCGGTCACATCGCCCTCTCGGGTCAGTGCGGTGCCTGCCGGGCAGGCTCGACATCCTGAGCCCCGGCTCAGGGGGACAGGAGCCAGACGAACGCCTCCGCTGCGGCGAACCCCGTGGCCGTCAGTGCGGCGTGCAGGGCCTCGCGTCGGTGCGTCGATGAGACGGCGGCCAGGCCGACCATGCTCACCGCATGCAGGGCATCGACGAGACCGCCTCCAGCATGGGCCAGTTCGTCATCGGCCCAGAGGGTTGCCCCTCCCTGCAGCACCATCCGCCCGCCGAGCGCCTTGTTCATCGCACCTGGGCGAGTGAGCAGCGACAGCCCGTATGCCGTCCGCGCGCCCTCGAGCGCGCCCGCGGCCGTCGCCATCAACGCCTCCTGGCGAGCGCGGTCGTCAGCCCCGCCACACCGGCGGCGGCGGCCGCGCCGAGCAGCCCGTGGTGTTGCGAGGCGTGCAACTGGTAGGACCGGGACTTCGCGATGTCGTCGAACGCACCGTGCGTGCCGTAGTCACGCTCCTCGTCCGCGGCGTTCCACAGGTTGACCGGGCGGTCCTCGTCACGTGGCTCCTTCGTCTGCTGGGAGGAGAAGCCGGTCTTGCCGAGGTAGCGGTCGAGGACGCCGGGGGCGATGGCGTTGCCGATCAACGTGCCGACCGTGCTGCCACCCACCCAGTACTCGCGACGCTTCGGGTGGTCCGCGGCATACAGGACTCCCTTGGCGGTGACCTCGGGTTGGTAGATCGGGGGGACGGGCTGGGCCTTCTTCGGCAGCCGGGAGAGCACCCAACGGAACTGCGGGGTGTTGGTCCCGGGCATCTGGACCATCGTGGTGTGGACGTTGCTGCCTTCGTGCAGCAGCTCGCAGCGCAGGGCCTCGTTGAAGCCCTGGATGGCGTGCTTGCCTCCGCAGTAGGCCGACTGGAGGGGGATGCCACGGTAGGCGAGCGCGGAACCGACCTGCACGATCGTGCCGCGATCTCGTGGCTTGAACCGGCGCAGTGCCGTCATGGTGCCGTAGACGAAGCCGAGATAGGTCACCTGCGTGACCCGGGTGAACTCCTCGGGCGTGATCTCCCAGACCGGCGCGAAGACCGAGGTGAACGCCACGTTGACCCACACGTCGATCTCTCCGAAGTGCTCCTCGACGGTGCGGGCGGCGGCCTCGACCTGGTCGTGGTCCGCGACGTCAGTGGGCACGATCAGGGCAGTGCCTCCGGCCTGCTCCACCTCGCGTGCCGCACCCTCCAGCCCGGCGCGTCCACGGGCCAACAGCGCCACCCGGTCGCCACGTCGGCCGAACGCGATCGCGCTGGCGCGGCCGATGCCGCCGCTGGAACCGGTCACGACGATGGTCTGGGGCTGGTGTTGCGTCATGGAAGACGTCCTCCTGGTGTGTTGAGTCGGTGCGCGGCCTCGAGCATGAGCGCATGGACGAAGGCCTGGGGGAAGTTGCCCCGCAGCTGACGTTGCTCGATGTCGAACTCCTCGGTGAACAGTCCCGGCGACCCGCAGGCGGTGCGGTTGCGCTCGAACCACCGCATCGCTGCGAGCTCGTCGCCCTGTTGTTGTGCGGACATGGCCATGACGAATCCGCAGAGTATGAAGGCTCCCTCGGCGTCACCCAGGGGCCGCGCGTCCTGGCTGAACCGGTAGATGAGCCCCTCACGACCGAGCTCACGCCCGACCGCCTCGTAGGTGGCGACGCTGCGCGGGTCGTCCGACGGCACGGCGCCGCGCAGGGCCGGCAGCAGCAGGGCTGCGTCGACCCGGTCGTCGTCCGGGGCCCGGCACCATCGCCCCGTGTCGGTGACGCAGTCCGAGGCCGCGTCGGCCACGATCTGGTCGGCGAACCCGAGCCACCGTGAAGCGTCGGGCGGGGGTGCGTGCTGGGCCATGGTCCGCAGACCGGCGGCACAGATCAGCCTGGAGTGGGCCCACCGCTTCGGCGCGAGCTCCCAGATGCCGTTGTCCGGCTCTCGCCACTTCTTCTCCATGACGTCGACGAGCACCTGCACGGCCTTCCAGTGCTCGGTGTCGAGGTGGTCGTGTCCGGCGGCGGTGGCGAGCAACAGGAGCCCCTCGCCGAGGGAGTCGAGCTGGAACTGGTTGTTGACCCAGTTGCCGGCCCTGGCGACGCCGCCCGGGTAGCCGGGCAGGCCGACGTCGCGTTCCTTGGGCAGGTGCGTTCCGTCGATCCGGTAGGCCGGCCGCAGCTTCGGGCCGTCGGCCAGCACCCGCTCGGTGACGAACTGCACCGCTTTGTCCATCAGCGACAGGGGGCCGAGCGAGCCGACGGCCTGACCGGCGTAGCACTGGTCGCGGATCCACGCATAGCGGTAGTCGTAGTTGCGTCCCGCGTCGGCGCGCTCGGGCAGGCCCATCGTTGCCGCCGCGACCATGGCGCCGGTGGAGCTGGTCAGGCCACGCAGCACGGCATACGCCTGACGACAGTCACGGGGGGCGATGCTGCTGTCCATGTCGGGCACGTCCAGGGTCCACGCGTGCTCCGTGGCCGCCCACGCCGTCGACGCTTCGACCGGCTCGTCCGACAACGACTCCCCGAGCTCCAGCACCAGGTCGTGCCGGTCTCCTTCGTCCAGCTCGATCGTCTGCCGCAGCGCGCCAGCCTTGCCACGCCGGGCGTGAGACGCCCCGCTCCACCGGAATCGCATGCTGCCGCAACGGCCTTCCCACACGCCAGAGTCGTGGTGGAGGTCGGTCATGTGCTCCTTGCCGAAGTGTGGACGCACGTCGAGCTGCACGTCGACGACCGCTCGCCCGTGCAGGGCACGGATCTGGCGCAGGATCACTGCGTGGTCCGGGTCTCCCGGGTGGGCGAGGGCCTCGCGGCACTCGATGACCGCGTCCCGCGTCACCCAGCGGCTGTGCCAGATCAGCGTGCCGTCCTCATAGCTGCCACCCCAGACGTTGTCCGGGTCGGCCGGGGTGACCGCGTAGGAGCCGGGGCCGGCCATGAGCGCCGAGAACACCGCGTCGTCGTGCCACTGCGGCAGGCACATCCACACCACGTCGCCCCGCGGGCCGATGACGGCTCCCCGCTCGCCGTCGGCGAGCAGGGCGTACTCCCGCAACACCTGCGGTGGGAACGACAGGTCCGATCGACTTGTGGGCACGATAGGGCTCTACCCCGTCGGTCGGGATTGATGTATGACGGCCGCTCCCCGGCGGCGCGCTCGCCCGGCTCAGGCCACGTCGGACTTGCGTGGCCGGCCCCGGGCCCGCTTGAAGGTGATCACCCGTCCGCGCTCGAAGAGCTCGCCACCCCACACGCCCCACGGCTCCCCGCGTTCGAGTGCGCCGTCCAGGCACGGCGTGCGCACCGGGCAGGACGCACACACCTGCTTGGCCCTGTCGAGGACGGCCGGGCGCTCGGCGAAGAAGATCTCCGGATCCTGCTCGTGACAGGGTAATCGGCCGCGGCGGCGCGGGTAGAGCGGGATGGCGAACGATGACGTGGCGTGGTCAGGCATGGCGGTACTCCCCGAGAGGTGTTGTTCCGCCACGCTAGGAGCCGATTAGGCACAATGGGTTCCTCAACGCATGCCACAGTGTCAACATGTCGCAAACCGCAGTGCGCCTGCTCTCCCTGTTGTCACTGCTCCAGTCGCCGCGCGCCTGGTCGGGAGGTGAGCTGGCGAAGCGTTTCGGGGTCAGCGCGCGGACGGTGCGCCACGACATCGAGCGGCTGCGGGAGCTGGGCTACGCCGTCGAGGGCACTCGAGGCGGCGAGGGGGGCTACCGGCTCGGGTCAGGGGGTGCCTCCTTGCCACCGCTGCTGCTGGACCCGGACGAGGCGATCGCCGTCGCGGTCGGCCTGCGCACCGGGGTCAACTGCATCATCGGGGGTATGGAGGAGACGTCGGTCCGCGCGCTGGCGAAGCTGGAGCAGACCCTCCCCTCGCGGCTGCGGATCCGGGTGCACAACCTGGGCCGCTACACCGTCCCGCTGCCCAGCAACCATCCGATGCCGATGGTGGACCCGACCCTGCTCACGGTGCTCGTCGGGCTGTGCGACAGCCGCGAGCGGCTCCGCTTCCGCTATCCCGAGGACCGCGTGGGAGCCGATGAGCAGGGCGCCGGCACCACCTATGACGTCGAGCCCTACCGCTTGGTCAACCGCCAGCACCGTTGGTATCTCTTGGCCTTCGCCGTGGACGAGGGTGACTGGCGGGTCTTCCGCGTGGACCGGATCGACCCCCGGTTGCCCACCGGACCACGGTTCAGTCCTCGTGAGCTCCCCACCGAGGACGTCGCGGCGTATGTCGCGCAGCACCTTCCGGGACACGTGTGGCGACATCGCGCCACCGTCCGTCTGCGGGCGCCGGCCCGAGACCTCGAGGGCAAGATCACCTCCGCGGAGGGGGCGGTCGAGCCGATCGACGACCGCAGCTGCGTCCTGCACCTCGGCGCCGAGAGCCTGCAGACAATGGCCCTTGCCCTTGCCCGGCTGGACGTCGAGTTCACCGTCGTCGACTCCCCCGAGCTGCTCGAGGTGGTGCGCACCTTCGCCGACCGGTTCAACGCTGCGGTGGCCCGCGGATCGGCCTGAGCCAGTCGCCCGCTCCGATCACGGGAGCGCCGGCCGCCGGCGTTCAGGTGTGCACGCGAGGGCGTTGCTCACCCTCGTGGTGGCGTCGGAGCAACTGGGTGGTCGAACGGCCGTCGAGGTAGGGCAGGAGCACGACGCGTCCGCCCCATTCCCTCATCACGGCGACCTCGGGCATCGACGAGCCGTCGTAGTCGCCGCCCTTGGCCCAGACGTCCGGCCGCAGGTCCGCCAGCGCGACCCGTGGGTCGTCCTCGTCGAACACGAGCACCTCGTCGACCACACGCAGCCCCCGCAACACCCGCTCGCGGTCCGCCTGGGACTGGACCGGCCGGCCGCGCCCCTTCAGCCGGCGCACCGACGCGTCCGAGTTGAGGAGCACGACGAGCGCGTCGCCCAGCCGACCCGCCGCCTCGAGCGCGCCGACGTGCCCGGCGTGCAGCACGTCGAAGCAGCCACCGGTCGCGACGATCGTGCCGCCCTCCCGCCGCACGCGGGCCAACCGGGACGGGCCCGAGGCCGCTGTCCCCACGACTCCCGAGGCCTCCTCGTCGGTCGCGACGCCGCTCGAGGTGTCGCGGGTGCTGTCGCGGTAGGCCGCGGTGCCGCCCTTCCTCACCCAGCTGCTGGCCTCCTCAACGGATATCTGGATCGCCTGGCTCAGCGTGCTGCCACCGGCCAGTGAGACGGCGGCCGTGGCGGCGAAGCAGTCGCCGGCGCCGCAGGAGTCGCCGTCCCGGACGACAGGTGCGGGAACGAACCACGCGTGGTCGGCGCCGGTGGCCAACCACGCGCCATCGGCACCGGCCGTGACGCACACCGCCGAGCCGCCCCACGTCCGGCGCAGAGTCATCGCGAGGTCAGCCGGGTGGCCCTCGTGCCCAGCGGCGGCACGCGCCTCAGCGAGGTTGGGGGTGAGTACCGTGCACCCCCTCACGGGCGGGGCGCCGCGGGGATGGGGGTCCCAGATCGTGGTCGTCTGCCGACCATGCAGCTGCCCGGCGCCGGTCCGGCCCGCCAGCAGCTCGCGGATCGCCGGGAAGTCGGTCGTGCCGGCACCGTAGTCCGAGACGACTACGACGTCGGCCTCGGTGATCGCCTCGGCGACAGCCGGCGGCACCACGCCTGTCGGAGTCCCGGGGCCGCCCTCATCGATCCTGACCAGTGAGCTCGCTCCGGACCGGATGCGGGTCTTGGTGCGCGTCGGGCCCTGGTGCCCTAGCCCGAGCAGCGTGACCTGCGTAGCCTCGAGCGCGCGCCGCAGCTGCTCCCCGGCAGCGTCGTCGGCGACAGGCGCCACGAGGGTCACCGCTGCGCCGGACCGCCGGCAGAGCAACGCCGCCAGGCCCGCTCCGCCAGGGCCCGAGCAGGTGTCGGAGACATCGAGGACCGGTGCCGGCGCGTCCGGGCACAGCCGCTCGCAACTGCCGGTGACGTCCCGGTCGAGGAGCAGGTCACCCACCACCACGATCCGGCGCTGGGCGGGGCGGGAGCTCACGCCGAGACCTCGAGTCGTGCAGGGGCACTGCCGGCCGCGTCTCGCTCCAGCGCGGCATCCAGAGCCGCGCACAGGCCGTGGACGGCAGCGAGCTGCACCTCCTGCACCGCTGCCGTCGACCGGGCCGGGATGACCAGCACCTCGGAGGCGAGCGATGCCAACGGGTTGGGAGCGCCACCCGTCATCGCCCACACCTGCAATCCCGCGCTCCGGCCCCTGCGGGCGGCCTCCAGGATGTTGGGGCTGCGGCCGCTGGTCGACAAGAGCATCAGCACGTCGCCGGGCCGTCCGTGCGCCTCCACCTGCCGCGCGAACACCTCGTCGGCGCCGTAGTCGTTGAGGATCGCGGTCAGCGAGGACGTGTCGGAGCACAGGCACACCGCGGACAGTGGCCGTCGCTCGTCCAGGAAGCGGCCCACCAGCTCGCCCGTGAGGTGCTGCGCCTCCGCGGCGCTGCCGCCGTTGCCCGCCGCGAGCAGCCGTCCGCCGTCGGCGAGGATGTCGGCCAGCCGGGCTCCCCAGGACTCCAGCAGGTCTGCCTGGCCCTCGAGGGCGGCCATCCCGGTCGTGAGCTCGCGCCGGTGCTGCCGGACCCAGTCGCGGCTCGCATGCTGCCGGCCCGGGCGCTTCCGGCGATCGGCGCGCCGAACCGCCTCGTGCAGCGCGTCCTCGGTCCGTGCCGCAACCTGGTGCCAGGAGTACTTCTCCACCGCTCGGCGGCGTGCGTGCCCGCCCCAGCTTCGCGCCGTTTCCGGCTCGGCGAGCAGGGCGGCAACGGCCTCGCCCACGGCCCGGTCGTCGTGGGGCGGCACCAGTCGACCCGTCCGACCGTCGACGATGGTGTCCAACAGTCCGCCGACCGCGCTGCCCACCACGGGGACCCCGCAGCCCGCCGCCTCCACGGGGGTGATCCCGAACGGCTCGTACCACGGAGTGGCGAGCACGACATCGGCAGCACGGTAGAGAGCGGGCATCTCGTGGTGCGGCACAGAGCCGACGAAGCGCACCCGGTCGTTCACCCGGTGCTCGAGGGCCACTTCGGTCAGCCGCTTCACCTCGGGATCATCCTGCAGCTCACCGGCGTCCGGTCCACCAACCACCAGCAGCTCACCTCTGGCCAGCCGTGCCAGCGCGCGCACCGCGGTGTCGATCCCTTTGCGGGGCACCAGCCGTCCCACCGTCAGAAGAGTCGGGCCGGCGTCGGCCACGGTCTCCTCACCCGGGCAGAACAGGTCCGTGTCGACCCCGCACGGCACCACCCGGACGTGCTCGGTGGAGACCCCCATCCGCTCCAGCTCCGTGACTTCGTCCGAGCACGTCGCGACGACGATGTCAGCTCCGCTGGCCACCAAGCGCTCGACCTCGGGTCGGATCCGGGGACTCGTGTCGGCAGCACCCTGGTGCCGCCGCTTGACGCTGCCGAGGGCGTGGAAGGTCTGGACCATCGGCACACCCACCGCCTGGCAGGCACGAAGTGCCGCGATGCCGGACATCCAGAAGTGGGCGTGCACGACGTCCGGTCGTCCGTGGGTCGCCCAGTCCTGACGCATCCAGGTGGAGAAGTCGTCCATCAAGGGGAGCAGCTCGTCCTTGGGCAGCCGCGCCTGCGGTCCCGCCGGGACGTGCACGACAGTGACTCCGCAATCCATCCGGATCCGTTCTGGCTGCTGCGCCTCCGGCGCGTCTCGCCGGGTGTAGACCTCGACGACGTGGCCACGTCGGACCAGCCCCTCCGCCAGCGCGGCCACGTGCACGTTCTGCCCGCCTGCGTCGCGACCGGCGAGCGTCGCGAGCGGGCTCGCGTGCTCGGACACCATCGCAATCTTCATCGAACTACCTCCTCGGGGAGTGCGTCCGGGCTCGCGGGGAACCGGACGATCCGTATCGCGTGGGGGCCGGCCCGCTCGTCACACCTGCTCCTCGGCGAACAGCGCGCCGCGCTGCACCAGGTGGGGACCGAGCACCAAGGCGTCGACGGGCGAAGACCCGAACAGCTCCAACGCCTCTCGCGGGGTGTCCACCATGGGCCGACCGGCCGTGTTCAGGCTGGTATTGACCACCACGGGCAACCCGGTCATCGCGGCGAACTGCTCCAGCATGCCGGTGAGCCTCGGCAGCTGCTCACGGTCGACGGTCTGCACCCGGGCCGTGCCGTCCACGTGGGTGACCGCCGGGATCCGTTCGCGCCAGGTCTCCGCGACACGGTGCACGAACAGCATGTAGGGGCTGGGCAGTGGGCCCGCGCTGAAGATCTCGGGGGCCCGCTCGCTCAGGACCATCGGCGCCACGGGGCGGAACTGCTCTCGGCCCTTCACGTCGTTCAGCCGTTCCAGGTTGCTTCGCCGGCCGGGATGGGCCAAGAGGGACCGATGGCCCAGGGCCCTCGGCCCGAACTCGCTGCGCCCGTCGAACCAGGCGATGAGTCCGTCGTCGGCGAGGATCCGTGCCACGCGGGTGTCCAGGTCATCCGGAGTCGTGAAGGGCACGCGGGCGTCGCGAAGGCACTGCGCCAGCTGCTCGTCGGTCCAGCGCCGCCCCAGCGCCGCCGTGCCGAAGGGCACCGCCTGGAGGTCTCCCGCCTCGGACAGCACGTGCAGGGCCGCGCCGAGTGAGGTCCCCGCGTCCCCCGCGGCGGGTTGGACCCAGACGTCGTCAAAGCCGCTCTCGGCCCAGATGCGTGAATTGGCAACGCAGTTGAGCGCTGTTCCCCCGGCCATCGCGAGCGCCTGGTCGTCGGTCTGCTCGTGCAACCAGCCGGCCATCTCCACGAGGGTCTCCTCGAGACAGGACTGCAGCGAGCAGGCGAGGTCGGCGTGCTCCGGAAGCCACTCGGTGTCGTCCCGCCGACGGGCCGGTGCAAAACGACCCCAGTCCGGCACGCGTCCCACGAAGCCGCCATCGCCTCGGGCATGGACGTTGTCACGCAGCGCCGAGGCAAAGCGGTTCTCGCCGTACGACGCCAGGGCCATCACCTTGAACTCATCGCTCGAGCGCAGGAACCCGAGATGCTCGGTGAGCGACTCGTAGACCAGGCCGAGGGAGTCGGGCAGGCGTTGGGTGCCGAGCACCTCGAGCGGGCCCGAGTCGTAGCGACCTGCCAGGTGAGACGCCGATTCACCGCGGCCGTCCACCACGAGCACGCTCACGCCTGATGGGGAGTCGCGGTGCGGTCTGACCAAGCCGGCCGACGCGGCGTGCGCCGCGTGGTGAGGGACGAAGGTGACGGCCTCCGGCTTGAGGCCGGGGAGAGCGGTGGCCAGGAACTCCGGTGCCCGCTCGGCATACTCCTGGCGCAGGTGGTCCCACGGGTCCGGCAGGCCGAGTTCCGCGGCAGGACGGGCCAGACGTGGGTCGTAGGAGTAGGCGACCGCGTCGAGATCCTCGGCGGAGAGCCCGGCCTCGTCCAGGCACCAGCGCATGGCCAGTTCGGGCAGTTCCCACGCCGAGAACGGCACCGGTCGCTTGCCGTGCTTGCGCCGGCTGAACCGCTCCTCCTCCGCGGCAGCGACGATCCGTCCGTCGACCACGAGAGCGGCCGAAGGATCGTGGAAGAGCGCGTTGACTCCGAGCACCCGCATGGCCCCCCTCTACCCAGCAGAACCGCTTCGAACCACTTCTCGAACCACTTCTCCCGAAGGGCCGTCGCTCGACCTTGGCCGGTGCGCTTCTCGCGGCTGCCGCGCGCTCTCGTGGGCTGTTCGGGGGACCGGTTTGTCGCTGCACTTCACGGGTAGGAACGATTCCGAGCGTGGCCGGACAGCATCACCGGGCACCGCCATCGCATGAGGAGGAAGCATGCCGAGGACCAGCCAACCCGAGCTCCGCACGCGTCGAGCGGTCGTGACAGGAGGCGCCGGTTTCGTGGGCAGCCACCTGTGTGAGGAGCTGCTGCGTCGTGGTGCCGAGGTGGTGTGCCTCGACAACTTCCTGACGGGCAGCCCGGCGAATGTCGCCCATCTCATGGACAACCCGGGCTTCCGGTTGGTCCGCTGCGACGTCACCGACTTCATGCACGTTCCCGGAGACGTGGACCTCGTCCTGCACTTCGCCTCTCCGGCGTCGCCGAGCGACTACCTGCGACTCCCGCTGCACACCCTCAAGGTCGGTGCGATCGGCACCTGGCACGCGCTGGGTCTGGCCAAGGAGAAGGGCGCGCGGTTCGTGCTCGCCTCCACCTCGGAGGTCTACGGCGACCCCCAGGTCCATCCGCAGCCGGAGGACTACTGGGGACACGTCAACCCCGTGGGTCCACGGGGCGTGTACGACGAGGGGAAGCGCTACGGCGAGGCGCTCGCGACGGCATACAGGGGGACCGAAGGGGTCGACGCCGCCATCGTGCGCATCTTCAACACCTTCGGTCCGCGGATGCGCCCCGATGACGGACGTGCCATTCCCACGTTCATCTCCCAGGCCCTGGCCGGTGAGCCGGTCACCGTGACCGGTGACGGCCTCCAGACCCGTTCGGTCTGCTACATCGACGACCTTGTCGAGGGCGTGCTCGCGATGGCGGCCTGTGACCATCCCGGTCCGGTCAACATCGGCAACCCGAGCGAGCGCTCGATCCTCGAGATCGCGAAGGACGTCATCGCGGCAACCGGCTCCACATCCACCATCGTGCACATCGACCGGCCCGTCGACGACCCCAAGGTCCGTCGCCCGGACACCACGCTGGCCCGGGAGCTGCTCGGGTGGGAGGCGCGCGTGCCGTGGAAGGAAGGTTTGGCGCGCACGATCGCCTGGTGGAGCCAGCGCGTGCAGCAACCGGCCTGACGCACCGCCCGCGCGGTGCGGCGATTGTGCAGCCCACTGCTGGGTAGAAGTGAGGAAGGCCATCGACAAGGAGGACCCTCTCGTGCTTTCGGCAATGCGTGCACTGCAGCAAGCCATCCCCATGCGGTCGTCGGTTGGGCGCTCCGAGCCCGTGGGCGAGGTGCTCCACGGCATCGACAGGGTGCTCCGCGACGTCGAGACGGGCCGCTTCGAACGAAGCCTCTCCGGCCTCACGGCGGCCGGCGCGGTCATCACGAGCACCGAGATCTTCTTCGAGCACGACAAGGCCAGCTTCGGAGACCCCTGGATGTGGGCGCCGATCGCGCTGGGCCCGGTCGGCTTCGCGGCGGGCGTCGCAGGCGTCTTCAGCAAACGGATGGCCAAGACGATGCTTCCGCTCACCTCGTCGGTGATCGTCCTGAACGGGATCCAGGGGACCTGGCTGCACGCACGGGGCATCAAGCAGAAGCCCGGTGGCTGGTCGAACTTCCGGTACAACATGGAGATGGGGCCGCCGTTGCTGGCGCCGCTGCTGATGACGATGGTCGGGGGCATGGGCCTGCTCGCTTCCATCCTGAGGCGCGAGAAGTGAACCAGAAGCTGCCTCTCCAGGACCCCAACGCGCGAGGACGGTTCCCCGGGTTCGACACCGCCTCTCAAGCCGAGTACTGGGACATGGCCACCAAGGCCGTGGTCGCCGAACGGCTCGGTATGCCGCCGAACATCCGCTTCTTCACCCGGGAGGAGGAGGCGACAGCCAACGCCCTGTGTGACCAGCTCCTCGATCAGCAGGAAGACCCGCGCGTCCCCGTGGTGCACCTCATCGACGCGCGCCTCGCCGAGAAGCAGTACGACGGCTGGCACTACGAGGACATGCCGGAGGACGCCGAGGCGTGGAAGCAGTCCTTGGCGGCGCTCGACCAGGACTCGCGCGAGGCGTGGTCCCGGCCCTTCCACGAGTGCGATCTCGGCGAGCAGCGCGGAGTGATCCAGGCCATCGTCGACAGGGGCAGCGGCGAGTGGCACGGCATGATCGCCAAGCGGGTGTGGAGCCTCTGGACCCGCTACGCCTGCTCCGCCTTCTATTCGCATCCTTGGGCATGGGACGAGATCGGGTTTCCCGGGCCGGCCTTTCCGCGCGGCTACAAGAACATCGGCGTCGACAAGCTCGAGCCCTTCGAGGTGCGCGACGCGAAGCCGGTGGATCCGACGCGGATCGGCGACGCGGACCGGGGGAAGAGCTGATGCGCCTGCTGCCGGGGTCGCTGGACCACGTCCGCGAGCGCAACGAGTCGGCGTGGCTGATGCCGCCCCATCCGGGCACCAACCACCAGCTGCGCCACGACATGCGCCGGTTCGAGGACGATGACGAGGTCGATCTCGTGATCGTCGGCTGTGGAGCGGGAGGATCGACGCTCATGCAGCGGCTGGCACGTCTGGGCTGGCGCATCGTGGCCCTGGACGCGGGGCCGTTCTGGGAGCCGGAGCGGGACTGGGTCAGTGACGAGGCGGGCTCACACCACCTCTACTGGAACGACCCCCGCGTCATCGCCGGCTCCGATCCGGTTCCGTTGGGATCCAACAACTCCGGGCGGGGCGTGGGTGGCTCGATGGTGCACTATGCGGGCTACACGCCGCGGTTCCATCCCAGCGACTTCCGGACCTACAGCCAAGACGGCGTGGGCGCGGACTGGCCCTTTGCCTACGAAGATCTGCGTCCCTACTACCAGGACATCGAGGAGGAGCTGCCTGTCGCGGGAGAAGACTGGCCCTGGGGCGACCCGCACAGCTATCCGCACAGCCCCCACCCCGTGGGCGGGAACGGCGAGATCTTCCTCGAGGGTGCCCGCAAGGTAGGCATCACGGCGAAGGTCGGCCCGGTCGCGATCAGCAACGGCCGCTTCGGCAACCGCCCGCACTGCATCTACCGCGGCTTCTGCCTGCAGGGCTGCAAGGTCGACGCGAAGGCGTCGCCGCTGATCACGCACATCCCGGACGCGCTGGCGCACGGTGCCGAGGTGCGCGCGGACTCAATGGTCACGAGGGTCGGGGTCGACGACCGCACCGGCCGCGCGACCGGCGTGCACTACGTACGCCGTGGCCGGGAACGGTTCCAGCGGGCGCGCATGGTGGCGGTCGCGGGATACTCGATCGAGACCCCTCGGCTGCTGCTGAACTCCGCCACCGAGCGGTGGCCGAACGGGCTGTGCAACGACCACGATCTCGTCGGCCGCTATGTCATGGTGCAGGGCGCGCCGCAGACGGCCGGCCGGTTCGACCGGGAGATCCGGATGTACAAGGCGCCGCCACCGGAGGTCAGCAGCGAGCAGTTCTACGAGACCGACCCGAAAGCTCCCTACCAGCGCGGCTTTTCGATCCAGACGGTCTCGCCCTTGCCGATCACCTGGTCGGAGCACGTCATCGCCCAGGGCCACTGGGGCGCTTCGCTGCGGGAGTACATGAGTGACTACGTGCACTGGGCCTGCTTCGGTGCCCTGTGCGAGTTCCTGCCCCGTCCCGAGAACCGGGTCACCCTCGATGAGGAGAAGGACCGGCACGGGATGCCGATCGCGCACTTCAGCTACTCCCAGGGCGAGAATGACCAGCAGCTGTTGCAGGCCGCGCAGCAGAAGATGGAGGAGATCCTGCACGCGGCGGGTGCGGACGAGACCATGACGATCCAGCGATTTGCCCACCTGGTGGGTGGTGCCCGGATGGCGGCCACCGAGGACAAGGGCGTGGTGAGCGGCGACTGCCAGAGCTTCGCGATCCCCAACCTCTACCTCACCGACGGCAGCGTGCTGCCCACCCAGGGCAGCGCCAATCCCGCACTGACGATCATGGCGATCGCCGCGCGGGCGGCCAGTCGGCTGGCCCGCGGGGCCCGAGGAGGACCTCCCCGGTGAGGTCGGCCACGCCGCCGAGGCACGGGCGGACGGCGAGGAGATTTTGTCCCCTGACAGCAAAGGTCCGCTCCGACTGTTTCGGGCGAACCTGCTGCTGTCGGGGTGACAGGATTTGAACCTGCGGCCTCTTCGTCCCGAACGAAGCGCGCTACCAAGCTGCGCCACACCCCGTGGCTGGCGCCACACAAGGCAGCGCCAGCACACAATAGCCGAGCACCTCGCCACGGACCGAATCGGGTCAGGCCGAGCGACTCGTCAGCGTCAGCAGGGTCGCCTCCGGCCGGCAGGCGAAGCGGGCTGGAGCGTAGGGCGACGTGCCGAGCCCGGCCGACACGTGCAGCCACGCGGCGTCGTCCGGACTGTGGGGTGAGGCGGCGGAGCCCGCACCCGGCCACCACCGGGACACGCCCTTGGCGCGCCCGAGCGGCAGGTCGCAGTTGGTCACCAGCGCACCGGCGAACGGCAGACAGAGCTGCCCGCCGTGCGTGTGTCCGGCCAGGACCAGGCCCGCGCCGTCGCGAACCATGGGGTCGAGCACCCGCTGGTATGGCGCGTGCACCACTCCCAGCGTCAGCGCCACCTGCCCGTCGGCCGGCCCGGAGACGCTCGGGTAGTCGTCGAGCTGGATGTGCGGGTCGTTCACCCCGACCAGCTCGAGGCGGACGCCGGCCACCGTCGTGGTGGTGCGCGCGTTGTCCAGGTCGAGCCATCCCGCGCTGGTGAAGGAGCGGACCAGGTCGTCGGTCGGCAGACCCCTGGCACGCGTCTCCGGGGCCTTGCGGTGGCTCAGGTCGAAGTACCGCAGCGGGTTCTTGGCGGTCGGCCCGAAGTAGTCGTTGGACCCGAGCACGAAGGCGCCCGGCAACTCCATCAGCGGTGCCAGCGCCTCGACCGCGGAGGGCACAGCCCGCAGGTCGGCCAGGTTGTCGCCGGTGTCCACGACGAAGTCCGGCTCGAGTGTGGCCAGGCCGCGGACCCAGTCGATCTTGCGCCGTTGGCGCGGCACCAGGTGCAGGTCAGTGAGGTGCAGGATCCGCAGCGGCCGGGTGCCCGGAGGGAGCACGGGCACGCTGACGCGGCGCACGACATACGCCTGGCGTTCGACGAGGGAGGCGTAGGCGAGTCCGGTGGCGGCGCTGCCGAGCAGGCCGAGCGCGGATCTGCGCAGGAGAGAGGTCATCGGGGACATCCTCCCAAACAGGGTGTGGCTCGCCACGCGGGCGGTGACAGACTGCACGCATGACGCCGAGCCAGTCGCTGAAGACCACCCTGCGGGCCGACCTCACCGAGGCCATGCGCGAGCGCGACAAGGTGCGCTCCGGGACGTTGCGGATGGTGCTGACCGCCGTGACCAACGAGGAGGTCGCGGGTAAGGAGTCACGCGAGCTCTCCGACGACGACGTGCGCAGGGTCGTGGCCAAGGAGGCGAAGAAGCGCCGCGAGGCCGCGGAGGCGTATGACGGTGCGTCCCGTCCCGAGCTCGCCGAACAGGAGCGGGCGGAGCTCACCGTGCTCGAGGGCTACCTGCCGGCCCAGCTCACGGACGACGAGCTGGACCACCTGGTGGCCGACGCCGTGCAGGAGACCGGTGCGACCGGGATGGCGCAGATGGGGCAGGCCATGAAGGCGGTCCAGCCCCGGGTGGCCGGGCGGGCCGAGGGCGGCCGGGTGGCCGCCGCCGTCAAGCGCCGCCTCAGCGGCGGCTGAGCCCGGCGGTCTGCACCGCCGGCTCCGCTCCTTCGGCTCGGGGCCGGTCGCTCGCTATTTCGGCTTCTTCGGGCCGGGCTTGGTCTTCTTCGTGCTGGGCTTGGTCGTCGTCGGTGCCGGTGTGGAGGTCGGCGACGGTGCCGGTGTGGAGGTCGGCGACGGTGCCGGAGTGGAGGTCGGCGACGGTGCCGGCGGGGGCGGGGGAGCGGGGACGTACCCGGTCGACGGGTAGACCCAGACCGTGTCACCCTCGGTCATCTTGGTGCCTGCCGTGGGGTCCATCTCCGCGACGGTGCCCTGCGGGTAGTCGGAGTAGACGTCATGGCCCTCGCGGCCGTTGAAACCGGCGTTCTTCAGCGTCTTCAGCGCCTCGTCCAGCGGCATGCCGGTCACGCTGGGGACGGTGATCTGCTTGCCGTGCACCATCGTCGGGCTGGGCTTCTCGAACTTCTTGATCGGCTCGCCCTGGAGGGCGGCGTCCATGATCGCCTTCCACGTGGGTGCGGCGATGGTGGAGCCGAACAGCCAGCCCTCGTGGAACTTGCCGGCGAGGGTGAAGTCCTTGACCTTCTCGTTGTTGGTCTTCGGCGTGCCGACCCAGACCGAGGTGGCCAGCTGCGGGGTGAACCCGGTGAACCAGCTCTCGTTGCCGCCGTCCGTGGTCCCGGTCTTGCCGGCCGCCGGGCGCTTGTCGGCCAGCTTGTTGCCACGCGCGGTCCCGTTGTCGTCGAGGACGTGGGTGAAGATCGAGGTGACGCCGTTGGCCACGTCCGGCTCGAGGACCTGCTTGCACCTGTCGCCCGGGATCGGCAGCTTCTTGCCGTCCGGGGTCGTGATGGACAGGACAGGGGTGGGGGTGCAGTACTTCCCGTGCGCAGCGATGGTCGCGAAGGCCGAGGCGACCGACATGGGGGATGACCCACTGGTGCCGAGCGTGATCGAGGCCGGTCCGGGGTCGACCGGCTCGCCGTTGCCCTGGTGCAGGCCCATCCTGGTCATCGTCCGCTGGATCTTGCAGGTGCCCAGCTTGGACACCAGCTCGGCGAAGGCGGTGTTGAGCGACTCCGCTGTCATCTTGGTCAGCGAGATCCGGCCGGTGAAGGTGCCGATGTCGTTGGCGACCTCCCAGTCGGTCACCATGCCGCCGCCGCACTTGTTCTTCGGGAAGTCCTGCGGGGTGAAGACTGCGGCGCGGCCCGCGGTCGGAGGCCGCACATAGATCGTGGAGTCGATCGGCATGCCCGACTCGAGCGCCGTCGTGATGGTGAACAGCTTGGCGGTGGACCCGATCTGGAAGCCGCCGGAGGAGCCGTAGCGCTCGTCGATGGCGTAGTTGACGGTCGTGTTGGCATCGCCGGGCTGCAGGGAGTACTTGGTGTTCTGGGCGATCGCCAGGACGTGGCCGGTCCCCGGCTGGATCATGGCGGCCGCCGCGCCCAGCTTGAGCTTGTTGTGCATCGGGACCGCCTTGAGCAGCTCCCGACGGGCGATCTTCTCGATCTTCGGGTCCAAGGTCGTCTTGATCGTCAGGCCACCGCGGTTGAGCAGGCGGTCGCGCTCCTCGACCGTCTTGCCCAGCGCTGGCTGCTGCTTGAGCCAGGCTATGACGTAGGAGCAGAAGTAGGGGTGTGGCGAGGCGGCGCAGTTGCTCTTCCGGTTGGTGACGTGCAACTGGAGCTTGCTGGTCTTGGCCTGCTTCCACGCCTTGGTGCTGATCATGTGCTGCTGGTGCATCTTGGCCAATACCACGTTGCGGCGCTTGACCGCCGCCTCCGGGTAGTGGATCGGGTCCGTGACACCCGGTTGGTTCACGACGCCGGCCAGCAGAGCGGCCTGGGGCAGGCTGAGCTGGCTCGCGTGGATGCCGAAGTAGTGTCGGGCGGCCGCCTCCACGCCATACGCCTGGTCGCCGTAGTAGACGAGGTTGAGGTAACCCTCGAGGATCTGGTCCTTCGTCATCTTCTTCTCGAGGGTGACGGCGTACTTCAGCTCCTGGACCTTGCGGGCGATGCCTGCCCAGCCGTGCCGTGCCGTGGCCTCCTGGGCAGCCTGCTCGTTGCCCGAGGCCAAGGCGTTCTCCTGCAGCGAGACCTTGACGAACTGCTGGGTCAGCGTCGAAGCGCCCTGGGTCGTGGGGTTGACGGCGTTGAACGCCAGCGCGCGGGCCACGCCCCGCAGGTCGATGCCGCCGTGCTCATAGAAGCGGGAGTCCTCGATGGCCACCTGCGCCTTGCGCATGACCGGGGCGATCTCCTTCAACGGGACGACGGTGCGGTCCTCGTCGGCCGGGGTCGCGATCAGCGAACCGTCGGCGGCGTAGATCTTGGACTGTTGGGCGAGCGGGTTGGCCGAGAAGTTGCCGGGCAGGCCGTCGAACAGTCCCACTCCCTCGCGGGTGGCGGCTCCGGTGGCACCCACAGCCGGGATGACCAGCCCGGCGCCGAGCAGGCCGATGACGACCGCCGTCGCGAGGAACGCCCCGAGCAGGCTCAGGACGTTGGCAAGTTTGGTGGCTTGACGCTGCATGGTGGCCAGAGTAACCCGCGCAGGCCCGCGAACCCGACTCCGCGAGGCGCCGTGGCGGGTGGTCCTGCGGGCCCGAACTGTGGTGTGCGGCGGGACCTGCGATCACCCCGGCCGGCAGTGACTAGTCATTTGTGACTACCCGGAAACGGTCCTGCGGGGTCATGGTGCCTTACGACACCACTCCATAGCCTTCAACGGATGAGATTTTACCTATTGCAGAAGGTCTCTTGACTAAGTGCAGGCTTGGTCTTGGTAAAGACAGGGGAAGACAGTGACAGCGATCGCGAATCGACGGCCCGGAAGTTCCTCGGACGAGCCCGCGGCCTGGGTCGAGGAGTGGGCGCCCCTGGCGGCCTGCCGGACCTCGGAGCCGGACGCCCTGTTCGTCCGCGGCGCGGCCCAGCAGGTGGCCAAGCAGGTCTGCATCGGGTGCCCGGTCATCGCGGAGTGTCTGGCCGACGCGCTCGACAACCGCACCGAGTTCGGGGTCTGGGGCGGGATGACCGAGCGTGAGCGGCGCGCCCTGCTCAAGCGGCGGCCGGACGTCAAGTCGTGGAAGGCGCTCTTCCAGATGGACCGAGCGCGGCACCACCCGACCGCCTCCTGAGCCCCCTGCTCGTTGAGCTCCCCTGCTCGTTGCTGGGAGAGGGCGTCACAGGTGACGCCCTCTCCCAGCAACAGGCAGCGGGGGTCTGGGCCTCAGCCGTCGGCGAGGGCCACGCCGATCTCGCGCAGCGCGGTCAGGTCGTGGATGTCCTCCGCGGCGGCCGGCACCGCCACCACCGGGGTCTCCGGGTAGGCCGCGGTGAACGCACGGGCCCGGGCCTCGTGTCGGGCGGCCGTCTCGGCGAGGTCGGCGTGCAGCCGCAGGATGGCGGCGGTGACCGATCCCTCGGGCAGCGTCTCCGCCGCCGCCATCGCCCGCCCGGCACTCAGCCCGTTCGCCCGGGTCCGCTGCACCCGGTTGATGACGAGCCCGGCCAGCGGCATGTCGTCCCGGTCGAGCCGGTCGACGAAGAACGCCGCCTCGCGCAGGGCGTCGCGCTCCGGCGTCGCGACCACCAGGAACCGGGTGCCCTGCTGCTGCAGCAGGGCATAGGTCTGGTCGGCCCGCTCCCGGAACCCACCGAACATCGTGTCGAGCGCGGCCACGAAGGTCTGGACGTCGCGCAGCAACCGGGCGCCCAGCACCTTGCTCAGCGTGTTGCTCACGACGTTGACCCCCGCGCTGAAGACCTTGAGGTAGGCGCGGCTGCCCGCCCTGGCCGGAGCGGCGAGGATCCGGATGAACCGGCCGTCGAGGAACGACCCCAGGCGACTGGGCGCGTCGAGGAAGTCCAGCGCGGAGCGCGAGGGCGGGGTGTCCACGACGATGAGGTCCCACCGCGGCGCATCGCCTCCCGCGCTGAGCTGGGCGTGCAACTGCCCGAGCTTCTCCATCGCCATGTATTCCTGCGTGCCGGCGAAGGAGCTGGAGACGGCCTGGTAGAAGGGGTTGGCGAGGATCTGCTCCGCCTTCTCCGGCGTGGCGTGGGCCTGCACCACCTCGTCGAAGGTGCGCTTCATGTCGAGCATCATCGCGTCGAGCGACCCGCCGGCGGACAGGTCGAGACCGGCGACCGGCCGTGGGGTGTTGTCGAGTTCCTCGAGCCCGAGGGCCTGCGCGAGCCGGCGGGCGGGATCGATGGTGAGCACCACCACCTGCCGGCCCGCCTCTGCCGCGCGGACCGCCAGGGCAGCGGCCGTCGTGGTCTTGCCCACGCCACCGGACCCGCAGCAGACCACGATGCGGACCTCTCGGTCCTCCAGCAGGGCGTCCGCGTCCAGGGCCGGCGCATCGGCGACCGCGCGCGCGCCGCCACGTGCCTGCTTGGCGGCCATCACGCCATACCCTGCTCGGTGAGCAACCGGGCCAGCACCCGCACACCGCCCGCGTCGACGCCCTCGGGCATCAGAGGCAGCCGGTAGAGCGTGCGGCCGAGCCCTTCGAGGCGCTCGGCCTGCGCCTGCTCGAGCGCGATCCGGGCGGCGTGCTCCGCGGTCTCCTCGAGCAGCCCGCGCAGCAACGCAGGCCGGGCCTTCACGCCGGCCGCGGTCAGGTCGTCCGCCACCGCGTCGCTGTCCAGGCCACCCGATCGCGCGGCGTCGAGGGCCGTCTCGTCGAGGTCCGCCTCCCGGACCTGGTTGACGACGACGGCGCCACGGTTGAAACCGGCTGTCGGCAGCTCGGCCGCCGCGTCGACGGTCTCCTGCACCGGCATCTCCTCGAGCAGTGTGACGATGTGCACGGCTGCCTGCCGCGACCGCAGCAGGGCGGTGATCGAGTCGGCCTGCGAACGGATGGGGCCGACCCTGGCCAGCCCCGCGACCTCCTCGTTGACCCCGAGGAAGCGCACCACCCGACCGGTCGGCGGTGCGTCGAGCACGACGGCGTCGTAGAGGCGGGCTGGGTTCGGGCCCTTGGACTTCGGGTCACGCCGGCGCCGGACGGCCTCGTAGACCTTGCCGATGAGCAGCACGTCGCGCACCCCGGGGGCGATCGTGGTGGCGAAGTCGATGGCGCCGAACCGTTCGAGCACCCCGCCGGCCCGGCCGAGCTTGTAGAACAGCTGGAGGTATTCGAGCAGCGCGGCCTTCGCGTCGACCGCCAGCCCCCACACCTCGCCGCCGCCCGCGGCGTGGGCGACCCGCGACTCCTTGTCGGACAGCGGCGGCACGTCCAGCACCTGGCTGATGCCCTGGCGTCCCTCGACCTCGGCGAGCAGCACCCGTCGGCCGCCGGCGGCCAGGGCCAGCGCGAGCGCGGCCGCGACGGTGGTCTTGCCCGTGCCGCCCTTGCCGGTGACCACGTGCAGCCGCACGCCGTCCCACTCCGCTGCCTGCCCTGGGCTCATGCCACGGAGCCTAACCAGCCCCGGCCAGGTCCCGCACGGCCGCGAGTCCTGCCGCGAAGGCGGGGTCGTCCGGGTCGATGAGCTCGAAGTGCCCGGCCCCCGGTATGACGTCCAAAGTCACCGAGCGGCCGGCTGCGGCCGAGATCCGTTGGTAGGACTGCGAGATCGACAGCGGCACGACGGTGTCGTCCTCCCCGTGGACCAGGTGGACCGGCGCCGGTGCGGGCACCAGCCGGGCGGGGTCGGCTCTGGCGTATCGGTCGTCGAGGTCGTCCGGGCGGCCGCCCATCAGGTCGACGGCGGCGCCGTTGCCGAGTCCGTCCCGGGCGGTGCGGCCGAGGTCGACGCACCCGGCGAGCGCCACCGCTCCGCGCACGCCGGCACCCTCCGGCTGGCTCAGCAGCCAGACCGCGAGGTGCCCCCCGGCGGAGTGCCCCGCCAGGACGACCACCTCGGGCAGCTGCGGGTCGGCCCGGATCGCGCCGAGCGCACTGCGCACGTCCTCGAAGGTCCCGGGCCAGCCGCCCCCGGGCGACCCCGTGCGGCGGTACTCCGGCACCGCCACGTGGAACCCGTCGTTTGCGTAGGCCTGCGCCTGGCAGCCGGCGTGGGCGCGGTCGACCCGGTCCCGCCAGAACCCGCCGTGCAGGATGACCACGGTGGTGCCGCGCTCGCGTGCGGGCGGCAGGCGGACGTCATACAGGTGGTCGGGCCCCGTGCCGTAGCGGCCGGTGAGATCCGGCGGTGGGGCGACGCGCGTGAGGATCGGGTGCTCGGGCCCGGCCTCGGCGGGGACCGGTGCTGCCTCGTTGGTGACCATCGCCGTCGACGGTAGCGGGTCGGCTGATAGCGTCCGGAGCAGAACTACGACATCGAAGTCGTCGGAGATGGGAAGCGCTGCTCATGGCCACGCCAGTTCGTCCCGAGTCGGGACAGGGACCCGCACACGTCGTCGTCATCGGAGCCGGGATGGTGGGCTTGTCCACGGCCTGGTTCCTGCAGGAGCGCGGGGTCCGCGTGACGGTGCTCGACCGCAACGGGATTGCCGCCGGTTCCTCGTGGGGCAACGCGGGATGGGTCTCGCCGGGACTCGCGATCCCGCTGGCCGAGCCGTCGGTCATCAAGTACGGCGTCAAGGCGATGCTCGACCCCGACTCACCGCTCTACGTGCCGGTCAAGCCGGACCCCGAGCTGCTGTCGTTCCTGGTCGGCTTCGGCCGGCGCTGCACGATGGGGCAGTGGCGCAAGGCGATGGCCGCCTACGTGCCGGTCAACCGCCGCGCGATCGAGGGTTATGACCTGCTCGAGGCGGGGGGCGTCAAGGCCACGAGCCACGAGGCGCCGATCATGGCGGCGTTCCTGCGCGAGGAGGACGCGGCCGGGCTGCGGCACGAGGTCGAGCTGATCCGCGAGGCGGGGCTCGAGCTGGAGACCTCCGACGTCGACGGCGCCGCGCTGCGCTCCGAGCTGCCGATCGTCGCTCCGGAGGTCGAGACCGCGATCCGGATCGCTGGCCAGCGCTTCATCAACCCCGGCGAGTACGTCTCGGCCATCGCCGACGCCGTGCGCGACCGTGACGGCGACGTGCAGGTGGGCGTCAACGCCCGCACCCTGCGCCACGGCCCCGGCGGCATCACGATCGAGATGCACTCCGGCCCGCCGGTCAGGGCCGACGCCGTGGTCGTCGCCACGGGCGCGTGGCTGCCCGAGCTGGCCAGGGCGTATGGCGTCCGCACCAGGTTGCGTGCCGGCCGCGGCTACTCGTTCAGCGTCTCGGTCGACAACCCGCCGGTGCCCTGCCCGGTCTACTTCCCCTTCGAGCGGGTGGCCTGCACGCCGATCGGTGACCGGCTGCGGATCGGCGGCACGATGGAGTTCCGCGGCCCCGACGAGCCGATGCACATCGAGCGGGTCGAGGCGATCGTCAAGTCCGGTCGGCCGCTGCTGTCCGGCGTCGACTGGGACGACCGCAAGGACGTCTGGGTCGGGTCGCGCCCGGTCACGGTGGACGGGCTGCCTCTCGTCGGTGCCACGAAGGCGCCCGGCGTGTGGGTGGCCGGCGGCCACGGCATGTGGGGCGTCACGCTCGGCCCGATCACCGGCGAGCTGCTCGCCGAGCAGATGGTCACCGGCGTCGTGCCGGAGGCGCTGCGCCCCTTCGACCCCGTGCGCTGACGGCCCGGCTCCCGCCTCACGCAACGTCCTGCGGTGTGGTCGTGGGGGCCGCCGGTTCGCAGGACGTCCCGGTCGGGCTTGGCGTGAGGTCCTGCGGTGTGGTCGTGGGGGCCGCCGGTTCGCAGGACGTCCCGGCATTTCCCCGCCGCCGAACCCACCACTCCGAGCGACGCCACAGCCCGGCGATAGAGTGCGAGCCATGACCAAGTGGGAGTACGCGACCGTGCCGCTGATCGTGCACGCGACCAAGCAGATCCTCGACCAGTGGGGCGAGGACGGTTGGGAGCTCGTGCAGGTCCTGACCGGCCCCGACAGCACCAACCTGGTGGCATACCTCAAGAGAGAGAAGGCCTGACCATGACCTCTGGTGTCGAGACGCGTCTGTCCGAGCTGGGCCTCACCGTGCCCGAGGTGACCGCGCCGGTGGCCGCCTACGTGCCGGCGCTGCGCGAGGGCAACCTGGTGCACACCTCGGGGCAGCTGCCCATGGTGTCGGGCGAGCTGGTGCAGGCGGGCAAGGTCGGCGACGGTCACGGCCTGGTGCCGGCCGACGACGCCAAGAAGCTCGCGCAGACCTGCGCGCTCAATGCCATTGCCGCGGTCAAGAGCGTCGTCGGAGACCTCGACAAGGTGACCCGAGTGGTCAAGGTCGTCGGCTTCGTCGCCAGCGACCCGACCTTCACCGGCCAGCCCGGAGTGATCAACGGCGCGAGCGAGCTGCTGGGCAAGGCCTTCGGCGACGCCGGCGCCCACGCACGCTCGGCCGTCGGTGTGGCTGTCCTGCCGCTGGACTCGCCCGTCGAGGTCGAGATCGTCGTCGCCGTCGAGGACTGAGCCATCGCCGAGGCCGGCGCCGGCTCGGTGCGCGACTTCCCGATGCCGGCCATACTCAGCGAGCGAGCCAGGGCCTGGATGGCCGAGCCCTGGACCGACGTGGCCGCGCCACGAGCTGCCGCGACGGTGATGCTGGTCCGTGACTCGGCCGACGGAGTCGAGGTCTTCATGCTGCGCCGGGTGGCGTCGATGAAGTTCGCGCCCCGGATGTGGGTGTTTCCCGGCGGCAGCGTCGACCCCAGGGACGCGGATCCCGAGCTGCCCTGGGCCGGACCGAGCCCCGCCGAGTGGGCGAGTGCCCTCGGCGCCCCCGACGAGGCGACCGCCCGCGAGCTCGTGATCGCTGCCGTCCGCGAGGTCTTCGAGGAGTGCGGTGTGCTGCTCGCCGGGCCCGGCGAGGACTCCGTGGTGGCCGACCTGCGCTCCGACCCGAGCTGGACCCGCGACCGGGAGGCGTTGCTGTCGCACCAGCTGTCGTTCGCCCAGATGCTGATTGCCCGGGGCCTGGTGCTCCGCTCCGACCTCCTGGTCGCCCGCGGGCACTGGATCACCCCCGAGTTCGAGCCGCGCCGCTACGACACGCGCTTCCTTGCCGCGCGCGTGCCGGAGGGGCAGCTCCCCGACGACCTCACCACCGAGGCGGACCACGCCGACTGGACCGAGGCGATGACGCTGCTGCGGCACTACGCCGAGGGGGAGGCGCTGCTCCTGCCGCCCACCGTGGTCTGCTGCGAACAGGTGGCCGCTGCCCCGACCGCGGCCGAGTTCCTTGCCGCACCAGTCACCGTCGCGCCGGTCATGCCCCGGCCGGTCGAGGTCGACGGCGTGGTGATGATGCGCAGCGAGTTGCCGGTATGACGGCCGCGTGGCACGGCGGTGACGTCACCACCCGGGCCACGTGTGTGCTGTGTCCCAACCCGGGCCCGATGACGCTCGACGGCACCAACACCTGGCTGCTCGCCGAGCCCGGCTCCGACAACTACGTGATCATCGACCCGGGCCCCCTCGACGAGGCCCACCTCGCACGGACGCTGGAGGTCGTGGCGGGGCGCGGTGGCCGGGTCGTGCAGACGCTGCTCACCCACTGGCACTGGGACCACGCCGAGTCGGCCGACCGGTTCGCCGAGCTGACGCGGGCGCCGGTGCGCGCCATCGGCGCCGGCCACGACGACCTGCGCGACGGCGACCGGGTGCGCGTCGGAGGCCTGGAGATCGTCGTGGTCGCCACCCCGGGTCACACCGCCGACTCGCTGTCCTTCCTGTTGCCTGCGGAGAACCTGCTGCTCACCGGTGACACGGTGCTCGGCCGGGGGAGCACGGTGGTGGCACACCCCGATGGCGAGCTCGCGGCATACCTCTCGTCGCTGGGGCGGCTCGAGGCGATGACCGGCAGCGGTGAGGTGACCTCGATCGCCCCGGGCCACGGCCCCACCGTGCCGGACGCGGCGGGCACGGTGCGGTGGTACCTCGACCACCGTCGGGAACGACTCGACCAGGTGCGGGACGCGCTCGCGGCCGGTGCCGCACAGGCACCCGACGTCGCCGACGCCGTCGTGGAGCGGGTGTATGCCGATGTGCCCCGCGAGGTCTGGCCGGCCGCCCGGCTCAGTGTCCTCGCCCAGCTCGACTACCTGCGGGATCGGTAGGCGCGTCAGCCCCTCGGGGCCTTGGTGACATCGCGGAGCTCGGCGATCCGTGCGTCGATTCCCGTGGCCGCGGGCAGGGTGGCGCCGCCGTTGATGGCGGCCCGCCACTTCGCCTCCCGCTGGTCCACTGCTCGGGTCTTCTCGAGGACCTCCCCCACCCTGTCCCCGGGGATCACCACCACTCCGCTGCGGTCTGCCCGCACCACATCGCCAGGCCGCACGAGGACGCCACCGCATTGGATGGGCACGTTGATGGCGCCCGGCCCCTCGCCCGAACCTGTCGCGGGATGGGCGCCCCGGGCATACACGGGCAAGCCCACTTCCTCAATGCCCTCCACGTCGCGGATGACGCCGTCCACGACGACCCCCCGACACCCCGCGGCGAGCAGCGTGGCGGAGACGACGTCGCCCACCAGCGCAGCGTCCAGTCGCCCCCCGCCGTCGATCACCAGGACATCTCCCGACTGGACGAGATCCGTTGACTTCAGCGGAAAGAGGATGTCACCCGGGCGGGTCCACACCGTGGTTGCAGGCCCGCAGACGTCCACCTCACCGCACCGGTGGGCGATGCCGGGACCCAGCACGCTGACCGGACCTCCCGAGTCGGCGATCTGCGTCGTCGGATAGGCGCTGAGCTGTTTCACGATCTCCGCATCAGGCCGCGGGACCTCGTGATGGATCTCCCACTCGCGCGGGTGTGACTTGGACATGGACTTCTCGCTTCCTGCGGTGGCGCTCACGCCCTCCGCAATGGCTGTGACTGTCGGCCGCCGGCGCTGCAGCGGCTCCCGGGGGGACCAAAGAAACTGCCCGGTAGGGGGTGCGCTGGCAAAGGTGAGTATGTACTATCCCCTCCACTAGTTGGAAGCACCTTCCAAATAATGGAGAAACATGAGTGGAGTCGGCGTCCTCGACAAGGTGATGGCGATCCTTGCTGCCTTCCCCGACGGCACGACGCGGCTCGAACCCTCCGAGATCGCTGAACGGCTCGGGATATCGGTCCCCACGGCCTACCGGCTCATGGCCGGGATGGCGGAACACCGGCTCCTCGCTCCCGGGCGAGGCGGCTACCGACTCGGTGCCGGACTGATCAGGCTCGGTGCGAAGGCGACCGAAGGCGTCGAGGCACGCCGGGTCGCGCTGCCCTTCATGAAGGAACTGCGCGATGCCACAGGGGAAACCGTCGAACTGCAGATCCGGACCGGCTACACGCGCGTCCCGATCGAGATGATCGTGGGCCACCGAACCGTCCGGACCATGGGGGAGATCGGCGTGCCGCTCCCGATCCACGTCGGCGCGTCCAGCCGAGTCCTCCTCGCCTGGATGGATGAGGAGGAGGCCATGGCGCTGGCCCGGCGAAGCTCGGAGGAGAACCATCCCGCCGGACGGCCCCCGTGGAGTCCCCAGGCCTACCGCCGGCGTCTTCGCGTGGTGCGCCGACAGGGCTGGGAGTTCAGCCGGGGCGAACGCGACCCTGAGACGTCCGCAGTGTCCGTCCCCGTCTTCGATCGAATAGGTGATGTTGTGGCTGCTGTCATCGTGTCGTCCACCGCGACCCGATTCGCCGAGGAGGCGCACCGATCCGACGCGATCGCCCGCGCCCGCGAGTGTGGGTCGGCAGTCTCGCTCGCGCTCGGGTTCTCCGACGAAGTGGTCGATGCCGCGGAGACCGTACGGTGACCGGGCCACTCCGCGGCCTCCGGGTCCTCGACATCGCCACCGTCTTCGCCGGCCCGTTCGCGGCCGCCCTGCTCGGCGACATGGGGGCCGATGTGCTGAAGGTCGAGATGCCGGGCACGGGTGACCCGCTCCGCGCCCTGGGCCCGTTCAAGGGGGACGTCTCCCTGACGTGGGCGGCATCCGCGCGCAACAAACGCAGCATGACCCTGGACCTGCGGACGCCGGCGGGCCAGGAGATCCTCTGTCAGTTGCTCGCCCAGCAGGACGTTCTCATCGAGAACTTCCGCCCGGGCACCCTAGACAAGTGGGGCCTGCCCACCGAGCGGCTCCGGTCGACGAACCCCGACCTCGTGATCGTGCGCGTGAGCGGCTACGGACAGACCGGACCCAACAAGGGCAAGGCCGGGTTCGGCACTCCTGCAACGGCATACAGCGGCTATGCGCACATCAGCGGATTCCCCGACCGGCCCCCTGTCCTGCCCTCGGTCTCCTTGGTCGACTACCTGACCGGCATGTATGCGGCGATGGGGGCGCTCGCGGCCATCTACCAGCTGCGCGTCGCCGGCGGACCCCCTGAAGAGGTGGATGTCGCGCTCTACGAGTCGATCTTCCGGATGCTCGAGGTCGTCGTGGCCGAGTATGACGTGCTGCACCAGGTGCGCGAACGCACCGGCAACGAGCTCGCCGCATCCTCGCCTGCCGGGATCTACGAGACCAAGGACGGGCAGTGGCTGGTCATCGTCACGAGCACCGAGCACACCTTCCGTCGGCTGGCCGAGGCCATGGACCGGGCGGACATGCTGACCGACCCCCGGTATTCCACCAATCGCGCGCGGCTCGACCGGCGCGAGGAGATGAACCGCATCCTGTCCGAGTGGACCGGGCAACGGACCAGGGCGGAGCTGACGCAGGTCCTGGACGACTTCAGCGTCCCCCACTCCCCGATCTACAGCGCCGAGGACATCTTCTCCGACCCGCACTACGCGGCACGGGAGATGCTCGTCGAGGTGACGCATCCCCAGCTGGGCGAGATCAAGCTGCCCGGAGTGGTGCCCAAGTTCAGCGAGAACCCGGGCAACGTCCGGAGTGCCGGGCCCGGCCTCGGAGAGCACACCGACTCCGTCCTCAAAGAGCTGGGAATCCCCCAGGAAGAGATCGAGAGCCTGCGCGAGAGAGGAATCGTCTGATGTCCACGCTGAGCGAGGCGCAACGGTATGCCGGCGAGGCGGCGGGCCGTGACCCCCTGCCCTTCGAGCTGCCCGAGCGTGTGCGCATCCAGGAGGTGGGACCACGTGACGGGTTCCAGCTCGAGACGACGACGATCGAGACCTCCGACAAGGTGGCGATCATCGACGCGCTGTCAGCGGCCGGGCTCCCGGCGGTGCAGCTCACGTCGTTCGTCCGTCCCGATGCCGTCCCACAGTTGTCGGATGCTGCGGAGGTGATGGCCCGGTACACGCCGGCCGTGGGCGTCACCTACTCCGTGCTGGTCCCCAATCTGAAGGGGGCCCAACGCGCGCTGGAGTTCGACGCGACCGTGTGGGAGCTGATGCTCTCCTCCACCGACGCGCACAGTCTCGCCAACGCCAACTGCACCACCGCCGAGTGCATGGACCGGCTCCGACCGGCCATCGAGCTCGGTCACGAAAATGGCATCTCGCTGGTCGGCGGCATGGGGACCGCCCTGGGCTGCCCCTTCGAGGGGCGCACCAGCTTCGAGCGGGTCGCATGGGTCGTCGAGCTCTTCGCCGAGGCAGGTGTCAACCACGTGACCCTCGCCGACACCGCCGGACTGGCCGATCCGGCGCACGTCTTCGATCTGTCGAAGCGGCTTCGAGCCGCCTTCCCAGACACGGGAATCACGCTGCACCTGCACAATACGCGCGGGCTCGGCATGGCCAACGTGCTCGCGGGCCTGGCTGCCGACGTCACCGACTTCGACTCCTCCGTCGGTGGCCTGGGGGGCTGCCCCTACGCGCCGGGCGCCACCGGCAACATCGCCACCGAGGAGCTGGTGCACATGCTGTCGCTCCTCGGGATCGAGACCGGTGTCGACCTCGACGCCGTGATCCGGATTGCCCGCGACCAGGTCCGGCCGGCGGTCCAGCACCGCCTGGAGAGCTCCTTCGAGAGGGCCGACCCGTCGTGGCGCCTGCACAAGGCTCCCGAGCGCCAGATCCTTCGCGAGGCAGCGTCCTCGTGACGGCTTCTGCTGGGCCCAGGACGCTCGCCGACAAGGTGTGGGACAGCCACGTCGTCCGGCAGGCCGAGAGTGAGCCGGACCTCCTCTACATCGACCTGCACCTGCTGCACGAGCTCAACACGCCCGTCGCCTTCGACCTGCTGCGTGAGTCCGGGCGGACGGTCCGGCGGCCGGACCTCACGCTCGGCACGGAAGACCACAACACGCCGACCAAGGACATCACCAAGGTCATCGAGGACCACGCGGCGCGGCACCAGGTCGAGCTGATGCGCAGCAACTGCGAGCAGTTCGGCATCGAGTTGCACCGACTCGGCGACGAGCGGCAGGGCATCGTGCACGTCATCGCGCCCGAGCTCGGCCTGGCGCAACCCGGGATGACCATCGTGTGCTGCGACTCGCACACCACCACCCAGGGAGCCTTCGGGGCGCTGGCCTTCGGCATCGGGACGTCGCAGGTCGCGCACGTCCTGGCCACGCAGACACTGCGCATGGGCCGGATGAAGAACATGCGGGTGACGGTGAACGGTGCGTTGCCGGCTGGGGTCTCCGCCAAGGACCTCGTCCTCGCCCTGATCCACGAGGTGGGCACGGCCGGAGGACAGGGGCACGTCATCGAGTACTGCGGCTCAGCCATCGAGGGACTGTCGATGGAGGGGCGGATGACGGTCTGCAACATGTCCGTCGAGGCCGGGGCCCGCGCGGGCATGGTCGCCCCGGACGAGACGACCTTCGCCTACCTGAAGGGACGGCCGCACGCACCGACCGGCGCGGACTGGAAGGTTGAGCTCGCCGAGTGGCGCACCTTCCGCACTGATCCCGGTGCTGTCTTCGACCGCGAGGTGGTGTTCGACGCCAGCACGTTGTCCCCCTTCGTCACCTGGGGCACCAACCCTGCGCAGAGCGTCCGCCTCGACGGGGTCGTTCCCGATCCCGCGGAGCTGGATGACCCCGCGGCCCGGCAGGCCGCTCGACGAGCCCTGGACTACATGGGACTGGCGCCCGGGACCGCTATGCGCGACATCGGCGTCGACGCCGTCTTCATCGGTTCCTGCACCAACGGTCGGATCGAGGACCTGCGGGCGGCTGCCGAAGTGCTCGATGGACGCTCGGTCGCCGATGGCGTCGAGGTCGTGCTGGTGCCCGGCTCCGAATCGGTGCGCCGGCAGGCCATGGACGAGGGGCTGGACCGCGTCTTCGAGAAGGCCGGGATCCAGCTGCGCTACTCCGGCTGTTCGATGTGTGCGGCGGTCAACGAGGACCGGTTGCGTGCCGGGCAACGTGCTGCCTCCACCAACAACCGGAACTTCGAAGGCAGACAGGGCAAGGGATCCCGGACCCACGTCGTGTCCCCTGCCGTGGCGGCCGCCAGTGCGGTGGCCGGACGGCTGTGTTCGCCGGAAGACCTGGAGGCGTGATGGAGCCGTTCACCGTGCACGTGGGCCGCGCGGTTCCGTTGAGGCGGACCAACGTCGACACCGACCAGATCCTCCCGGTCCGCTTCCTGACCCGCAGCAGCATCGCCGGATACGGGGAGAACCTGTTCAACGACTGGCGGGACGACCCCGACTTCGTGCTGAACGACCCCCGATTCACCGATGCGTCGATCCTGGTCGCCGGCACCGACTTCGGCATCGGTTCGTCGCGCGAGTCCGCAGTGTGGGCCCTCACCGGCCGCGGGTTCAAGGCGGTGCTCAGCCCGAGATTCGGCGACATCTTCTACGGCAACGCTTTGTCCAACGGTTTGCTCCCGGTCACCGTGGACGAAGCGGCCACGAAGGCTCTGTGGGAGCTGATCGAGCGCGATCCCTCCCTCGCCGTGACGATCGACCTGGGCGCCAAACAGGTTCGCGCCGCCAGCTTGGCCGTGCCGTTCGAGATCGACAGCCACGCCAGGTGGCGGCTGATGCACGGCCTGGACGACGTCTCCCTCACCGAGCACCACACCGCCCGCATCGCCGACTACGAGAGCCGGCGCCGACCGACCATGCCCACGACCGGCAGGCGAAGGGAGGTCTCCTGAGTCTCGGCAGTGCGCACCACCTCCCACCACCAAGCCGTGCCGGCACAGGCACAGATCATGGAGATGACCCGTGTTGAAGACCCGATTCCTCGCAGCAGCGGTCGTGAGCGGCCTCGCGCTCTCCGGCTGCTCGAGCTCGTCCGCCGAGGGCAGCACCGACGACTACCCCAAGGGACCCGTCCAGATGAGTGTTGGTGCCGATCCCGGCAGCGGCTTCGACCTCACGATGCGCACTCTCGTCGACGTGCTGCAGAAGGAGAAGATCGTCGATGCCCCCATGCCGATCGAGAACCACCCGGGCGCGGCGTCGGCCGTCTGGCTCGCGCAGATGGTCGAACGCAAGAAGGAGGCCGACGACCAGGTGTCGGTCACGTCCCTGGTGATGATGACCAACAAGGCGCGGGCGCAGTCGAAGTACAACTACGACGACGTCACCATGATCTGTCGGCTGCTGTCCGAGTACTTCGTGGTCGTCACCAGCGCGGACTCGAAGTACAAGGACCTGAAGTCGGTGCTCGATGCCGTGGTCAAGGACCCGAAGTCGGTGCCCGTGGGGGCGGCGTCGGACGACCAGCTGCCGTTTGCCCTGCTCGTCGACGCGGCCGGTGGCGAAGCCTCCAAGATCAACTTTGTCGCCTATGACGGCGGTGGCGAGCAGAGCGCCGCGCTGCTCTCCGGTGACATCAAGGTGGCCATCGCCGGCACGAGCGAGTTCCTGCCGCTCATCGAGTCCGGCAAGCTGAGGGCGCTGACAGTGGTCGGCGAGAAGCGGCTCAAGGGACTGCCCGACGTCCCCACCTCGGTGGAGCAGGGCTATGACGTCACCCTGTCGAACTGGCGGGGGATCTACGGGCCTCCTGGTATGCCCGACTACGCGGTCACCTACTGGAAGAAGGCGCTGAAGAAGGCCGTGAACTCCGACTCGTGGAAGAAGGCCGCCAAGAAGAACCAGTGGGAGACGACGTTCATGACCGGCGACGAGATGAACACCTACCTGAAGTCCACCAACCAGCAGGTGGAGGACGCGATGGCCAAGACCGGCAACTCATGACGGCGACGTTGGAGACCGAGGCTCTTACAACGGAGCACCGGTCCGGGCGCTCCGACGTCTCGTCGGGCCTCGTGGTCGCCGTCGCCGGTGCGGTGCTGCTGGTCTTCGCGCTCCACATCGAGACGACGGGCAAGGACCTCGGCATCGGTCCGAGGACCCTGCCGGTCGCCCTCAGCGTGATGCTCATCGTGAGCGGTCTGCTCCTCGTCGGGTTGGGCCTGCGCCGGGTGCGGGTCATGGGGATCGAGCGGGAACTCATGCACTACGGCGACGCCGAGGACGTCGGGGAGCTCGTGCTCCCCGACGAGCCGCCGGTCCCTCCACGCCGGCTCGTGGTCGTCGTGGCGATGTTCATCGGCTACGCGCTGATCTTCATCCCGCTGGGCTACATGGTGTCCACCGCCCTCTACCTGGCGGCCATGGTCACCGTGATCGACCGGGCCCGCTGGAAGCGCAACCTGGTCTTCGCGGTCCTCTTCGCGGTGATCGTCTACTACGCCTTCACCCGGCTGCTGGCAGTCCAGCTGCCGGTGGGCATCCTCGGCTGATCGGACCACTGGTATGGATGCGCTGAACTCGTTGCTGTCCGGCCTCGCCGGGGCCGTCACACCGACCAACCTCCTGTTCGTCTTCGTCGGCGTCCTGATCGGGACGATCGTCGGGGTGCTCCCTGGCCTGGGGCCGATCACGGCCATCGCGCTGCTCATCCCGCTGTCCTTCGGGCTGGATCCGGCCGCCGGGCTGATCCTGTTGTGCGGTGTCTACTACGGCGCCATGTACGGCGGATCCATCACCTCCATCCTCATCCGCACGCCGGGGGAGGTGGCGTCGGCGGTCACGGCCCTGGAGGGCTACGAGATGGCCAAGCGTGGACACGCTGGGCCGGCCCTCGCCACCTCCGCCGTCGGATCCTTCATCGGCGGCTCCCTGGCCGTCCTCGGCCTGGTGTTTCTCTCGCCCGTGCTGGTCGACGTCTCGACCTCCTTCGGTGCGCCCGAGTACGCGGTCCTGCTCGTGGGCGCACTGGCCCTCACGACCTCGTTGATGTCCGGTTCGAGGTTGAAGGCCCTGATCTCGGTGTTGTTCGGGATGTGCGTCGGTCTGGTCGGCATGGACCCGCAGGACTCGGTGGCGCGGTGGACCTTCGGGAGCATCCAGCTCTCGGACGGCATCGACATCGCCCTGCTCGCGATGGCGCTGTTCGCCATTCCGGAGGCGATCCGCAACCTCGCCGTCGGAGAGCGACACCCGTCGCACGCCCTCGCCATCCAGCGAGCGTGGATGAACAAGAGGGACTTGCGCCGGTCGAGCGGTCCCTATGCGCGGGGCACGCTGATCGGCTTCGTCGCCGGCGTCATGCCGGGACTCGGTCCCACCCTCGGCTCCTTCGCCTCCTACTCGGTGGAGCGCACGCTCGGCCGACGGGCCAGGGACGAGCGCCGCGCCGAGTTCGGCCACGGCGCCATCGAGGGCGTGGCCGGGCCGGAGACCGCCAACAACGCCGGTGTCGGCGGCGCCATGGTGCCCATGCTGGCGCTGGCCATCCCGGGATCGGCCACGACCGCGCTGCTGCTCTTCGTCTTCCAGATGTACGGTCTCCAACCCGGTCCGCAGCTCTTCCAGACCGACGGTGACCTCGTCTGGACCATCGTGGCGAGCATGCTCATCGGCAACGCCATGCTCCTGGTGCTCAACCTGCCAATGGTCCGCCTGTTCGTGAAGCTGCTGAAGGTGCCTCCGCCGTTGCTCTACAGCGGCGTGATCGCGTTCGTCATGCTCGGGGCCTACGCGCTGACCTTCAGCTTCTTCTCGCTGATGCTGCTCCTCGTCATCGGGCTGATGGGCTACTTCCTGCAGGAGAACGGCTTTCCGTTGACGCCGGCGATCCTTGCGGCCGTTCTCCTGCCGCTGCTGGAGCTGAACCTGCGGCGTGCGCTTCGGATCTCGGCCGGCGACTGGACGACCTTCATCGACCGGCCGATCTCGTTGACCCTGCTGGTGCTCATCGTGATCGGGGTGGCCGTGCCGATGCTCCTGCAGCTGAGACGCCGCTTCGCGCGCCCCGACTGAGGAGGACCGGCCCGCACCCCCTTCCGCGAGGCGGTCGAGCGGGTGCAGCTGCCACGCGGTTCGAGCACCGAGCGCATCCTGGATGCGGCCGCCGAGAGCGGGATCAGAGCGCTGGCACCGGTGCTCGCTAGCCGCTGGCAAAGGGGAAGCGGGCCAGTGAGCGGCTGCGGTGCGGTTCGTACCAGTACAACTCGGCCGCAACGGCGGTGACGGTCACCGGGACGAAGGGCGCCACGCCGGCGGTCAGCTCGGCCAGCTCGTCCGGCGTGGCCGCGTGGTCGATCGACAGATGCGGTATGACGTCCGCGAACCTGCCGCCGTAGGGCGGACACTGCGGCCAGCGCCGCCACAGCTCCGAGGTGAGGGCGCGGAACGGGTCGGTCGGTTCGGGCACGAGGTGCACCAGGCCGTCGCCGGGGAAGCGGCCGAGCCGGGCGAGCTCGAAGCGAAACGGCACGACCCCGGCGAAGAAGCCGCACAAATCGTCCAGGACCTCAGGCGTCAGCTCCTCGCGCGGCAGGAACGGGCCGAGCAGGGTGATGTGCGCGTGCACCGTGTCGGGGTCGGCGTGCAGGTAGTCCGGCGCCCATCGCTCCAGCGGCGGCCGGACCACCGGTTCGAGCGGCGGGACCGGCACCAGCAGGACCGAGTGCGCGTCGGTGATGGTCAGCGGGCGCGGCGCTGGAGCCGCTCGACGTCGATCAGCGTGACGGCGCGGGCCTCGAGCTTGAGCCAGCCGCGCGTGGCGAAGTCGGCGAGCGCCTTGTTGACCGTCTCGCGGGAGGCGCCGACGAGCTGCGCGAGCTCCTCCTGGGTGAGGTCGTGGGCGACCAGCACGCCGTCCTCGGAGCGGCGGCCGAACCGGGTGGACAGGTCGAGCAGTGCCTTGGCGACGCGGCCGGGCACGTCGGTGAAGACCAGGTCGGCCAGGATGTCGTTGGTGCGGCGCAGCCGGCGGGCCAGGGCTGCGAGCATGGCGGTGGCGACGGCCGGGCGCCCCGCCAGGTAGTCGTTGAGGTCCTCATGGCCCAGGCCGAGCAGCTGGGTCTCGGCGATCGCCGACGCCGTGGCGGTGCGCGGTCCGGGGTCGAACAGGCTCAGCTCGCCGAAGAGCTCGCCGGGGCCCTGGATCGCCAGGAGGTTCTCGCGGCCGTCCTTGCTGGTGCGGCCGAGCTTGATCTTGCCCTCGCCGATGACGTAGAGCCGGTCGCCCTGGTCGCCCTCGCGGAAGAGCACGTCGCCGCGCTCGAGACGGGTCCGGGACATCGACCCCAGCAGGGCGGACGCGGCCTCGTCGTCGAGGCCTGCGAACAAGGGCGCATTTCTCACCACATCGAGATCCACGGGCGTCAGTCTGCCATGGTGCGGCCGTGATGGTCGGATCCGGCGTCTAATCTGGTGAGGTGTCTGCCACCGCCGCCGAATCGCCCGCCACGCCCACGGGGGAGTCCCCGGTCGCCCTGACCCGCCGCGCCCGCAAGGTCTACCGGCTCCTGCACGAGCGCTACCCCGACGCCCACTGCGAGCTCGACTTCTCCACTCCGCTGGAGCTTCTCGTGGCGACCATCCTGTCCGCGCAGACCACCGACGTGCGCGTCAACCTGGTCACGCCGACCCTCTTCGCGCACTACCGCTCGGCCGCCGACTACGCGGGCGCCGACCGCACCGAGCTGGAGACGATCATCCAGTCGACCGGCTTCTACCGCGCCAAGACGAACTCGCTGATCAAGCTGGGCGACGCACTGGTCGACCGGTTCGACGGTGAGGTGCCCGCGCGCCTGAAGGACCTGGTCACGCTGCCCGGCGTCGGCCGCAAGACCGCAAATGTGGTGCTGGGCAACGCGTTCGGCGTGCCCGGCATCACCGTCGACACGCACTTCGGCCGGCTGTCGCGGCGCCTGGGCTTCACGCTGGAGGAGGACCCGGTCAAGGTCGAGCACGAGGTCGGTGCGCTCTTCCCCAAGAAGGACTGGACCATGCTGTCGCACGTGCTGATCTTCCACGGGCGACGCACCTGCCACGCCAAGCGCCCGGCCTGCGGCGCCTGCCCCGTGGCCCGCTGGTGCCCGTCATACGGCATCGGCGAGACCGACCCCGACAAGGCGGCCAAGCTGCTCAAGTTCGAGCTGGCGCCGCGGTGAGCGACGCCGCCCGGGCTCCGGTGCCGGAGTGGATGGACCGGCTGCGGGGCCAGATCGGGCAGGTCCCGCCGAGCTGGTTCAGCCGGTTCCTCCCGCCGGAGGAGGGCGGCCGCGAGTCCGCGGTGCTGATGCTTTTCGGACCCGACGCGGCCGGGGGCGAGGACGTGGTGCTGACCGAGCGCGCCCACACCATGCGCTCGCACCCGGGTCAGGTGTCCTTCCCGGGCGGCTCGGTGGACCCGGAGGACGACGGGCCGGTCTCGGCGGCGCTGCGCGAGGCCGAGGAGGAGGTCGGGTTGCGGTCCGACGGGGTCGAGGTCGTGGCAAAGCTGCCGCAGTTGTTCCTCCAGCCGAGCCAGTACGTCGTCACGCCCGTGCTCGCCTGGTGGGCCCGGCAGTCGCCGATCGGCGTGCAGGACACGGGCGAGGTCGCCCGCGTGGTCCGTGCGCCCCTGCGCGAACTGACCGATCCGGCGCGGCGTTTCACCGTCACGCACCCGAGCGGCTACGTGGGCCCTGGTTTCGAGGTCGACGGCCTCTTCGTCTGGGGTTTCACCGCCGGGCTGCTCTCCAAGGTGCTCGAGCTGGCCGGTCTTGACCGCGAGTGGGACCACACCGTGCGACGGCCGCTGCCGGAGTGGTTGCGCGCGCTCGGCGACGGTCCGCCGGCACAGCGTGAGGTCCGACGCCGGTGAGCAACGACCACGCGGGGCGTGGAGGTGCGGCATGAGCAGCCACGCCGTCCTGGACGTGGTGCTGGCCGCACTGCTGGTCCTGTATGCCGTGGCCGGTTACCGCCGCGGGCTGGTCGCCAGCGTGTTCGCGCTCGCCGGCATCCTCGTCTTCGGCGCGCTCGGGTTGTGGCTGCTGCCCCTGCTGGTGCACCAGTCGCGAGCCGTCGACAACAGCATCTTCCTGCGCAGCCTGGTCCTCATCGCGGGAGTCCTCATCCTGGCCAGCTTCGGCCAGCTGCTGGGGTCGGCGCTCGGCGCGAGGATCCGGGGGATGGTCCACCCGCCGGCGCTGCGGTACCTCGACGCCGCGCTCGGCGCCGTCGCCTCCGTGATGGTGGTGGCGGTCTTCGTGTGGTTCCTCGCGGGCGCCGCCCGGGGGGCGCTGCCCGGATCCGCCGCTCGAGCGGTGTCGCAGTCCAAGGTCCTGCAGGGCATCAACCGGGTCGTCCCCGGTCAGGTCGGTGGGTGGTTCGCCGGGTTCCAGGACGTGCTCGACCGGCACGGCTTCCCGAGGGTCTTCGACGGTCTGCAGCAGGAGCCGATCCTGCCGGTCTCGCCGCCGGACGACGGGGCAACCAGGGGCCCGGGCGTCGCTCGCGCGTCCGGGTCGATCGTCAAGATCACCGGACTGTCCAACCGATGCCACCGCGGGCAGGAGGGCAGCGGCTGGGTCGTCGCACCGGACAAGGTGGTCACCAACGCCCACGTGGTGGCCGGCATGACCAAGGTCGCGGTGCAGGTGGGTGGCGCCGGCCGCTCCTACAGCGGGCGGGCGGTGGTCTTCGACCCACGGCGCGACCTCGCGGTGCTGTCGGTGCCGGGGCTGCCGGCTCCGCCGATGAAAGTCGGCAAGGACCTCAACCGGGCGGACAGCGCCGTCGTGGCGGGCTTCCCGCTCGACGGGCCGTTCCGCCTCGCCCCGGCGCGGGTCCGCGGCATCATCACCGCACGCGGTGCCGACATCCGCGGCAACCCCGGCGTGAGCCGACAGGTCTACTCGCTTGCCGCGAAGGTGCAGCCGGGCAACTCGGGCGGCCCGTTGCTCGCACCGTCCGGTGAGGTGGTCGGCACCGTCTTCGCCCGGTCGATCGAGGACACCGACACCGGTTACGCCCTGACCATGCAGGAGTCCGCGCGGGTCCTGAAGAAAGCCGGCTCGGCGAACGTCCCGGTCGACACCGGTGCCTGTGTGTCCCGCTGACCGCGCTCGCTCGGGGTGGAGGCTTCTACCTCAGGTGACAGGCACGGCAGATCAATATTGACCCTCCGTCCGGCAGTCACCTCGGCGGCGCGACGTCATCGGGGAAGGGCGCCGAGCCAGTCGACGAGGCGGCGGTTGACCTCGTCGGGTGCCTCCTCCGGCAGGAAGTGTCCGGCGCCCCTGAGGAACCGCTGGTTGAAGGGTCCGGTGACGTATCCCCCCGAATCAGCCGCCGCCGACGGCACGAAGGCGCCGTCCTGCTCCCCGTGCAGCTGCAGCACGGGCACGCGCACCGAGCGGTGCAGCCGGTTGACGAAACGCCGTCCGTCGCTGCGCAGCTGGCTGCGAACCAGCCAGCGGTAGTACTCCGCCGCGCTGTGGGCGACGAAGGGCAGGCCCATCGCGTGCGCGTAGCGCTCGACCACGTCGGGAGGGGGCCACCCACCATCCGGCGCCGCCCAACGGCGCAGGAACCCCTCGACATACGTGCTGTTGCGCGAGAGCCGCCGCTCGGGGACGAACGGTCGCTGGAGACCGGCGAGGTAACCGTTGGCGCGGACCTGCGCCGGGTCGGCGTAGGAGGCGCGGCGCCAGGCCAGCGGATGCGGCATGCCGAGTGCCGCGACCGCGCGGGTGACAGCCGGCTGCATCGAGGGCATCGACCAGCCGATCCACCCTCCCCAGCCGTGGCCCACGACGACCGCGTCCTCCGCGCCCAGGGACCGGATGACGCTGGCGGCGTCGGCAGCCAGCGTGAAGGTGTCGTAGCCGTGCGGCGGCTTGTCGGACCCGCCGTAGCCGCGCAGGTCCATGGCGACGGCGCGGTACCCGGCCTCGGCCAGGGCCGGCAGCTGCGCCCGCCAGGCCCACCAGAACTCGGGAAAACCGTGCAGCAGCAGCACCATCGGGCCCTGGCCGAGCTCGGCCACGTGGAATCGGGCGCCGTTGGCCGGGACGAGCCGGTGCTCCCAGGGGCCCTCGACGAAGATGCCCGCACCGTCAGTGTTCACGCGACCCCCGAGTCGTCGTCAACGGGCGTTGGATTCCTTGCTGGGCTTGACCGCCGCGATGGTGTCCTGTGCGTTCTTGATGGTGCGCTTCGGCTTGCCCTGGACCTTGCTGAGGGCGGCCTTGCCCATCAGGGCCAGGATGCCGCAGATGATCAGCAGGACCACGCCGATGATCAGGAAGGCCAGCCAGGGCGACAGCCCGGCCGCGACGATGCCGTAGACGGCCGCGAAGAACAGCAGCCCGAGCGCGTAGAGCGCCACCAGCCCGGCCGCGCCCAGCATGCCCGCACCGGTGCCGGCCTTCAGCGCATCGGCCTTCAGCTCGGCCTTGGCGAGGTCGAGCTCGCTGCGCACGATCGACGAGACGTCCTCGGTGGCCTGGGCGACGAGCTGCCCCAGGGTTCGTTCGGGCGTGGTGCTGTCAGTGGTGGCCATGACCTCTCCTTCGACGTGCGGGGGCGATCCACCCTGCGGTCCGCAGGGCACCCCCGACCCTATCCACCTCCGGGGCCGGTTGCCGCCCCCGCGGCTCTCCCGGGTGCCGCCTCCCGGCGCAGCGCGGCGCTCCGCTGGCCGGTTCAGTCCTCGTCGTCCCGCTGGTAGACATCCGGTATGCCGTCCGCGTCCAGGTCGAGCTGCTCCAGCTCGTGGATGCGGCGGTAGATCCGGTTGCGGCGGCGCAGCACCACTGCCGCGAGGAGGGCCGCGAGCGTCGAGCCGACGAGGATCGCGAGCTTGACGTGCTCGTCGTGCGGAGATCCGGCACCGTAGGCGAGCTCGCCGACGAGCAGCGACACGGTGAACCCGATCCCCGCCAGCAGGGAGAGCCCGAAGACATCCGACCACGCCAGGTCACTGTCGAGCTGGGCCCGGGTGAACCCTGAGAAGGCCCACGTCCCGCCGAAGACCCCGATCACCTTGCCGATCACCAGCGCACACACCACCGCGATGGCGGCCGGGTCGCGGAGGGCGTCGGTGAAGCCGCCGCCGAGCACGTGCACGCCGGCGGCCATGAAGGCGAAGACCGGCACCGCGAAGCCCGCCGAGAAGGGGTGCAGCCACTCCTCGAACCGCTCGGCGAGACTCGGTGCCGGCGGCGCCTGCGGGTCGGCCTGCTGCCCGCCCTGCCGGGGCCGCACGGGGACGAGCATGCCGAGCACGACGCCCGCCACCGTGGCATGGACCCCCGAAGCGTGGACCAGTCCCCAGGCCAGCAGCGCCAGCGGCACGAGCAGCCACCACCGGTCGATCCTGCGCTGCACCAGGAACCCGAACAACGCCAGGGGCACCAGCGCCAGCAACAGTGCCACCACATCGAGGCTGTCGGTGTAGAAGAGCGCGATGATCGTGATGGCGATGAGGTCGTCGACCACGGCCAGGGTCAGCAGGAAGGACCGCAGGCCGGACGGCAGGTGGGTGCCGAGGACCGCGAGCACGGCGAGGGCGAAGGCGATGTCCGTGGCTGTCGGGATGGCCCAGCCCCGCAGCAGGCCGCTCTCGCCGTTGCCGATGGTGCCCGCGATGGCGACGAAGATCACCGCCGGCATGGCCACGCCGCAGGCGGCGGCCGCGACCGGCAGCGCCGCCTTGGCCGGCTGGTTGAGGTCGCCGACGACGAACTCACGCTTCAGTTCGAGGCCCGCCACGAAGAAGAAGACCGCCAGCAGGCCGTCGGAGGCCCACTGTCCGAGACTGAGGTCCAGGTGCCACGACGCCGGCCCGACGGTGAGGTCGCGCAGGGCGAAGTAGCTGTCGCCCCACGGCGTGTTGGCCCACACGATGGCCACGAGGGCCGCGACGAGCAGCAGCGACCCACCGACCGTCTCGGTCCGCAGCGCGCCGGCGATCCGCTGGGCCTCGGGCCAGCTCGAGCGGGTCAGCAGGCGACGCGGGTTTGGCACTTTGGTCATGCGGGGCCCCCTCGAAGTATCGGAGCGAACCTGCGAGCGGAGAACCTCGTGGGGTGGTCTTCGTGGGGTGCGGTCATGGGTCCTTCACGGGTCGTTCGACGCCGTCACGAGGCCCGTGACGAGGACGCCGACCAGACTTCCCGGCTCACCGGGCCCCACGCTAGCGGACAGCCGGCCGCTAGCCCTCGTAGGCTGGCTCGATGAGCAACACGATTGCCGACGTCTATCGGGAGTGCACCGACGACGTGGACCCGCACGGCCGGGAGATCACGGTCTACGACGCCATCCGGGCCCGCATCAGCCCGCGCGACGAGGTGCTGCGGTTGCTGCCGCACCGCGAGCGGCGGATGGTCGGGGCCTGGTGCTTCGCCGACCTGTTCGGCCCGCGGGACATCACCGGACAGACGGGTATGACGGTGCCTCCCCACCCGCACATCGGCCTGCAGACCGTCAGCTGGCTGGTCGAGGGCACGGTCCTGCACCGCGACAGCCTCGGCACGACGGCGCTGGTCGAGCCGGGCCGCGTCGGCATCATGACGGCCGGCCACGGCATCGCGCACTCCGAGAACTCCCCCGACGACCACGGGCCGGTCCTGCACGGCGCCCAGCTGTGGGTGGCGCTGCCCGAGGCCGCGAGGCACGGCGAGCACGCGTTCACGCTGCACGAGCCAGCCCCCGTCTGGTCGCGGGACGGGCTGAGCGCGCAGGTCTTCGTCGGCCGGGTCGGCGACGTGTCCGCCTCCGCACAGGGCGTGACCCCTCTCGTGGGCGCGGACCTCGCGCCGGAGGCCGCGGAGCGGCGCGAGGGCACCCTGCCGCTCGACACGGCATACGAGCACCTCTTGTTGCCGCTGCGCGGGTCGGCGACGGTGCCGGACGAGTCGGGCCATCCGGTCGAGGTCACCGCCGGTCAGGCGATGTACCTCGGCACCGACCGTTCCGCGCTCGAGGTGACGCTCTCGCCGGACGCGCGGGTGCTGCTCCTCGGGGGCGAGCCCTTCGAGGAGGAGATCGTCATGTGGTGGAACTTCGTCGGCCGGACCCACGACGAGATCGCCCGAGCGCGGCAGGAGTGGAACGGGCACGACACGCGGTTCGGCGAGGTGTCGCACTATCCGGGTCCCGAGCGGCTGGTGGCCCCTCCGCTGCCCCATGTGACGCTGCGGCCGCGAGGTCGCCGTCACTGAGCTGCGGGGACGAGCCGCGAGGAGCGCGACCACAGGCCCCCGCTGAGGGAGGATTGACGTCCACCCGGCGGGACCCTGGACCCCGCCGGGTGGACCGACCAGTGTGCGGACCCCTGACTGCCCGCCGCAGCCGTCGCCGGAAGGTGGAGCGACAACTGCCTGGGACCAGTGTGACGGAAGGTGTGTCTGTGAGGGACCAACGTCGTGACAAGACTTGGCAAAGGGTTTGCGGTCAGCTGCTCCTCACCAGCGGTGTGCCACGTCGATCACCACACGGCTCCCGTGACCACCGTTCGGGGCTCCCGCCAGCGTGAACACCCGGAACGGCAACCGTGCCCGCACCCCTAGGCCGATGGTGGTCTGACCCTCGAAGCTGCCGCCCCACGAGACCTGCCGGAAGGTCGAGTAGCCCGTGGTGTTCACCAGCTCGGTGCGTTTGGTCGGGGTGTAGGTGGGCCGGCCGGTGGAGTTGTAGGCCGGCGCGTGGACCGTGATCGAGAGCTTGGCGCCGCCCCGCAACGGGACGATCGCACCGGAGCCCTGGGCGAGCACGTTGCTGACGTACTTCACCACGTAGCCGCTGCGCCGGTCGGTGCCGCTGAGGTCGATGACGAGCCGGTCGAAGCAGGTGTGTCGACCGGAGCGCACGTCGGTGATCGACGCGGTGGTGGTCTGGGTCCACGACTTGGTGAGCGAGCCCCACTCGATGCCGCAGTATGGCGCGGCCACAGCGGGAGCGGCGGTCGCCGAGGACACGGCGAGCCCGAGGGCCGGTGCCCCGGTCAGGGCGAGCGCGAGGGTGAGCGGGCGGACGAGGGATCTTGTGCGGTGAAGTTTCATGGCGTCCTCCTTTGGACACCTCTTCCACGCGCACCGCACGGGCCCGGTTGACCGCGCCGCCCCGGATCCAGTTGCTGGGAGAAGGCGTCAAGGACGACGCCTTCTCCCAGCAGCAAGTGGAGTTGGTGCAGAGTGTCAGTGGATCACCGCCTTCTCCGCACCGGCACCGGTCAGGGAACGCACCTCCATCTCGGCGAACTTCTCCTCGCTGGAGCGCTCGCGGCTGGTCACGGTGCCCAGCCAGCCGAGGAAGAAGCCGAGGGGGATCGAGACGATGCCCGGGTTGTCCAGCGGGAACCAGCTGAAGTCGACCGACGCGTCCTTGATCATCGACGTGCTGTTGCCGTCGGGGCCGGCCGGCTTGCCGGAGACCACCGGGCTGAAGGCGATCAGGGTGATGGCCGAGATCAGCCCGCCGTAGATGCTCCACAGGGCGCCCCGGGTGTTGAACCGCTCCCAGAACAGCGAGTAGAGGATCGTCGGCAGGTTGGCGCTGGCCGCGATCGCGAAGGCCAGGGCCACCAGGAACGCGATGTTCTGCCCGTTGGCGAAGATGCCGCCGACGATGGCCACCGCACCGATCACCAGGGCGGTGATCCGGGCGATGCGCACCTCACCCTTGCCGCCGACCTCGCCCTTCTTCACGACGTTGTTGTAGATGTCGTGGGCGAACGACGCGCTGGCAGTGATCGTCAGGCCGGCCACCACGGCGAGGATGGTCGCGAACGCCACCGCCGCGATCAGGCCCAGCAGGATCTCACCACCCAGCTCGAAGGCGAGCAGCGGTGCGGCCGAGTTGGCGGCACCGGGCGCGCCGAGGATCCGCTCCGGGCCGACCAGCGCTGCGGCGCCGTAGCCGAGCACCAGGGTGAACAGGTAGAACAGGCCGATCAGCCAGATGGCCCACTGCACCGACCGGCGCGCCTCGCGGCTCGAGGGCACGGTGTAGAAGCGCATCAGCACGTGCGGCAGCCCTGCCGTGCCGAGCACCAGCGCCAGTGACAGGGAGATGAAGTCGATCTTGGTGAGCGTCGACTCGCCGTACTTCAGTCCGGGCTCGAGCATCTTCTCCCCGGCCGGTGACTCCGTGACCGCGTGGTGCAGCAGCGTGGAGATGTTGACGCCGTGCTTGCCGAGGACCCACATGGTCATGACGGCCGCACCGAAGATGAGCAGCACGGCCTTGACGATCTGCACCCACGTGGTCCCCTTCATGCCGCCCACGAGGACGTAGGTGACCATGATGATGCCGACGATCGCGATCACCAGGCTCTGCGCTGTCCGACCGTCGACGCCGAGCAGGAGGGCGACCAGGCCACCGGCGCCGACCATCTGGGCCAGCAGGTAGAAGAAGCACACCACCAGGGTCGAGATCGCCGCCGCCATCCGCACCGGGCGTTGCCGGAGTCGGAAGGAGAGCACGTCGGCCATGGTGAATCGGCCTGTGTTGCGCAGCAGCTCGGCCACGAGCAGCAGCGCGACCAGCCAGGCGACGAGGAAGCCGATGGAGTAGAGGAACCCGTCGTACCCGTTGATCGCGATGGCGCCCGCGATGCCGAGGAAGGACGCCGCGGACAGGTAGTCGCCTGAGATCGCGATGCCGTTCTGCGGGCCGGTGAACGCGCGGCCGCCCGCGTAGAAGTCGGCCGCCGACCGGTTGTTGCGCGAGGCACGGATGACGATGGCGAGGGTGATCAGGACGAAGACGACGAAGATCGTGATGTTGATGCCGGGGCTTCCGACGTTCGTCTGCGTCGGCATCATCGTGGCGAGGGCGCTCACGGCTGCTCTCCTTCGATCGAGTGACGGAGTCGCTCCGCGGTCGGGTCGAACTCTCGGTCCGCCCAGCGCACGTAGAGGGTCGTGATCACGAACGTGCTGACGAACTGGCCGAGGCCGAGGAGCAGCCCGATGTTGACGTTGCCGAACACCTTGGTGGACATGAAGTCCGAGGCGAACGCCGCGAGCAGGACGTAGAGGAAGTACCAGACCAGGAACAGCCCGGTCATGGGAAAGACGAACTTGCGGAACCGGCGGCGCAAATCCACGAACTCCTCGGACCGCTGGACCTCGAGGTAGGTCGACCGGCGATCCGCATCTTCGAGCGGGGGAGCGCTCTCACTCATGAGGAACCTCCAGGGTGGTCAGTCACGGGGAAGTCCGGTGACGAAGGTCACTCTGGGGCGGCGCGGGCTCGCGCGGACCCCTTCACGGGACGCGGCGCGACGGACGGTCGAAATTCCTCGACCAACGGTCATCCACCTCGCGTTGCCGGCAGGACCAGTCCCTCCGGACCGTGCAGCAGCACCATCATCCGTCCGGTGCCCTGCGGCACGCGGTCCGGCGTCGCGAGCGAGACGACGATCGTCACCAGGAAGGTGATCGGCACCGTCCAGGCCGCGGGTTGCGACAGCAGGGCGCCGGGCCAGCCCGCCGGGACGCCGAACAGCACCGTCGTCGAGACGGCGAGGAGCGCCAGCGTGCCGCCGATCCCGAGGCCGGCAGCCGCCCCGACGGTCGACAGCCGTCGCCACCACACCCCGAGGACCAGCAGGGGGCAGAAGGTCGACGCGGCGACGGCGAAGGCCAGGCCCACCGCGCTGGCGAGAGCCACCGACGCGCCGGCCAGTGAGAGCCCGTAGGGCACCAGGATCCCGAGCACGGCCGCGACACGAAACCCTTGCACCGACATGGCATCCCCGCCGGTCCAGGCGTGCAGTCTGGGCCGCAGCAGGTCCTGGTCGAGCACACCCGCGACGGAGATGGTCAGGCCGGAGGCGGTCGACAGGAACGCCGCGAAGGCACCGCCCGCCAGCAGCGCGGACAGGACGTCACCCAAGGTGGTGGGGGAGGCGGCCGACGGCAGGAGCAGCACCACGGAGTCGGGGTGCAGTCCGTGCGGCAGCTGCGGCAGCCAGACGCGCCCCCACACGCCATACAGGGGCGTGAACACGTAGAAGGCGGCGAGCAACCCGATCACCCACGAGGTGGTCCGGCGGGCCGCGTGACCGTCCGGGTTGGTGTAGAAGCGGACGATCACGTGGGGCAGCCCCATCGTGCCGAGACAGAGGGCCAGCAACGTGCTGTAGGTCCAGTATGTCGGGTGGTCCTGGCCGCCGAATCCGCTGAGCGGGCGGGCCCATCCGCCGCCTCCCGGCTCGCTGAGGACGACCGGGGCGGGCTGGCCCTGTCGCAGCCACAGCATGAGCAGGACGAAGGCGGGGATGCAGATCGCGGTGAGCTTGAGCCAGTACTGCACCGCCTGGACGAAGGTGATCGAGCGCATGCCGCCCGCCACCACGCTGAGCAGCACCACCACCGCGACGATCAACCCGCCGACCCAGGCCGGGGCGCCGGTCACCACGTGCAGTGCCAGACCGGCGCCCTGGAACTGCGGCAGCAGGTAGAGCCAGCCGATCCCGATGACCAGCACCGAGCAGAGCCGCCGGATCCGTGGGCTGTCCAGTCGCGCCTCGGCGAAGTCGGGGACGGTGTAGGCGCCCGATCGCCGCAACGGCGCGGCGATCAGGACGAGCAGGACGAGGTAGCCGACGGTGTAGCCGACCGGGAACCACAGCATGTCGGCGCCGCGGGAGTAGATCAGCCCCGCGATGCCGAGGAACGATGCGGCGGAGAGGTATTCGCCGCCGATGGCGGAGGCGTTCAGGCGGGGCGAGACGGCTCGGCTCGCGACGTAGAAGTCGCTCGTGGTGCGCGACAGCCGCAGCCCGAAGGCGCCGACCCCGGCGGTCAGGGCGCAGACCGCGACGATCGCGACGATCCCGTAGTGCGAGCTCACTGGCGCTCCACCAGGGCGACGAACTCGCGCTCGAGCCGCTCGGCCTGCCGCACGTAGTATCGCGCGGCGGCCAGCACCACCGGATAGACCGCGGCGCCGAGCACCAGCCAGGGCAAGGGGATCCGCCACACGTGGACGGTCTGGGTGGCCGGCACGAGCAGGAAGGCCAGTGGAAGCCCACAGAGGACGACGGCCGTCGCCGCGAGGACGGTCAGGGAGAGCCGCAGCTGGGCGCGGACGAGGGAGCGCATGTAGAGCTCACCCAGACCGGTCTGCTCCCGGATGTCGGTCGTGACGGGGCGTTGCGGCCCACGCACCACGGCGTTCCTCCGGGGAGAGGTGACCCGCACCCGCCGTGGGACGTCGGGCGGCTCGGTCGCGCGCCCCGGCATCAGTCGGGCGCCCGAGAACGCAGCGCCGCCGGGGAGGCGATCCGGTCCCGGAGGGCGCGGGCGTGGCGGCGGCTGACCTGCAGCTCGGTGTCCCCGATCCGCACGGCCACGCGGCCACGGTCGACCCGCACCTCGTCGATGGCACTGGTGTTGACCACCGTGCTGCGGTGGATGCGCAGGAAACCCGCCGCCGCCCAGCGCTCCTCGAGGGTCGACAGGGGCACCCGCACCAGGTGCGAGCCGTCGCGGGTGTGCAGCCTGGCGTAGTCGCCCTGGGCGCGCGCGTAGCGGACCTGCGAACGCAGGATGAAGCGCGTCACGCCCCCGAGCTCGACCGGGATCGACTCGTCCGGCGCATCGCCGACCTCGTCGCCGCGGCCCCGGGCGGACAGGTGGGCCTCGACCACACGGTCGACCGCCTCCTGCAGCCGCTCCGCGCGCACAGGCTTCATGACGTAGTCGGTCGCCCGCAGGTCGAAGGCGTCCACGGCGTGCTCGTCGTAGGCGGTCACGAACACGACCTGGGGCCGCACCGGGAGCCGGCCGAGTGCCTCGACCAGCGCGATGCCGTCGAGCCCGGGCATCTTGATGTCGCAGAACACGACATCGACCGCGGTGTGGGCGAGGGACTCCAGCGCAGCCGATCCGCTGCGGGCGGTCGCCACGACCTGGATGCGCGGCTCGAGGCCGAGCAGGTAGTCGAGCTCGGCGAGCGCCGGCGGCTCGTCGTCCACGAGGAGGGCGCGCAGGCCGTCCTTCTGCGCCGCTGCCCGCGGGATGCGGGTGGGCTCGGCGGCATCCCTCGATCGGGAGGGACCTCGGTGGGGCATGGCCGAAAGGCTACGTGCTGGAGCGGATCACCGGCGAGTACTTCGGGACGCGGAAGCTGACCCGGGTGCCGGCGCCCTCGGCCGTCTCGACGGCCAGACCGTGGTCGTCACCGAAGACCTGCCGCAGCCGCGCGTCGACGTTGCCGAGGCCGACGTGGTCGCCGCCCGGCCCGCCGGCCAGCACCATGCGGACCACTTCGGGGTCGCTGCCGATGCCGTCATCCTCGATCACGATCTCCGCCTCCGAGCCGACGTCGCGGGCCGTCAGGTTGATCGTGCCCGGGCCCTCCTTGCCCTCCAGCCCGTGCCGCACTGCGTTCTCGACCAGCGGCTGGATGGACAGGTAGGGCAGCGACACGGCGAGCACCTCGGGCGCCACGAGGAGGGAGACCTGCAGCCGGTCACCGAAGCGTGCCTGCTCCAGCCGCAGATAGCGCTCGATGTTGGTCAGCTCGTCGGCCAGGGTGGTGAAGGTGCCGCCCCGACGGAACGCGTAGCGCGAGAAGTCGGCGAACTCCAGCAGCAGCTCGCGCGCGCGGGAGGGCTCGGTCCGGACGAACGAGGCGATCGCCGCGAGGCAGTTGTAGACGAAATGAGGGCTGATCTGGGCCCGCAGGGCGCGCAGCTCGGCCTCCATCGCCCGGGTGCGCTGCCGCCCCAGCTCGGCCAGCTCCACCTGGCACGACACCCAGCCGGCGAGCTCCTCGGTGGCGCGGGTGACGGCGGTGGACGCGGTGCGCCCGTAGGCCGCGAGGGCACCGACGACGTGCTCGTCGCTCACGACCGGGGCGAGCACCGCGTGCCGCACCGGGCAGTCAGGAGTGGGACAGTCGAGGTCCCCGCGGCCCAGGACCACCGTCCGCCCGGTCGCCAGGACGTCGGCCGCGTGCCGCAGGACGTCCTCCTGGTGGTGGCTGCCTTGTCCCTCCCAGGTGAGGGTGGACGTGGTGTCGCACAGCGCGATGGCCGGAGTGCCGAGCAGAGTGCGCAAGTTTCGGCCCGCACGGGCGGCCGCGCTAGGGGTCAGGCCCTCCCGTAGGTGGGTCGCGGCACGGGAGGCCGTGTGCAAGGTGGTGTATGTCGCCCGGTCCACCGGGTCCTCGAGGTGGCGGCGGTGACGGACCACCCGGGTCGCCGCCCAGACGAGAGCGGCGAGCACGAGTGTGGTGAGCACCACGAGCAGCACCGCCGTGAGGTTGGCCGAAGGTCGCATGAGCGAACCCTAGGCTGGGCGGGTGCCTGAGCTCACCGAGTCACTCGTCGCCCTCCGCGCTCTGCAGCAGCTGCCCGGGGTGGCGGAGGCGACCGACGCCGCCCGCGAGGTGTGCACCGAGCTGCGCTGGCACCAGGCGCTCCGACGCCGGATCCCCCAGGCGGCAGCCGAGTCTCGCGTCCGCGGCGCCCGGGCCAGTGCGGCCCTCGAGGGTGCCGAGTTCGACGTGTCCGTGGTGCGCGACCTGATGCGGGGCGCCGTGGCCTGGCCCACCGACCCTGGCCCCCTCGAGGAGACACTGCGTGGAGCCGTGCAGGTTGCCGCCGAGACCGAGCACGTGGCGGCACTGCTGGCCAGCGCACCGGCTCAGGCCCTGGCCCGGCTGCACGTCGCCGCGGCGACGCCGTTGCTGCCGCCCGACCAGGTCGGCCGGCCCCGGCAGGCCGGCGAGGAGTGCGTGGAGCTGTCCGAGGTGGGACCGGCACCCGACCCGGCGCAGCTCCCCTCCCGGCTCGCCGACCTGTCGGCGATCATCCTCGCGTCCGCGCAGGCACCGGCTCTGGTGGTCTGTGCCATTGTGCACGCCGAGATCGCCGTGGCGCGCCCATTCGTGCGGGGCAACGGCCTGGTGGCCCGGGCGATGGAACGGGCGATCCTGCACCGCAGCGGGCTGGATCCCACCGGTGTCGCGGTCCCCGAGCTGGGGCACGGCGGGGAGGGGACGGCCGGTTACGGGGGTGCCCTCGCGGCATACGCCTCGGGCAGCCCCGACGGAGTGCGGTTGTGGATCGAGCACTGTGGAGTTGCAGTGGTGCTCGGCGCCCGCGAGGGCTGGCAGATCGCCGACGCGGTGCTGGCCGGCCGGCTGAGCTGACGGCCTGCCACCACCGTCCCGGCTGATCCCCTCGAGTCCGTCAAAGTCAAGTCTTCCGTTTGGCGCAGCGGTGGGGTACACAGGACCTATAGCGACGGGCGAGAGCCCGACGACCACCGCGATCCACACGGGCACCCACGCGCGGGCAGTCCACTGATGGACCGATCGTGACGGGCTTGTCCCGGTGCGACAACACAGAAGCGCACGCTCTGGTAACCCGCTTCGGATCGCGGTTGATAGCACCCCGTTCGCGGGGTGCTATCACTTGTCAGAACCCGTTGACCAGGACGCCGACCGGCGGTCAGCGTGGTGCAGGAATCGATGCCGCAGCGGGAAAAACTTCCCCCCGGCGAGTTTCCGCGTTCCGTTTGCCTTTCGCCTGCAAAGGGCACAGTATGGGAAGTGCACGCTCCCCTTAGGGGTTGAGCGTGCCGGCGCACCGGCTCCTCCCCCCCGGAGCCCGGCGCGTCGACGGCCCCCGTTGTCCCCCCGACGGGGGCCGTCCCCTTTCCTGACCCCCCTTGGCCCCTTTTCCGGCCACGTTCTCCACACCCCGCTCACGCGAGTCCCGTCCCGCACAGGCTCCGACGACGGTATGGCGTCCAAGCTCGCCTCGGGCTCACCGTGGGGCGATGAACAGCATGAACACGTCGTCGCAGGTCATCGGGGTGCTCGGCGCTTCCGGTGGTCTTGGTGCGTCGGTGCTCACCTGTGCGATCGCGGTCCGCGCGGCCGCGGCGGGACTCAGCGCGCTCGCCGTCGACGGGGACCGGTTCGGCGGTGGCCTCGACGTCACGATGGGTCTGGAACAGCAGACCGGGCTGCGCTGGCCAGATCTGGCCCGGGTCCGCGGGGAGGTCGACGGAGACCAGCTGCTGTCCCGGTTGCCTTGGGGTGAGACGGTGCCGGTGCTGTCCTTCGACCGGTCCCGCGACGTCGAGCTGTCCGCCGAGCCGGTGCGCGGTGTCCTCTCCGGGCTGCGGGCCGCGTGTGAGGTCGTCTCGGTGGACCTGCCCGCGCCCGGGGCGCCGCTCTTCGGCTGCTGGGTCGAGGCCTGCGCCGACGTCGTGCTGCTGGCCGGCTCCGACCCGCGGGGACTTGCTGCGGCCTGCGCCGTGGCACCGCACGTCTGCCACGATTCGCGGCGGACGTGGCTGTGCGTCCGGGTGGACCGGCACTTCGGTGACCTCGCGCCGGTCATCGCCGAAGGTGTCGACCTGCCCCTGTCCACCGTGCTGCGCCACGAACGCGGGCTCGACGCCGATCTGTGGCACGGCCTCGCGCCCGGGGACCGCCGCGGGCCGGTCGCCGGCGCGGCCGACGAGCTGCTCGCCCAGCTCGTCACGGGCGCGAGCGGCATGGTCGCCTGATGGCGGCTGATGAGCCCGTGTGGCGTCAGATCCTCGCCGGGCGGGCACCGACCGACGACCTCGTCTCCGCCGTGGTCGAGGACAGCGCAATCGTGCTGGGGACCGAGGGCGTCGGGCTGGCCCGCCAGCAACTGCGGTCCCAGGTGCTCGGGGCGGGTCCGCTCGAGTCGCTCCTCGCCGATCCCGAGGTCACCGACGTCCTGGTCAACGGTGTCGCGGGTGTCTGGGCGGACCGTGGGACCGGCCTTCGACGCGAGCCGCTCGCGGTGGGCGACGAGGCGCAGGTCCGACGGTTGGCGGTGCGGCTGGCGGGGCTCGCAGGCAAACGGCTCGACGACACCTCTCCCTTCGTCGACGGTCTGCTCCCGGGCGGTGTCCGGTTGCACGCCATCCTGCCGCCGCTCGTCGACGGCGGACCCCACCTCAGCCTGCGGGTGCCGCGCCGGGTGACTCCGACGCTGCAGCAGCTGCACGACTGGGGATCGTGCGACGCGACCATGCTCGAGGCGTTGCAGGCGCTCGTGCGTCGACGGATCGGTTTCGTGGTGAGCGGCGGCACCGGGTCCGGCAAGACCACCGTGCTCGGAGCGCTGCTCGGCGAGGTGCCGCGCGACGAACGCCTCGTGATCGTGGAGGACGTGCGAGAACTCGCCGTCGACCATCCGCACGTGGTGCGGCTGCAGGGCCGTAGCCCCAACGTCGAGGGCCGTGGCTCGATCACGCTGACCGCGCTCGTGCGCCAGTCGCTGCGGATGCGGCCCGACCGGCTGGTCGTCGGCGAGGTCCGCGGTGCCGAGGTCCGTGAGCTGCTGACGGCGCTCAACACCGGGCACGAGGGCGGCTGTGGCACCGTCCACGCCAATGCCCCGGCCGACGTGGTCGCGCGGTTCGAGGCGCTCGGAGCGTTGGCCGGCATGGGGCCCGCAGCAGTGCACGCGCAGCTGCTGAGCGCCCTCGAGGTGGTCGTCCACCTGTCGCGATCCGGCCCCGTGCGTGTGGTCGAGGAGCTGGCGGTGGTGGTGTCGGAGGGTGCTCGGCCCCGGGTGCTGCCGGCGCTCTCTCGTGGGCCGGACGGGTCCAGTGGTCGACGAGAGGGTTGGCCAAGGCTCGCCGAGATGCTGGCTCTCGAGGAGCAGCCCGAGCCGGCCACCGGTCCGGACGCTCCCACACGCCGCCCGGCAACAGCGCCGCCGTCATGACCGCCGCGATGACCGCCGCCCTGGTGGCCCTGCTGGTTGCCGCGGTGCTGATCTGGCCGGCTCGTGGCTCGACAGTCCGCGCGCTCGCCGGCCGGGTCACGGCTGGCGCTGTTGGCACCGGCGCGGACGATCGGAGCGCTTCGCGCCCACCGGGCGCACTGCTGGGCCCCGTCGGGCGACGGCTGTCTGACCGCGTGCACCGCCGATCCCGCTCGGTCACCCCGCAGGAGGCGCTGGCCCTGCTCGAGGGCCTCGCGCCGGCTCTCGCTGCCGGGCTGGCGCCGGGTGAGGCGCTCGCGCTGCTGGTGCGCGTGAATCTCGACGACCGCGCGCCTGCCCGCGGCGGCCGCCTCCGGACCTCGTGGCATGACCAGCTGGTCGACCTCGGTGAACGGGCCCGCGACGGCGAACCGCTGGCAGCCCGGTGGCGGCAGCTCGCTCGCGACCAGGACTCAGCGGAGCTGCTGCTTCTCGCCCAGGCCTGGGCGCTCAGCGAGGCACTGGGCTCGCCCCTGTCGGAGGCCGTCGCCGCCAGCAGCGAACTGGTGCGCGAGCGGCTACGGTCCGGGCGACGGGTGGAGGCCGCGTCGGCGGGCGCGCGGGCGACGATGAACCTGCTGACCGTGTTGCCGGTCGGCGGCGCTGCGGTGGCGGCGATGCTCGGCATCTCCCCGATCGCGCTCTACACCCAGTCCCCACTCGCCCTCGGCTGCCTCGTCCTCGGACTGGCCCTGCTCGTGGTCGGCCGGTTGATGGTCCGACGCATGGTGCGCCGGAGCCTTCGTGCGGGTGCAGCCGGATGACCGTGGCGGTCGCGGTCCTGCTCTTCCTCGCCGTGCTGGTGTGGCCGGCCGGGTGGGCGCACCGGTCCCGCGGTTTCATCGCGCAGCCCCGGCCCGCCAACGCGGCTGCGCCCGGACCGGACAGCGAACGCTCCTCGCCGGTTGCGGGTCCGGAGAGTTCGACGGCAGATGACGCGGCGGACGTCGCCACCGCGATGGACCTGCTGGCGCTGGCCCTCACGGGCGGCGCCGGCGTCACCGAGTCGATCGAGGTGGTGGCCGCAGAGGTCGGCGGTGAGGCCGGTCGTCAGCTACGGGTGGTCAGCGCCGGCCTGCGGTGGGGCATGGACGACCAGGCCGCCTGGGCCAACCTGCCCCCGACCTGGTCGCCGGCGGCGCGGGCGATGAGCCTCGCCGGCCTCGCAGGAGTGCCGCCGGGCGAGCTGCTGGCCGCCGGCGCGGCCGACGTGCGCCGAGCCCAGCAGGCCCGGCTGGAGGTCGCGGCGTCGAAGCTGGGCGTCGCGCTCGTGCTGCCGCTCGGCCTCGCGTTCCTGCCCGCCTTCGTGCTCATGACGGTGCTGCCCGTCGTGCTGGCGCTGGCCCAGGACGTCCTCGGGCAGGCCTGAGCTCAGCGCATCCCGTCGCGGTCGTCCGAACTCTGGGTACCCGTGGGAAGCAGTAAAGGTCTGGGGCCGGACCATTGACCGATCGGCGCAGGAGCGACATACTCATGCGGCATCACCGTCCCCGGCGTATGGGAAACCTGATGACCCAATCAGCGCAGCAGCACGAGGAACTCGACGACGACTCCCGACTCCTGGCGGAGATGGGATACAAGCAGGAGCTGCACCGGGGGATGTCCGGCTTCTCCAACTTTGCGGTCTCCTTCTCGATCATCTCGATCCTGGCGGGCTGCATCACCTCCTACGGCATCGCGCTGAGATCCGGCGGCCCTTCGACGATCGTCCTCGGCTGGCTCATCGTCGGCGTCTTCGTCGCCTGCGTCGCCCTGGCGATGGCCGAGGTCTGCTCGCGCTACCCCACCGCGGGTGGCCTCTACTTCTGGGCCGGCCGCCTCGCCCGCCGCAACAAGAAGGTCTGGGCGTGGTACGTCGGCTGGTTCAACTTCATGGGCGAGATCGGTGTCACGGCCGCGATCGACTTCGGCTGCGCCACGACGTGGAGCGCGTTCATGAACCTCGTGTGGGGCGTCCAGGTCACACCCGGACGCGTCTTCCTGCTGTTCATCGCGATCATCGTGGCGCACGCGCTGCTCAACACCTTCGGCGTCAACCTGGTCAGCCTGCTGTCGATGGTCTCCGCGTGGTGGCACGTGGTCGGCGTCCTCGTCATCGTCGGCTTCCTCTGGCTGCTCCCCGAGCACCACCAGAGCGTCGGCTGGACCCTGACCGGGTGGCACAACGAGACCGGCTGGGGCTTCACGCCATACGTCTTCTTCATGGGCCTGCTGATGGCCCAGTACACCTACACGGGGTATGACGCGTCCGCCCACGTCGCGGAGGAGACCAAGTCGGCCGCGACCAGTGCGCCGCGCGGCATCGTGATGAGCGTGGTGGTGTCGATCATCGGCGGGTTCATCCTGCTCTACTCGATCACCGCGGCCATCCCGGACGGCAGCGCCGCCGGACTGAGCAAGCTCGCCGCCACCGACACCGGCCTGCCGCCCGCCCAGGTGTTCCTCGACGCCCTCGGCAGCCCAGGCGTGGCCAAGTTCCTGCTGTTCATCGTGTGCGTCGCCCAGTTCTTCTGCGGGATGGCCTCCGTGACCGCGAACTCCCGCATGACCTTTGCCTTCTCGCGCGACAACGCGCTGCCCGGCTCGAGGCTCTGGGCCAAGGTCAACGTGCGGACGGGCACGCCGACCAACTCGATCTGGTTCTGCGTCGTCCTGTCGATCCTGCTCGCGCTACCCGCCCTGTTCAACCAGACGGCATACCTCGCGGTGACGTCGATCGCCGTGATCGGCCTCTACATCGCGTATGTCGTGCCGGTCTTCCTGCGCCGGCGGGCGGAGCACTTCACGCCCGGTCCGTGGAACCTCGGCCGCTGGAGCCCGGTGATCGGGTGGGTTGCGGTCGTGTGGGTCTGTGTCATCGTGGTGATGTTCGTCCTGCCCCCGAGCAAGCCGATCACCGTGGACACCTTCAACTACGCACCGATCGCGGTGCTCGTCGTGTTCCTCTTCGCGACGATCTCCTGGTTCCTCGGCGGCCGCAACCGGTTCATGCACGGCGCCTCGCCCGAGGACCACAACGCGGCGGACCCGGAGAGGGTGTTGGAGGAGGGCGACCCGGAGGGGGCGCTCGAGTCGTGAACGGTCAGGCCGCCCAGGCGGACCCGTCGATGGAGTCCGAACCGTTGATGGAGGTCATGCTGCGTCCGGTCCGGGCCCACCACGGTTTCGAGGGCTGTTTCGAGCAGCTGGCCACTGCGATCAGGCTGGGTGTCTACCCCAAGGGCAGCACGCTCCCGCCGGAGCGGGAGCTGGCGGCGCGGATGGGGGTGTCACGGGCCACGCTGCGGGAGGCGATCGCTGCCCTGCGCACGGCCGGCCTGTTGCAGAGTGTGCGCGGTCGGGGCGGCGGCACGCGGGTGCTGGCGCTGCCGGAGATCGTGCCGACCAGTCCGCCTGACCTGGGTGAGCGACGCGAGGAGCTGTTGGACTCGTTGGTGTTTCGCCGGGTCGTGGAGGCGGGGGCGTGCCACGTGGCTGCTTCTCGTCCGCTGTCGGACAAGCAGCGGACCATGTTGAGGGCGGCCCTGGCGGATGTGGCGAGGGCGCAGGGCCGGCGGGCCCACCGGCAGGCCGATTCGAGGCTGCACCTGGGGATCGCCACCCTGACCGGTTCGCCGCACATCATCGATGCGGTCACCCGGTCCCAGGCGGACCTGCACACGCTGCTGACCGCCATCCCGGTGCTGAGCGTCAACATCGAGCACTCCGACGCCCAGCACGAAGCCATCGTGCGCGCCATCATCGCCGGCGACCCCTCTCGGGCCCGGCGGAGTATGGAGCAGCACTGCGACGACACCGCGGCCCTGCTTCGCGGCCTGTTGGGCTGAGGCCCGAAGGAGATCATGATGAGTTCGATCCGCAGCAACGACCGGCTGCTCTCGCTGGAGCAGCTACGTGCCCGCATCGATGACGGGGCGGTCGACACCGTCATCGTCGCGTTCACCGACATGCAGGGGCGTTTGAAGGGCAAGCGGCTGCACGCGCAGTACTTCCTCGACCAAGTGGTCGACCACGGCACGGAGGGGTGCAACTACCTGCTGGCGGCCGATGTGGAGATGAACACGGTGGCGGGCTATGAGATGACCTCGTGGGAGAAGGGTTACGGGGACATGGAGTTCGTCCTCGACTACGACACGATCCGGTTGCTGCCGCACCTGCCGGGGACGGCGATGATCCAGTGCGACCTGGCCTGGATGGACCACCGGTGGGTGGAGCAGTCCCCGAGGCGGATCCTGTCGGCGCAGCTGGAGCGTGCGGCCGCGGACGGCTACGTCGCGCTGGCCGGCACCGAGCTGGAGTTCATCGTCTTCGAGGACACCTTCGAGCAGGCGTGGGACCGCGGTTACCGCGTCCTGACGCCGGCGAACCAGTACAACGTGGACTACTCGATCCTGGGGACCACGCGGGTGGAGCCGCTGTTGCGGGACATCCGCAACCACATGTACGGCGCCGGTATGGACGTCGAGTCGGCCAAGGGGGAGTGCAACCCCGGCCAGCACGAGATCGGGTTCCTCTACGACGAGGCGAAGCACATCGCGGACAACCACGCGGTCTACAAGACCGCGGCCAAGGAGATCGCGGCGCAGCACGGCAAGTCGCTGACCTTCATGGCCAAGTACAACCACCTGGAGGGCAGCTCCTGCCACATCCACCTGTCGCTGCGGGGGACCGACGGGTCGCTGGTCTTCTGGGACGAGGAGACCGGTGGGCGCAGCAGGCTGTATGACCAGTTCGTGGCCGGGGTGCTGGCGACGATGACCGACTTCACGCTGCTGTATGCGCCGAACATCAACTCCTACAAGCGGTTTGCCGACGGCTCGTTCGCGCCGACCACGATCGGTTGGGGCACGGACAACCGGACCTGCGCCATGCGGTTGGTCGGGCACGGAGCGGGGGCGCGGATGGAGAACCGGGTGCCCGGTGGCGACGTCAACCCCTACCTGGCGCTGGCGGCGATGCTGGCCGGAGGGTTCCACGGCATCGACCACGAGCTCGAGCTCGACGAGGAGCTGACCGGCAACGCCTACACCTCGGGGAGGCCGCACGTGCCCAAGACGCTGCGCGAGGCCCGCGATGCGTTCCACGGATCCGACCTTGCCCGGAAGGCCTTCGGCGACACCGTCGTCGACCACTACACCAACATGGCCGACGTCGAGCTCGCCGCGTTCGACGCCGCCGTGACCGACTGGGAGCTGCGCCGCGGCTTCGAGAGGATGTGAGAGCGCACGTGAGCACGACCTACACGGTCATCAACCCGTCCACCGCCAGCCCGGTGACGGAGGTGGAGCTGGCCGACGTCGACCGCACCGATGCCGCCATCGAGCGGGCCGCGGCGGCGTTCCCGCCGTGGCGCGACCTGGCCCCCGGCGAGCGGGCGCGCCTGCTGCGACGGTTCGCCTCGGTGGTCGACGAGCACATCGACGAGCTGGCCGAGCTGGAGGTGCGCAACGCCGGGCACACCTGGGGCAACGCGACCTGGGAGGCGGGCAACGTCCGCGACGTCCTGAACTACTACTCGGCGGCGCCGGAGCGGCTCTTCGGCCGGCAGATCCCGGTGCCGGGCGGGGTGGACATCACCTTCCGCGAGCCGCTGGGCGTGGTCGGCATCATCGTGCCGTGGAACTTCCCGATGCCGATCCTGGGCTGGGGGATGGCCCCGGCCCTGGCGGCGGGCAACACGGTGGTCCTCAAGCCGGCCGAGCTGACCCCCTTGACGGCGATCCGCATCGGTGAGCTGGCGCTCGAGGCGGGCCTGCCCGAGGGGGTGCTGACCGTCATACCGGGCAAGGGCTCGGTGGTGGGTGAGCGGTTCGTCACCCACCCGCTGGTGCGCAAGGTCTGCTTCACCGGGTCGACCGCGGTGGGCAAGAAGATCATGGCGGGCTGCGCCGAGCAGGTGAAGCGGTGCACGCTCGAGCTGGGTGGCAAGAGCGCCAACATCGTGTTCGCCGACGCCGACCTGGCCAAGGCCGCGGCGACGGCGCCCTACGCGGTGTTCGACAACGCGGGGCAGGACTGCTGCGCGCGGTCGCGGATCCTGGTGCAGGAGTCGGTGCACGAGCAGTTCCTCGAGCAGCTCGGCAAGGCGGTGCAGGGCATGGTCGTGACCGACCCCGGCGCCGACCGGGGCAGCGAGATGGGTCCGTTGATCTCCGCGCACCAGAGGGACTCGGTGCGCGGCTACCTCGACGACGTCGACGTGGTGTGCACGGGTCCGGCGCCGGACGGCGACGGGTTCTGGGTGCCACCGACGGTGGTCGCTCCGCGCTCCACCGACGACCGGGTCTGGCGCGAGGAGGTCTTCGGGCCGGTGGTGGCCGTGCTGCCCTTCTCCGACGAGGCGGAGGCCGTCGCGATGGCCAACGACACGGAATACGGGCTGTCCGGCTCGATCTACACCCGCGACGTCGGACGGGCGCTGCGCGTCGCGCGGCGGGTGGAGGCCGGCAACCTCAGCGTGAACTCGCACAGTGCCGTGCGCTACTGGACGCCCTTCGGGGGTTACAAGCAGTCCGGCCTCGGCCGGGAGCTCGGGCCGGACGCACCGGACGCGTTCACCGAGGAGAAGAACGTGTTCATCGCACACGAGGAGGCGACATCGTGACCGGACGGCTCGAGGGCAAGGTGGCAGTGATCACCGGGGGGAGCTCGGGGATCGGGCTGGCGACCGTGGAGCGCTTCGCGCAGGAGGGCGCCAAGGTCGTGATCGGTGACGTCGACAAGGAGCGCGGCGCCGCGGTGGCCGAGCGGGTGTCCGGAACGTTCGTCGCCACCGACGTCACGGACAAGGAGCAGGTGGACGCGCTGTTCCGCACCGCCAAGGAGACCTACGGATCGGTGGACATCGCCTTCAACAACGCGGGCATCTCACCGCCGGAGGACGACTCCATCCTCGACACCGACCTCGACGCGTGGCGCCGGGTGCAGGAGGTCAACCTCACCAGCGTCTACCTGTGTTGCAAGGCGGCGCTGCCCTACATGCTCGAGCAGGGCAAGGGCTCGATCATCAACACGGCCTCCTTCGTGGCGGTGCTGGGTGCGGCGACCTCGCAGATCTCCTACTCCGCCTCCAAGGGCGGGGTGCTGTCCATGACCCGCGAGCTCGGAGTCCAGTTCGCCCGGCAGGGGGTGCGGGTCAACGCGCTGTGCCCGGGGCCGGTCAACACCCCGCTGCTCCAGCAGCTCTACGCCGACGACCCCGAGAAGGCGCAGCGCCGGTTGGTGCACGTGCCGATGGGCCGCTTCGGCGAGCCACAGGAGATGGCCAACGCCGTGCTGTTCCTGGCATCCGACGAGTCGAGCTTCATGACCGCCTCGACCTTCCTGGTCGACGGCGGCATCTCCGGCGCCTACGTGACGCCGCTCTGACATGCGACCGGTCATCGGGATCTCGACCTACCGGGAGCAGGCCCGCTGGGGCGTGTGGCACGCCCAGGCGGACCTGCTCAACGCCGAGTATGCACGGGCGGTCACCCTCGCCGGCGGGGTGCCGGTCCTCCTGCCGCCGACCGACGACCCCGAGGCGGCAGCCGAGGTGGTGTCCCGCCTGGATGCCCTGGTCATCGCCGGCGGCGCGGACATCGATCCGGGCCGCTACGGCCAGCGGCCGCAGCAGCGGACCGGCGCGCCGCGAGCCGACCGCGACGGCTGGGAGATCGCGCTGCTCGACGCCGCCGAGGACCAGACGCTGCCGGTGCTCGGAGTCTGCCGGGGGATGCAGGTCATGGCCGTGCACGCCGGCGGCTCGCTCGAGCAACACCTCCCGGACGTCGTGTCGCACGAGGGACACTCACCCGGCGGGGACGTCTACGGCACCATCGCGGTCGACACGGTCGCCGGCTCCCGGATCGCCGCGCTGATCGGCCCCCAGGTGCAGGTCGCCTGCCACCACCACCAAGCAGTGATCACCCACCCCGGCTACACCCCCACCGCCCACGCCGCGGACGGCACCCTCGAGGCGATGGAACGCGAGGACCGCGACTTCTGGCTCGGGGTGCAGTGGCACCCCGAGGCCCGGACCGACCAGGGCCTGTTCAAAGGACTGGTGGAGCGGTGCCGCGGGATCGACTCAATCCTGTCCACTGAGGGACGCGGGGCCGTTCAGCCCGAGGACCGGTCGATGCGGACGAGCACCCCGTGATCCGGGAACTCGCGGTGTTCCACGACGCGCAGGTGCGTCGCCGCCGAGACTGACGCTTGAACGCGAGCGACCTGCGCCAGTGTGCCGAGTTGCAGGACCGCCGAGCCGCCATCGGCCAGGTGGTGCTCGATCACGTCCAGGCAGCGGAGGGCCAGGTCCAGGCCATGTGTGCCGCCGTCGATGGCCAGCACCGGGTCCTCGGGGTACCGCGCAACATCTGCGCGAGAGACCCACGGTGGGTCGGCGATGATGACGGCGAACTGCTCGTCGGGGTCGAGCGTCTCGTCGAGGTTCCCCTGCCGGATCTCCACCTGCTCGGCGAGTCCGGCCGCTTCGGCATTGGCGCGTGCAAGGCTCACCGCAGCGGGACTCACGTCGACCGCCACGAGTCGTCGGTCGGTGCCGGCGACGGCCAGCAGGCCGAGCTGTCCCGCACCGGTGCACAGCTCCAGCACGTGCCCCGCCGGAGCGGTGCGCAGCAGGTCGCTGGCCCAGTGCGACTGCGCGGCCGTCCACGAACGTGGACGTAGCACCCGGTGGTCGAAGCTGATGCGCAGGCCACCGAAGTCCACCGCTTCGGCGGCGCTCACGTGGGCCGCCGAAGCGCCTTGTGGGTCCCGTCGCACCATGGGGGTCGTCCGGTCTTCCCACAGGCACAAACCGCCACCAGCGGTCGAGTCACGTCGTGGGCGGTCCCTTCCGCGTCGCGGATGATGTCGGCTCCGCGCACCAGGAGCGGGCCGCCGGGACACTGCTCGACCGTCACCTCGCGGTCCGTGGAAGTCATGGGGATCTCCTCGAGGTCATCCGGAAGTGGGGGACGCGGCGGCGCGCGTGAGTGACGACTCACCCTGGGGTGAGTCCGAGGACGCCCAGGACGCCAGCAGCCGCTCCCCGGCCAGGGCGTCGACGGCCAGGCAGGCGGCGGCTCCGAAGAGGACGTCCTCGGCAAGCGCGGGCTCCTGTTCGACCAGGGCGCCACAGATGTGCCGGACGGCGACCTGCTCGTGCACGGCGTCTGCCTCCACGTGCTCGTCGAAGTAGGCCGCCACCACATCGGGCAGACCGACCCGCCGGATCCCGCGGGCAATCTTGCGGCAGGGCACCGAGCTCGTGGACTCGAAGGCCGCGAAGTGGCCGAGCGCCGCGCCGCGCAACCGCCGCTGGAGCGCAAAGAGCGAGGCGACGTTGCTCGTCGCGAGGGTCAGGGCGCTGGCCTGGTCGATGTAGGCGCCGTATTCGCGGTCGAGACCGCATCCTTCCAGGGCGTCTCCGAACATGGTCTGGTGCAGCCGGTGCGGCAGCCCCGCGCCGTACTCGTCATACTGCAGCTCGGCGAGCGCCGTTTTGGGAGCTCCCTCGAGCCGGGGGAGGACGAACGAGTAGGGGTCGGACTCCTTGAGGTGGTAGATGCTGCGTTGACGCATGAAGTCCACCACCTGGTCCCGCGTGGCGTCGCGCTGCAGGTAGGCCGCAACGGACGGTCCGTCTGCGGCGTCGATCAGGGCGGTCAGCCTTTCGGGGAAGTCCGCTTCCGGCACGGTGAGCGCCTCGGCAACGGCGGTTGCCGTTCGCGAGCGCAGCTCCTGCTCGAGCCGCTCCTGCAGCTCGGCTCGTAGGCGAAGGAGGTCGAGGTCCCACTCCCGGCCCGCGGGCACATCGGCGAAGCCGCGGTAGTGCAGCTCGAACAGCATCCACAGCGCCAGTTGCAGGTCGTCGTCCTGCAGGTCCCCCTCGTCCCCGCCGGTGAGGGCAGCCGGTTCGTCCCGGTCGTCCTTCAGCAGCCGCACGACACCGTGGCTGATCGGCCCCCGAGGTTGTGGCAGCAACATGGTTGTCCTCCTATCCGCGGTCCTCCGCGCTCACGCACGGCCGGACGGGATCCGATGTGCCTTGAAGTGGCTCTGGTACCCGGAGGGAATCTTACGAAACCCGCGAGTAGCCAGTCATCCGCTGGGCGGGCGTAGGTGCAGTGGGCTGGACCCGCCGCCGGACCACCTCGACTACCTCACTGCGGGGACGAGGGACACCAGGAGGGCGAACACGTCGTCCAGCTCCGCTTGGGTGAGGGTCGGCTTCGCCACCGAGGCACCGATGGTGAGCAAGTGGGGTACGAGGGCGGCGGTCCGGGCCCGTGCGGGGTCGGGGAGGATGCGCTGCCACAGGTCCACGAGGGCGTCGAGGCGGGCGGAGTCGACACGGGCCTGGGTGGAGCCGGCCTCCTCGTTCTCCAGCGCCCATCCCCGGATGGCCGCCTCGAGACGCGGGTCGAGGGCGGCCCGGGTGGGAAGTGCCGTGAGCGCCTGCTCGGCCGGAAGGTCGGCGCCGGCCCTCGCGGCGCCCTCGATGGCGTCCTTGGAGTCGAGCTCGTATCGACGCAGCAGCGCCCGGTGGAAGTCGTTGACGCCGCGGAAGTGATGGTGGAAGGAGCCCTTGGTCAGCCCGAGGCTCGCGGCGATGCGATCGACGCGGACGTTTGCGGCCCCGCCCTCGCGGAGAGCGGTCATGCCTTCATCGATCCAGCGGTCCCGGGCTGTCATGAAGCGACCATACCATACCGTATGGTACGGTCGCTTCATGCACGCACTACCCGAACCGGCTTGGCCGGTTGTCCTCCTCGCGATCGTGTGCGTGGTCGACGCAGCTCTGTGCTGGAAGCCGGTGGGTTTCATCGCCCGGTGCTTTGCCGAGGTGGGGTGGCCACGCAGGTACTGGCCGATGATGGCCCCGATCAAGCTCGCCGCGGCCGCGGGCCTCCTGGCGGGCATCTGGGTGCCCTGGCTCGGGCCGGTGACGACGGGATGCCTGATCCTCTACTTCCTGGTGGCGATCTCCATGCACGTTCGCGCCCGGGACCTCGGCCGCAACCTGTTCGTCAACGCCATCGGCATGCTGCTCCTGTGCCTCGCGGTGTTCGTCTTCTGTTTCCTCGTCTGAGAAACCCTGCGGGGCTGGAGACCTGCGCATGGCCCGGCGTTCGACCGGCGAGTCATGTGGCGGCGGCACCGAACCGAGCGGACCAGTCGGTGAGGAGGTCGCGCATCGCGGCCGGGGACTCGAGGGTGAACGGCGCTCCGGTGACGCCCAGCGCCATAGCCGGCCATTCGAGCGAGTCGGCCGTCATGGTCACTCGGCAGCGGCCCTCGTCAACGGCCCGGATGTCAGCCCAGGCGCCGATCCGCTCTCGCAGCAGGGCTTCTGGTGCCTCGACGAGCGCGATCACCCCGTGTGGGCGAGTCTGTTGCTCGATCCCGGAGGGCACGTAGGTCGCCGCGTCGACGGCGGGGAGCTCGCGCGGTCGGAACGGTTCGCCGGTGCTGGACGGCTCGTCCATCCGATCGAGCCGGAAGCTGCGCCAGTCGTGCCGGCCCGGGTCGTAGGCGACGAGGTACCAACGGCGACCGATCGAGACCAGGCGGTGCGGCTCGACATACCGGTCCGTCCTGTCCCCGTCGGCGGAGGTGTAGCCGAAGCGGATGCGCTGAGGGGCCGTCTGCAGGTCAGCCCGGCACCTCCCGTACCGGCGCGCGGTGCCGTTCCCGGTCACGGGGTGGGGTCGAGGGGTGGGTCGAGGGCGTGCCTGATCAGCGCGGTGAACTCCTCGATCGCCGTGTCGGCCGCGGCACGGTCGCCCGTCAGCGCCACCTCGAAGAGCACGCCGCGGCCCACGGCCAGGCTCAGCCGAGCCAGCCGCTCGGCGTGGGCACTGTCGGTGAGCCTGGCGAAGCCTTGGGTAAATCCGGCCAACCAGGCATCGGTCAGGATGTCGCGCAACCCCTCGGCATACTCCTTGCCGTACATGGCGTGCACCGACAGCTCGTAGAACAGCGGAGCGAAGGCGCTGGCCGTCTCGGCGACGTGGGACCAGTACCTCGTGCCGGCATCGACGGGATCGCTGGTGTCGCGGAGGAACTGGTCGAGCGCATCCCGCTCCGCCTCGCAGACCCGCTCGATCACCGCCGACAAGAGCCGGTCCCGGGATCCGAAGTGGTAGTTGAGCATCCGGTTGCTCGTGCCGACGCCGGCCGCGAGCGTGCGCATGCTGGTGTCGAGTACGCCGTTGTCCGCGAACCACTCCACGATCCGGCCCAGCAGTACCTCTCGAGGATGCTCAGTCGGGCCGGCCGGCACGCTCTGCCAATCGGGTGAAGGTGTCGGCTTCCTGCTCGACCATCCGGCGAACCTTCGAACCCAAGAGCAGACGGACGAGCCCGGTCAACGGCCCCGACCAGTCGATCCCCAGGACCAGCCGGGTTCCTTCGTCCTGCGGAGCGAGCCAGTGGGGCGCCGCGGTCCGTATCCCGGGCGCCGTTGAGCGCCAGGTGAATCCGCGACCCGGCTGCCAATCGGTGATCTCATACACCGCCCGGCGCAGGCCCGGCTGTTGAACCTCGAACCGAGTTCCCACGCCCAGCGGGCCCTTGGTGCCAAGGCGCGTGACCCGCTGCATCGTGGGCAGCATCTGGTCCCAGTTGTCGAGGTCGCTGAGCAGTTGCCACACGCGGTCCGTGTCCGCGGCGATGGTCCGTTCCACTTCACTCATGTATCAAATGATACACAGCGCGAATCGGCCCGTCACAGGGAATTCGGCTGGTCGTCGCCCGCGTCATCCACAGTCGGGCCGCGCCAGACCACGCGATGCACAGACGGGCCAACTCCGGTTCCGCGGCGAGCGCGCGGCTTCCACGATGAAGGTCAGTTCACCTCGTGGAAGGAGCGATTCATGACCAAGTCCATGACCCGCAGGACAACCGGGCACGGGCGATCGGTGGGTGCACGATGGTACGCCCGATGGACGGCGGCGCGTCGTGGCGTCGAGGCAGGTATGTCGACGGCGGAGTATGCCGTGGGCACGCTTGCCGCGTGCAGCTTCGCTGCCGTGCTGATCGCCATCGTGCGTTCGGACGCGGTTCGCAGCGCGCTGTCCAAGGTGATCACCAGCGCCTTGGCGATCGCCTCCTGATGGTCCGCAGGCCCGACCGGGGCATGGTGACCGCAGAGCTCGCTGCCGTGTTCCCGGTCGTGGTCCTGCTGCTCGGTGTCCTGCTCGGCGGGGTCGGGCTGGTGATCGACCAGGTGCGGTGCGTCGACGCAGCCCGACTGGGCGCGCGGGCCGCCGCGCGGGGTGAGCCGTCGGGCACCGTGCGCGCGCTTGTGAGACAAGCCGCTCCCGACGGTGCCACTGTCGAGGTGAGCCGAAACGGGGGAGCGGTCCGGGTGTCGGTGAGGGCGCGCGCCCGGATGGTGGGGGCGCTGTTGCCGGAGTCGTTCGCGCCGGCGGCGACGGCTTCGGCACCACTCGAGGTCGGAGGGCCGGCGCCGTGAGCCCCGTTGGCGCCCAGCCGCGTCGGTGGGTGGCCTTCCACCCGGGCCGTGCTGCACGCTGGCCGTCGAGTGTTCGACGGTCGACGGCTCCAGGCGTCCAACGGACCGGGCGCGACCGAGGATCCGCCACCGTGCTGGCCATGGGCGTGATCGGTGTCCTGGTCAGCCTGGGAGTGGCCGCCCTGGTGCTCGGCAGCGCGGTCGTCGCCAGCCACCGCGCGCGGTCGGCCGCTGACCTCGGGGCGCTGGCGGGAGCGTCTGCTGTGCTGCGGGGCGCACCGGCTGGCGAGGCGTGCGCGGTCGCGGGTGTCATCGTCCGGGCGAACGCCGCGCGGCTCGCCGAGTGCGCCGTCTCAGGCGGCGCGATCCAGGTGGAGGCGGCGGTGCCGCCCTCCGTGGCCGCCCTCCCCGAAGCCGTCGCGCGTGCCCGCGCCGGGCCGCCTCCAGCGGGTTAGCCGAGCTCAGGCGCGTGGTCGGCTCGACTCGGAAGGCGCGTGTCGGAGCACGGCGTCGAGCAGCCGGATCGCCCCGGCCTTGTCGAGCGGTTCGTTGCCGTTGCCGCACTTGGGCGACTGGACGCAGGAGGGACACCCGGCGCGGCACTCACAGGCCGCGATCGCGTCGCGGGTGGCGGTCAGCCAGGTCACGGCCCGGTCGAAGCCCCGCTCGGCGAAGCCCGCGCCGCCCGGGTGGCCGTCGTAGACCAGGATCGTCGGCAGGCCGGTGTCCGGGTGCAGCGCCGTCGAGACGCCGCCCACGTCCCACCGGTCGGAGGTCGCCACTAGCGGCAGCATGCCGATGGCGGCGTGCTCTGCGGCGTGGGCCGCGCCCGGGATATCGGTCTCTCCGATGCCGGCCGCGGCGAGCAGGTCCTCCGGCATCGTCCACCACACGGCCTTGGTCGCGAGCGTCCGCGGCGGCAGGTCGAGCGGGTGCTCCCCGAGCACCTCGCCGGACGGCAGCCGGCGCAGGAAGGACGTGACCTGCGAGGTCACCGACACGCTGCCGAACGCCAGCCCGACCGGCCCCCACTCGCAGCACAGCTCGGTCCGGCCCAGCACGAAGCTGCTCGTGGTCCGGGCCTGCGTCGACCATCCCGGATCTCCGCGCACCACCAGCGCGCTCGCGTCCTCGAGGTCCAGCTGGGTGACGACGTGCGGCTCGCCCTGGTGCAGGTAGACCGCGCCGGTGTGCGCGGTGCTGTGCGCCCGCTCCCCGTCGACCGTCCCCAGCACCCGTCCACTGGACCGTTCGACGATCCGCACCACGGGTTCGCCGCTGCCCCGCAGCGAGACGTGGTCGGTGGCACGGTCCGGCCGGGTCCAGTACCACCCCGAGCGTCGTCGGCGCAGCACGCCGCGCGACGCCAGCTCGTCCAGCAGCGGCAGCATCCCGGGCCCGAAGTAGTCACCGTCGGCCTCGGTGAGAGGCAGCTCGGCCGCGGCGGCGGCCAGGTGCGGCCCGAGCACGTAGGGGTTGTCCGGGTCGACCACGGCCGCCTCCACCGGCTGGTCGAACAGCGCCGCCGGATGGTGCACGAGGTAGGTGTCCAGCGGGTCGTCCGCAGCGACCAGGATCGCGAGGGAGGGTGAGCCCCGTCGCCCCGCACGGCCCGCCTGCTGCCACAGCGACGCCCGCGTGCCGGGCCATCCGGCCAGGACCACCGCGTCCAGTCCGCTCACGTCGATGCCGAGCTCCAGCGCGTTGGTCGCGGCCAGCCCGCGCAGGGTCCCCGACCGCAGCGCCTGCTCGAGCGCGCGTCGTTCCTCGGGCAGGTAGCCCCCGCGGTAGGCCGCGATCGTGCCCTCCAGCGCCGCGTCCACCTGCCCGACCGTCCGCCGCGCCGCCGTGGCCAGCACCTCGACCCCGACCCGGGACCGGGCGAAGGCCACCGTCTGCACCCCGTCGAGCACCAGGTCGGCCAGCAGGTCCGCGCTCTCCGCGACGGCGCTGCGGCGGTGCGGTGCGTCGTGCTCGCCGCCTCCCTCGACCAGCGCCGGCTCCCACAACCCGAAGGTGAGGGACTCGCGTGGAGAACCGTCCCTCGTGACCGCCCGGACCGGCTGCCCCAGCAACGCGCCCGCGTGCTGCGCCGGGTCGGCGACGGTGGCGGAGGCGAGCACGAAGGTCGGGCACACGCCATACCGGGCAGCGACCCTGCGCAGCCGCCGCAGCAGCACGGCGAGGTGGGATCCGAAGAGTCCGCGGTAGACGTGGCACTCGTCGATCACGACGTAGCGCAGGGCGCGCAGGAACGGTGCCCAGCGCTCGTGCCCCGGCAGCAGGGAGTGGTGCACCAGGTCCGGGTTGGTGAGCACGTAGTGCGCGTGGTCGCGGATCCAGCGCCGCTCCTCCGCGGGGGTGTCCCCGTCATACGTGGCGGCCCGTAGCCCGGGGATCGCCCACCCGTCCAGACGTGCGCGCTGGTCGGCGGCGAGCGCCTTGGTGGGTGACAGGTAGAGCGCCGTCGCACCGCGGCCCGAGGCCGCCGTCGCGCCGTCCACCAGGTCGGAGAGGACCGGCAGCAGGTAGCCGAGGCTCTTGCCCGACGCCGTCCCGGTCGAGACGACCACGTGCTGCCCGGCCCGGGCCAGGTCCGCGGTCTCGCGCTGGTGCGACCACAGCCCGCTGATCCCGTCCCCGGCCAGCGCCGCGTGCACCTGCGGGTTGACCCAGTCCGGCCAGGGCGCGCGCACCTCCGCCCGCGCCGGAACGTGCTGCACGTGCAGGAGCCGCTCGCTGCGGGTGCCGCGGGACAGCCGGCGCAGCGTGCTCGTGGGGGCGGCCGCGAGGTCGCCGTCGATGTCGATGGTCATGGCTGCACCCACCGTATGTCGCGTTCGTCGCCCGCGCGCTCTAGGCTGGGCCTTGCAGCGGGGCACGCCCGCGGCCAGTGACCGACGATCTCATCTCAACGGCAACACAGGCAAGGAGCCGTCCGTGGACCTGTCCATCTCCACCGCTGACCACGGCGAAGTCACCGTGATCGCGGTCGGCGGCGAGATCGACGTCTACACCGCTCCCCAGCTGCGCGAGCGCCTCGACGAGCAGATCGCGGAGGGCCGTCGACAGTTGGTCATCGACCTGCAGGACGTGGCGTTCATGGACTCCACGGGCCTCGGCGTGCTCGTCGGTCGGCTCAAGATGGTCCGGTCGCACGAGGGCACCCTGCGCCTGGTGTGCCGCTCCGAGCGCATCCTCAAGGTCTTCGCGATCACCGGACTCGACAAGGTCTTCCAGATCTTCGACAGCGTCGATGACGCCGTCGCGAGCCTCGTCTGAGCCGCTCGCTCCCACCTCAGCCGGAGCTCCGCGGCCCATTCATCCCGTGGCTTGTGGGCACAATTTTCTAATCCCGCCCTGTCCTCGTGTTCACTCGCCCCATAGAGTGACGGCAGCCACGCGTGCCCCACGCGTTTGGACCCTGCCCGTAGGAGGAACCGCATGCCGGGTTTGATGCCATCTGTTGACGGGAGCTCCCTGTCGCTCGGAGGAGGCAACCTGACCGTGGTCGCCGTCGTGGCGATCATCGGACTCATCGCGCTGGGGATGGGGGTGAAGTTCCGCGGGGAGGTGCTCAAGGCCGACCCGGGCACGCCGAAGATGCAGGAGATCGGCGCGGCCGTCGAGGAGGGCGCCCAGGCCTACCTGCAGCGGCAGTTCCGCACCCTGTCGATCTTCGTCGTGGTGGTCTTCTTCGTCCTGCTCGCGCTGCCCGCCGACACCGGCGGTGTGCGGATCGGCCGCTCGATCTTCTTCGTCATCGGCGCCGTCTTCTCCGCCGCTATCGGCTACCTCGGCATGAGCCTGGCCGTGAAGGCCAACGTCCGCGTCGCCTCGGCCGCGCGGACCAGCGGCCGTGACGAGGGCATGCGCATCGCCTTCCGCACCGGAGGCGTCGTCGGTATGGCGACCGTGGGCCTGGGTCTGCTGGGCGCCGGTGTCGTGGTGCTGCTCTACAAGGGCAACGCCCCCAAGGTGCTGGAGGGCTTCGGCTTCGGCGCCGCGCTGCTCGCGATGTTCATGCGCGTCGGCGGTGGCATCTTCACCAAGGCCGCCGACGTCGGCGCCGACCTGGTGGGCAAGGTCGAGGCGGGCATCCCCGAGGACGACCCGCGCAACGCCGCCACCATCGCGGACAACGTGGGCGACAACGTCGGCGACTGCGCCGGCATGGCCGCCGACCTGTTCGAGTCGTATGCCGTGACGCTGGTCGCCGCGCTCATCCTGGGCAAGGCCGCGATCGGGGAGTCCGGTCTGGTCTTCCCGTTGATCGTGCCCGCCATCGGCGCCATCACGGCGATGCTCGGCGTCTACGTCACCAAGCCCCGGGCCGGCGAGAACGGCCTCGTGGCCATCAACCGCGGCTTCTACGTGTCGGCACTCATCTCCGCGGGCCTGTGTGCGCTGGCCGCGTTCATCTACCTGCCCAGCTCGTTCGCCGACTTCGAGGGCCTGACCAACACCCAGATCGCCCAGCTCGGCGGTGACCCCCGGCTCATCGCCAGTGCGGCCGTGATCCTCGGCATCATCCTGGCCGGCATCATCCTGTGGCTCACCGGCCACTTCACCGGCACCGACAAGCGGCCCACGATGGACGTGGCCCGCACGTCCCTGACCGGCGCTGCGACGGTGGTCCTGTCCGGGATCGGGGTCGGCCTCGAGTCGGCCGTCTACACCGCGGTCATCATCGGCGCGGCCGTCTACCTGGCCTTCCTGCTCGGCATGGGCTCCACCATCCTGGCGCTGTTCCTCGTGGCGCTCGCGGGCTGCGGCCTGCTCACCACGGTGGGTGTCATCGTGGCGATGGACACCTTCGGACCGGTCTCGGACAACGCCCAGGGCATCGCCGAGATGTCCGGAGACGTGCACGACGAGGGTGCGCAGATCCTCACCGAGCTCGACGCCGTGGGCAACACGACCAAGGCCATCACCAAGGGCATCGCGATCGCGACGGCGGTGCTCGCCGCGACCGCGCTGTTCGGCTCGTTCACCGACTCGGTGCGAGAAGCCCTGAGCACGATGACGGGTGTGGACACCTCCGGTATCAGCGCGTCGATGCTGAGTGTGGAGGTCGTCTCGCCCAACACGCTCGTGGGTGTGCTCATCGGTGCGGCGGTGGTCTTCCTGTTCTCCGGGCTGGCGATCAACGCCGTCACCCGAGCCGCGGGCGCCATCGTCTTCGAGGTGCGCCGCCAGTTCCGCGACCACCCGGGCATCATGAACTACACCGAGAAGCCCGACTACGCGCGCGTCGTCGATATCTGCACCAAGGACTCGCTGCGTGAGCTGGCGACCCCCGGCCTGCTGGCCGTCCTGGCCCCGGTGGTCGTGGGCTTCGGCCTGGGCGTCGGCGCGCTCGCCGGCTACCTCGCCGGCGCGATCGGTGCGGGCACCCTGATGGCGGTCTTCCTGGCCAACGCCGGTGGGGCCTGGGACAACGCCAAGAAGATCGTCGAGGACGGCGCCCACGGCGGCAAGGGCTCCGAGGCCCACGCCGCGACGGTCATCGGCGACACCGTCGGCGATCCGTTCAAGGACACTGCGGGGCCGGCGATCAACCCGCTGATCAAGGTGATGAACCTCGTGTCGCTGCTGATCGCGCCGGCCGTCGTGACCATGTCGATCGGCGCGGACTCGCACCAGGTGCTGCGCATCGTCATCGCCGTCGTCGCGTTGGCCATCCTGGTCGGTGTCATCACCATCACCAAGCGGCGTGACCTCGCCATCGGCGGCGACAGCGACCCCGAGGCGGCGCCGGCAGAGGGGCAGCACGTCCTGCGCTGAGCCCTTCCCCTCGGCTGGACACACCCGGACGCCCGAGCAAACGTTTCTCCCCGGAAGCGTTTCTCGGGCGTTCGGTCTGGGTACCGGGCCGGTAGTTGCTCCGACCGCGGAGCGCCACCGGAGGGAATTCACCATGAGGCATGCCCGTTCGCTACCTTTGGCCACTCTCGTCGGCCTGACGCTGACCTCGTCCCTGATGCTGTCCGCCTGTGCAGGCGTGGGCGGAGGATCCGACCAGGAGCCCACGACGAATGGCGGCGGCAGCGGCGGCAGCGGCGGCGCCAGCACACCCTCCGGGGCCCTGAAGATCATGGGCTTCTCAGGGGGCGACGAGGTGGCGAGCTCGCGCATGAACGCGTTCAAGGCCGCCTACCCGGACGTCGACGTCACCGCGAACAAGGGCGACTTCGATGCCCAGCAGTTCCTCACGGCCGTGTCCAGCGGCAACGCTCCGGACGTGGTCTACATGGATCGCAAGCTGATCGGCACGTATGCCGCGCAAGGCGCCATCGAGCCGATGAACACCTGCGTCAAGAACCAGCACATCGACACCTCGCAGTACCGAGAGGCGGCGATGCAACAGGTGACGATCAACGGGAAGGTCTACGGGATCCCCGAGTTCTACACGGTGAGCGTCAACCTGATCAACGAGAAGGCCCTGCGAGCAGCCGGACTGACCGACGCCGACATCCAGACCAAGGACTGGGACGCGCTCAAGGCCACCACCAAGCGGCTGTTCGAGTCCGACGGCTCCAAGCTCCAGCGCATCGGCTACGACACCCACATCCCCGACGCCTTCCCCCTGTGGGCACGCGCCAACGGTGTCGAGATCATCAACAAGGACGGCTCCCCGAACCTCAACGACCCGAAAGCGGTCGAGGCGCTGCAGTTCAACATGGACATGGTCCGGATGCAGGGCGGCTGGAGCGACTACAAGGCCTTCCGCGACAGCTTCGACCTCTTCGGTGAGAAGAACCAGTTCACCAAGGACCAGCTCGTCGCCTTCCCGATCGAGAACTGGTACGTCAACGTCCTGTTGAGCTCGCGCAAGAACGGCCTGCAGCTCGGGTCGACGATGTTCACGGACAAGAAGGGGCAGCCGATCAGCATCCTCGGCGGGAACGCATGGGCCATCCCCAAGGGCGCCAAGAACGTCGCCGCGGCCTGCGCGTTCGCCAAGACGATGACGGACAAGCAGACCTGGATGAAGGCGGCTGCGGCGCGGATCGCGACCGTCAAGAAGGACAAGTCGTTCTTCACCGGGTTGTTCACGGCCAACAAGCCTGCCGACGAGGCGATCAAGGCGAAGTACCTCAAGCCGACGGGGGACAAGGGATTCGACACGGCCATCGAGAACTACTACAAGACCCTGGACGTCGCCAAGCCGCTGCCCTCCTCCCCGGTCGGCTCGCAGATCGACAACGCCTGGGCGGCCGCGGTCGAGCGGGCCCTGTCCGGCAAGATGAGCGCCAAGGACGCGTTGGACCGCGCGCAGCAGGAAGCGCAGGGGGCCTTCGACAAGGCGCCGCAGAATGGCTGAGGCGACCGCTGCCGGGCGCGTCGCGCGCACCCGGCGACATCGTCGCCGGCACCGTGACCGAGCGGGTTACCTGTTCATCCTGCCGTGGGTTCTGGGGTTCCTGATCTTCACTGCCGGCCCGATGATCGCCAGCCTGGTGCTGTCCTTCACCGACTACTCGATGATCCGGCCGCCGACCGGGGTGGGCACGGCCAACTACCGAGAACTGCTCAGCGACCCACGCGTGATGAAGTCGCTGTCCAACACCTTCGTCTACGCGGCGATGTTCGTCCCGCTCGGCACGGTGGTGGCCCTCGCGCTCGCGCTCCTGCTGCACCGGGTCGGGCGTGCGGCCGGGTTCTTCCGCACCGCCTTCTACCTGCCGGTGATGACTCCTGCCGTCGCGGCCGGCGCGATGTTCCTGCTGCTGCTCAACGGACAGCAGGGCCTGGTCAACAAGGTGCTGTCGTTCGTGGGGATCGCGGGCCCCAACTGGACGACCGACCCCAACTGGCTCAAGCCTTCCCTGGCCATCGTCAGCCTGTGGAGCCTCGGAGGCGCGGTCGTGATCTACCTGGCCGCGCTCCAGGGAGTGCCGCGGCAGCTGCACGAGGCGGCGCAGCTGGACGGAGCGGGCCCGATCCGGCGGTTCTTCGTCATCACCTTGCCGATGATCTCGGGGGCGGTCTTCTTCACCGTGATCACCCACACCATCGCCGCCATGCAGATGTTCGACCAGGCATACACGATGTTCTACGGGCCGCAGCAGAAGGCGAACGCGTCGGACGAGTCCCTCGTCTACATGGTCTACCTGTTCCAGAACGCGTTCCAGTACTTCCACATGGGCTTCGCCTCGGCGATGGCCTGGTTGCTGTTCGTCATCATCGTGGTGATCACCGTGGTCCAGGTGAAGGTGGGCAACCACTTCGTCTACTACGAGGGGGGCGAACCCAAGTGACCAGCTCTGTCCAGTCCACACCACCCGTGGAACCCGCGCCGACGGCCACGTCACCGGGCTCGCCGCAGCCGCCGTTCGCCCCGGGAGCCGTCCCCGCGGATCCGGCCGCACGGTCGTCCTCGTCGCGGTCTGCGGGCTTGTCCTGGAGACGGATTCCCTACCTCGTCGTGCTCACCGCTGCGACGGTGGCCTTCATCTACCCGTTGATCTGGCTGATCAGCGCCTCGTTGAAGCCCAAGAGCCAGGTCTTCGACAACAAGCTGTGGCCGGAGGTGTTCCAGTGGAGCAACTATGAGAAGGTGTGGCAGGTCGCGCCCGTGCTGAGGTGGTTGTTCAACTCGGTGCTGGTCGGGGTGATGGCCGCCACGACCGTGTGCCTGAGCAGCGCACTGGTGGCCTTCGGGTTCGCCTACTTCCGTTTCCGCTTTCGTGGAGCCATCTTCGGCCTGGTCCTCGCGACGATGATGCTGCCCGGGGCCGTGACGATGATCCCTGTCTACCTGATCTGGAACAAGCTCGGGTTCGTGGACACCCAGGTGCCGCTCTGGGCCGGAAACCTCTTCGGCTCCGCGTTCTACATCTTCCTGCTGCGCCAGTTCTTCCTCGGCATCCCACGCGAGCTGTTCGAGGCCGCCCGGGTGGATGGCTGCTCCTACCTCGGCATGTTCCGTCGGATCGCACTCCCGCTGGCCAAGCCGGCCCTGATCATCGTCTTCGTCTTCGAGCTCCAGGCCAGCTGGTCCGACCTGATGAAGCCGCTGATCTACCTGCAGACCGAGGACTACTTCACCATGCCGCGAGGGCTGAAGCAGATCATCGATGCTTTCGCGCTGTCGGGTGAGTACCACTGGGAGATCGCGCTCGCGGCAACGGTCATCGCTACCGTGCCCATGATCCTGGTATTCGCCTTTGCGCAGCGCTACATCCTCGACGGCATCGCCACCTCCGCCTACAAGGGGTAGTGGTTCGATGGCAGAGTGTGTGTCCATGCCCGGACCCAGTGAGCTGAACGAGGAATCGAGGGAGGTCGCTGCCGCGATCTCGACGGCCGTGCGCCGCACCGGTGCGCGGGTGGCCGCCGCCGAGTCGCTGACCAGCGGGGCGATCGCCAGTCACCTCGGGGCGGCGGAGGCGGCCTCCGACTGGTTTGCCGGTGGGGTGGTGGCCTACAGCCGGCAGGTCAAGTTCTCGGTGTTGCACGTCGAGCCGGGGCCGGTGGTCACCGAGGCCTGCGCACGTCAGATGGCGCGCGGGGTCCTGGACCTGCTGTCCGCAGATGTGGCCGTGGCCGTCACCGGCGCGGGTGGCCCCGATCCGGAGGAGGACATGCCGCCCGGAACGGTCTTCATCGCCGTCTGCTCAGGTGGGGACGTCAGGGTCGAACAACACCGCTTCGACGGTGATCCCGAGCAGGTGGTGCGGGACACGACGCTCGGCGCGCTGCGGTTGCTGCGCGCCGAGGTCGAGGGATCCTCCCGCCACAGCGGCTGAGTCGGCGCCGCGGAGCGCCTCGCCGGTCCTGAAGGGCGCGAAGGCCTCTCGACGCCCTTCAGGGCCCGACTGTCCTCAGGACGATCGAGCCTGGTCGGACTTGCGGTTGTTGGCCCTCTCGATCGCCTTGACCAGCTCCTTCTTGGACATGGTGGAGCGCCCGGGGACCTTCAGCCTCTTGGCCAGGTCGTAGAGGTGGCTCTTGCTGGCGTTCGCATCGACGCCGCCGGCCGTGTCGGCCTTCGTGCCTCGTCCACCTGCTGCCTTGGCGTCCGAGGGCCCCTTGCGCTTCTTGGGCTCCCAGTGGTCGCCGACCTTCTCGTGGGTGTGCTTCAGGGCGGCATACGCCACCCGGTGGGCGCGCTCGCCTTCGCCGTATTCCTCGGCTGCCGAGTCGTGTGCTTCGGCAAAGGTGCGTTGCGCCTTGGCGTCCGAGCGCTGCAGCGTGCTCGGCAGCTCACCCTTCTTCGGCTTGCCGCTCTTCGTCGTCTTGGGCATCGACCTCGGCCTCCTTCGCCATCCTTGGGATTCGGGTACCCGTCACTTGCGTCCAACAAACCCCGAATCCGCCCAAGATAACGGGTTTCGGCCGAGAGGTGGGGGGTAGATGGGGGTCTCCGAGGGGTGACCCAGCGAAGGAGACGGTCTGATGACAAGTGACTACGGCGAGCAAGGATTTCCCGACGACCCGGTTCGGGGGATCGGGGTACGACCCCCAGCGAGCTCTGCGGGAGTGCCCCCGACCCCATCGGTGGAGGAGCCTCCACCCACGTCGGGACAGGTGACGGACGGTCCAACGGTTGGTCGGCCGCTGGGCTCCGAGCAGGTGGGCGGCGGTGACCGCGGGACGAAGGAGGTGGCCAGCGACGAGGCGAGCGACGTGAAGCGGCATGCTCAGGAGGGCGGCCAGCGCGTGGCCGATCGGGCCAAGGACGAGGCGCGCAACGTCACGGGGGAGGCCGGGCGCCAGGCACAGGACCTCTGGCGCCAGACGCGGGCGGAGCTGACCGACCAGGCCGGGCACCAGCAACAGCGCGTCGCGGGCGGCCTGCGTGAGCTCGGCGACGAGTTGGGTTCGATGGCAGACCGGTCCGAGCAGAACGGTGTCGCGACAGACCTCGCGCGCCAGGGATCGAGCAAGGCCCATGAGCTGGCGGGCTGGCTGGACGGACGTGACCCGGGCAGCCTGCTCGAGGAGGTCAGGGGATTCGCCCGGAGCAAGCCCGGCACCTTCCTCGCGGTCGCGGCCGGACTCGGCTTCGTCGCCTCGAGGATGGGCCGCGGCCTGGCTGCCGAGCACCAGGACCAGAGCTCCTCGGGTCAGTCCACGAGCACCGGTGTGCCGGCGAGTGGCGCATCGGCCGAGAGGCCGGCATATCCGGCCTATCCCGCGGCCGACGAGGCCGTCCGAGGTGGCCAGGTGCCATGACCCAGAGCCACGAGACAGGCGAGCGACTCGGTGCCCAGCCCGGTGGCGAGCCCCCCGGCCGACCGTTGAGCGACGTCGGTGAGTTGGTCGGCCGCATCGGCAACGACCTCTCGACCCTGGTGCGCCAGGAGGTCGAGTTGGCCAAGGCGGAGGTGCGGGAGTCCGCCAAGAAGGCCGGCAAGGGCGCCGGCATGTTCGGCGGGGCCGCCCTGGCGGGTTACATGGTCCTGCTCTTCGGATCGGTGGCCGTGTGGTGGGCCATCGGCACACAACTGGGCCTGGGGTGGTCGGCGTTGATCGTGGCGGCCATCTGGGCCGTGATCGGAGCCGTTCTCGCCGCCCGAGGGCGCCAGGAAATCAAGCAGGTCAAGGGAATCCCGCGCACCACGGAGACGGCGCGCGACATCCCCGACGCACTCAAGGGAAACGAGGAGATCCGATGAGCAACGACCCGGAGCAGATCCGCCAGGACATCGAGCGCACCCAGAGCAACCTCAGCTACGACGTCAACCAACTAGGGGAGACCGTGCGGCCCGGCAACGTGGCCCGCCGTCAGGCGGGGAAGGTCGGCGGTGCCGCCACCTCGCTGCGGGACAGGGTCATGGGCACCGGATCGAGCATGCAGAGCTCGGCGTCCGACGCTTCGGATCGGGCCAGCGAGGCCCAGGACCGGGCCAGGAGCGAGGTCAGGGGCAACCCCCTGGCGGCGGGCCTCGTCGCCTTCGGCGTCGGTGCCGTGCTGGGTTCGCTGCTCCCGGCGAGCGATCGGGAGCAACAGGCCGCCGTGGCGGTGAAGGATCGGGCGGCTCCGGTGGTCGACGAGGTGAAGGAGGTCGCCAAGGAGACCGCGGAGGATCTGAAACCCCGGGCCAAGGAGGCCGTGCAGGCGACCAAGGAGCAGGCGGCGGACTCGGCGCAGAACGTCAAGCAGGAGGGCCAGCAGACCGCGGAGGACGTCAAGGGAAGGGCGCAGGAGGCCAGGTCCAACGTCCAGCAGTCTCGCGACTGATCGGTCCGGGCGTCCTCCGGCGGGCCGGAGCGCAGGGAAGGGAGGGCAACGGTGCGCCTACGGCGCAGTGACCCCAACGAGCCCGGCCTGCGGAGACGGCGGCGCGGCAAGGGCTGGTCCTACACCGATGTGCAGGGCCAGCCCGTCGACGAGGCGACCCGCGAGCGGATCACGGCACTCGTCATACCGCCGGCGTGGCAGGACGTGTGGATCTGCCCCCATGCCACAGGACACATCCAGGCGGTCGGGACCGACGACGCCGGGCGTCGGCAGTACCTCTACCACGACCAGTGGCGGCTCGAGCGCGACGAGGCCAAGCACGATCGGGTCCTGCGGCTGGCCCGGCGCCTGCCCGAGATCCGTGCCACCACCGAGTCCGACCTGCGCGCACGGGGACTCGGGCGAGACCGGGTGCTCGCGGCTGGCCTGCGGATGCTGGATCACGGCGTGTTCCGGGTCGGTGGTGACCAGTACGCGCAGGAGCACGGCACGCAGGGGGTCGCGACCCTCTCTCGCGACAACGTGCGGGTCAGACGGGGCGAGGTCATCGCCGAGTTCACCGCGAAGGGCGGCCTGGAGCGAGTCGTGGTCCTCCCGGATGCGCTGCTCGCCAAGACGGTCACGGCGCTCAAGCGCAGCCGGTCCGGGATGGAGCGGCTCCTGGTGTTTCGCGAAGGTGACGGTTACCACGAGGTGCACGCCGAGGATCTGAACGAGCGGTTCAAGGAGCTGGCGGGAGAGGACTTCACCGTCAAGGACCTGCGCACCTGGCAGGCCACGGTGGTCGCGGCGGTCGAGCTGGCGCAGGTCGACCTCCCGCGGTCCAAGACCGGGGTGCAGCGGGCCGAGCGCGCTGCCATGGAGCAGGTGGGGGAGCAGCTCGGCAACACGCCGGCGGTGGCCCGTCGGTCCTACGTCGACCCTCGCGTGGTCGACGGGTTCGAGGACGAGGTGACCATCGAACCGGCTCTGGACCGCATCGGCGTCGAGGCGGTGGACGATCTCGCCGACCCCGACACCCGGCTGGCGGTCGAGCGATCGGTCGTGCGGTTGCTCACCCGCCGCTGAGCTGGCCGAGTCGGGTTCTAGGGTGACGGCCATGGCCACGGACACGCCGACCGATCCGCCCGGGCCTCCATCGCGGCCCGGCAGCGCGCCCCCGCCACACCCGGACCCCGCACGGGTCGCCTCGTTGCGGGCCGACCTCGATGCCGCGGGCTTCACCGTCGAGGGACTGACCGAGCTGCTCGGCCCGACCGCTGCACGAGCCCTGCGTCGCGAGCAGCGGCTTCCCGCCGATCTGGCCACGGGACAGAACCTTTCGCCGGCCGCGACGCTCGTGCGACTCTTCGCGCTCGGCCTCCCGGTCGACCCGGACCGGCTCGCCACCGCCCTCCCGCGGCTGGGCGTCGCAGGCCTGACCGACCTCGGGCTCGGCGCCGTCGAGGGCGGCTCGGTCCACGCCCGGTGCGACCTGCGGCCCTACGCCGATGAGCAGCACTCCTGGTGGGTGGCCTCGGACCTGTCCGAGATCGCCGTGCGCGGACCGCTGCCGGACGACCACGTGCTCGGCATCGGCGGTGCGTCGACAACGCTCGCCTCCTGGACGCCGCGCCCACCGGTCACGTCGGCGCTCGACCTCGGCACCGGCTGCGGCGTGCAGGCGTTGCACCTGTCCGCACACGCGGAACGCGTGGTCGCGACCGACGTGTCGCAGCGGGCCCTGCGCTACGCCACGTTCAACGCAGCCCTCGCCGGGCTGGACCTCGACCTGAGACTCGGCAGCATGCTTGAACCGGTGCGCGGCGAGCGGTTCGGGCTCATCGTCAGCAACCCGCCCTTCGTCATCACGCCGCGGTCACCCGACGTGCCGCGCTACGAGTACCGGGACGGCGGACTGGCCGGTGACCAAGTGGTCCGCGACCTCGTCCGCAACCTCGCCGACCACCTCGAGCCAGGGGGCGTCGCGCAGCTGCTCGGCAACTGGGAGCTCCCCGCCGGGGGTGACTGGAGCGCTCGGGTCGGTGACTGGTTGGACGGCACCGGCCTGGACGCCTGGGTGATCCAGCGGGAAGTGCAGGATCCCGCGGAGTATGCCGAGACCTGGGCCCGTGACGGTGGCCAGCGGCCCGGCACGGAGGGGTTCGAGCGGCTGTATGCCGCGTGGCTGGCCGACTTCGCCGTGCGCGACGTGGCCTCGATCGGCTTCGGCGTGGTGACCGTGCAGCGTCCCACGACCGACCGCGCCCCCTGGCGTGACCTCGTCGAGGTCCTCGGCCCGGTGTCAGCGCCGATGGGCCCGACCGTGCTCGCGGGGGTGCGTGCCCGCACCTGGCTGGCCGAGCACGGCGACCGGGGAGTGCTCGAGACCGCATGGCGGTGCGCCGACGACGTCACCGAGGAACGGCACGGCAGGCCGGGTGCCGAGGACCCGGGCGTCATCCTGATCCGTCAGGGTGGCGGGCTGCGCCGCGCGGTGCGCGCCGACACGGCGCTCGCCGCCTTCGTCGGGGTGTGCGACGGCGGTCTGACCGCCGGTCAGGCGCTGGACGCCATCGCCGCGCTGCTGCAGACCTCCGCGGAGGCCGTGCGGGCCAGGGCGTTACCGCAGATCCACGAGCTGGTCGCCGACGGCCTGCTGGTGCGCCCGGAGAGGTGATGGCCCGCCGCAGCCGCCTGCCGCCGGTTCAGGCGAGTTGCCAGGACCGCTTGGACAGGCCGTACCAGAACCCCTCGATCGAGCTGGTGGCCTCGCCGAGCGATCCGCCGCCCGACTCGTAGGACGCCCCGAGCGACACGAAGAGCGGTGCGAAGTGCTCCGTGCGGGGGTGCGCCTCGTGGGCGGCCGGGGCGCGGTGCAGGAAGTCGATCAGCGCGTCCACGTCACCGCCCTCGATGACCTCGCGGCTCCACGCGTCGAACTCCTGCGAGGCGGTCGGCGCAGGGGCGTCGGCGGGGGCGTGCGGGTTGAACCAGCGCAGGTTGTGGGTGGTGAACCCCGACCCGATGATCAAGGTGCCCTGGTCACGCAACGGCGCGAGGCGGCGGCCGAGCCCGAAGAGCCCGGCCGGGTCCAGCGTGGGCATGGACAGCTGGACGACGGGCACATCCGCCTCCGGATACATCTCGACCAGCGGCACGTAGGCCCCGTGGTCCAGCCCACGGCTCTCCTCGCGGTGCACCGTGCTGCCGGGTGAGGCGAGCAGCTTGCTGACGTCGTCGGCGAGCTCTGGTGCACCGGGCGCGGCATACGTGACGTCGTAGTAGCGCTGGGGGAAGCCCCAGAAGTCATAGACCAGCGGCACCGTCGAGGTGGACGACAGCGTCACCGGCGCGGCCTCCCAGTGCGCGGAGACCATGAGGATGTTCCTGGGCCGGGGCAAGGCCGCCGACCAGGTCGCGAGCTCCCGGGTCCAGGTGGCGTCGTCGGCCAGCGGGGGAGCGCCGTGGCTGAGGTAGAGGACCGGCATACGCGTTGTCTCGGACATGACCACAGTCTACCCTATAGTTGAACGTTCAACTAATGTATGACGTGACTCACCACCGCCGCGATGCTTATCCGCTCACGGTCTGCCAGCCGGACGCGTTACGGTCTACCCGCACCACCACGTCCGAGCAGCGACGAATCCGCTGCACGTGGGGAGCAGGACAAGGGGTATTCCGTGGCAGCAGCAACCGGCCGCAAACTGGTCATCGTCGAATCTCCGGCCAAGGCCAAGAAGATCGGCGAGTTCCTCGGCAAGGACTACGACGTCGACGCCAGCGTCGGGCACATTCGCGACCTTCCCACCCCCAGCGAGATGCCGGCGGACATGAAGAAGGGTCCCTACGGCAAGTTCGCTGTGGACGTGAACAACGGGTTCGATGCCTACTACGTCGTCGACCCCGACAAGAAGAAGAAGGTCTCCGAGCTCAAGCGGCTGCTCAAGGGCGCAGACGAGTTGCTGCTCGCCACCGATGAGGACCGCGAGGGAGAGGCCATCGCCTGGCACCTGCTCGAGGTGCTCAAGCCCAAGGTTCCCGTCAAGCGGATGGTCTTCCACGAGATCACCAAGGAGGCGATCCAGCGCGCGGCCCACGAGACGCGTGACCTGGACACCCGCCTGGTCGACGCGCAGGAGACCCGCAGGATCCTCGACCGCCTCTACGGTTACGAGGTTTCGCCGGTGCTGTGGCGCAAGGTGCGCCAGGGCCTGTCCGCCGGTCGCGTGCAGTCGGTCGCGACTCGCATGGTGGTCGAGCGGGAGCGTCTGCGGATGGCCTTCCGCAGCGCGTCCTACTGGGACGTCGAGGGCGAGTTCGCGCCCGAATCCGCTGCGGGGCAGGCCTTCACGGCCCGGCTGACCGGCGTCGACGGGCGCCGGGTGGCCTCCGGCCGTGACTTCAAGGACGACGGCACCCTCAAGGCCGACAACGTCGTCCACCTGGACGAGGCTGCCGCCACGGCGATCGCGATCAGCGTCACCGCGGCCGACGTCTCGGTCACGAGCGTCGCCGAGAAGCCTTATACCCGCAGGCCTTCCGCGCCCTTCACCACCTCCACCCTGCAGCAGGAGGCGAGCCGGAAGCTGCGGATGAGCAGCAAGAACGCCATGCGCGTGGCCCAGCGGCTCTACGAGAACGGCTACATCACCTACATGCGCACGGACTCCACGACGCTGTCGGAGTCGGCGCTCACCGCCGCCCGTGGCCAGGCACGTGACCTGTATGGCGCGGAGTACGTCCCCGACGCACCCCGCCGCTACGAGAAGAAGGTCAAGAACGCCCAGGAGGCGCACGAGGCGATCCGCCCGGCGGGTGATCGGTTCCGCACTCCCGCGCAGGTCGCCGGCGAGCTGCGCGGCGAGGAGTTCGCGCTCTACGAGCTGGTCTGGAAGCGCACCGTCGCCTCACAGATGGCCGACGCCCGCGGGTCGACCGCAACCGTCAGGCTCGGTGCCACGCTGTCCGACGGCCGGACCGTCGAGTTCTCGGCCAGCGGCACCGTCATCACCTTCCGCGGGTTCCTCGCGGCCTATGAGGAGGGGCGCGACGAGGAGACCCTCGCCCGGTCCGCCCAGGAGGCCGAGGAGCGCCGGCTGCCCAAGCTGTCCGAGGGCGTCGCGCTCGACGTGCTGCGTGCGGAGGCCGACGGCCACGAGACCAGCCCGCCCGCTCGTTATACGGAAGCCACGTTGGTCAAGGCCATGGAGGAGAAGGGGATCGGGCGACCCTCGACCTACGCCGCCACCGTGGGCACGATCCAGGACCGTGGCTACGTGCGCAACCGCGGCTCGGCGCTGATCCCGACCTGGCTGGCCTTCGCCGTGACCCGGCTGCTCGAGGAGCACTTCTCGACGCTGGTCGACTACGACTTCACCGCGTCGATGGAGGAGGACCTCGACCAGATCGCGGGTGGCCAGCGGGAGCGCGTGGAGTGGCTGGAGCGCTTCTACTTCGGTGACGAGGCGCAGTCCGTCGAGGGGTTGCGCCACCTGGTCGACGACCTCGGGGAGATCGATGCCCGGGAGATCTCGACGATCCCCATCGGCGACGGCATGGTCGTCCGGGTGGGCCGGTACGGGCCCTACGTCGAGGAGGTCGTGCCCGAGGGCGTCGACCCGGCGACCGGTGAGGTGACCGACGGGGCCTTGGTCGAGGGCGCGGGCAAGCCCCGGCGGGCCACCATCACCGACGACCTGGCGCCCGACGAGATGACGCCGGCCAAGGCCCGCGAGCTGCTCGAGGCTGCTGCCGACGACGGGCGGGTGCTCGGTCAGGACCCGGAGACCGGGCGCGACATCATCGCCAAGTCGGGCCGCTACGGTCCTTATGTCACCGAGGTGCTGCCCGAGGAGCTGGCGGCCAAGAAAGGCAAGGCCAAGGTCAAGCCCAGGACGGCCAGCCTGTTCAAGGACATGGACCTGGCCACGATCGACCTGGAGACCGCGCTGCGGCTGCTCAGCCTGCCCCGGGTGGTCGGTACGGACCCGGAGTCGGGCGACGACATCACGGCGCAGAACGGTCGCTACGGCCCCTACCTCAAGAAGGGCACGGACTCGCGCTCGTTGCAGTCGGAGCCGCAGCTGTTCACCATCACGCTCGAGGAAGCGCTCGCGATCTACGCCCAGCCCAAGCAACGCGGACGGGCGGCCGCCGCCGCGCTGAAGGAGCTCGGCGAGGACCCGGCGTCCGGCAAGCCGGTGGTGGTCAAGGACGGCCGGTTCGGGCCCTACGTCACGGACGGCGAGACCAATGCCACGCTGCGCAAGGACGATGACCCCGACGCGATCACGCCCGCGCGGGGCTTCGAGCTGCTCGCGGAAAAGCGAGCCAAGGGGCCGACGACCCGCAAGCGGACCACCCGCAAGACCACCAAGAAGACCGCGAAGAAGACGGCAAAGAAGGCGACCAAGAAGTCCAGCACCTGACCCACCCCTGCTCCGCCCAGGCGCCTTTGCTCACTTCAAACCGGTCCTGGGCCGGGCGGGAGCGGTCTGAGACGAGCAAAGCGGTCTGACGCGAGCACAGGTGTCAGTCGCGGGGCGCTCGGTGCCGGCGGTCGGCCAGGCCCTGCAGCACCGTGCGCGCCGTCCCCCACAGGCCGCGGCGGAACAACAGCACGATCACGATGAAGATCGAGCCGGTGATGATGCCGATGCCATCGAAGCCGATCGTGGCCAGCTTGTCCTCGAGCAGCACCACCAGGGCCGCCCCCACGGGGCCTCCCCACAGCGTGCCGATCCCGCCGAGCACGGTCATCAGCACGACCTTGCCCGAGGTGGTCCAGGCCAGCTCCTGCAGCGACGCGAAGCCGTGGCTGATCGAGAAGACGCCGCCCGCGAGCCCGGCCAGCCCGGCCGACAGCACGAAGACCACCACCTTGTAGCGCTCCACGTCATACCCGAGGGCCCTGGCCCGGGCGGGGTTGTCGCGGATGGCCACCAGGACGCGGCCGAACGGCGAGTGCAGGATCCGCCAGGCGGCCCAGGCGCCGAGCAGGATGAGCCCGACGGCGGCGTAGTAGAAGTAGAACGCGTCGGTCTCCACCTGCTCGATCCCGAAGAAGCTCCTGGGGATTCCCTGCAGGCCGTTCTCGCCTCCGGTCAGGCTGTGCCACTGGTTGGCGACGAAGTAGATCATCTGCGCGAAGGCCAGCGTGACCATGGCGAAGTAGATGCCCGTGCGGCGCACGGACAGGTAGCCGATCGGCACGGCGATGAGCATGGCGAAGAGCATGCCGCCGAGGATCGCGACCGGGAACGGCACACCGACGTGTATGGCGATCAGTCCGGTCACGTAGGCCGAGGAGCCCCAGAAGGCCGCGTGACCGAAGGAGAGCAGCCCGGTGTAGCCGAGCAGCAGGTCGACCGAGATCGCGAACAGCGCCCACGCGGCGATGTCCATGGCGACCGGCGGGTAGACGAACCAGGGCAGCGCGATGGCAGCGACGAGGCCGATGGCGAGCAGTACCCAGCGCACGGTGCTGCGCCGTGCCGGCGCGACCTCGGCGGTCTGCTCGAGCTGGGCTGTGGGAGCCGACTGCTCGGTCATGCTGTCTCCTGACGCCCGAAGAGGCCGGCCGGCCGCACCAGGATGACCAGCGCCATGAGGACGAAGATGGCGATCTGTGAGAAGGACGAGGCGTAGGCCTGGCCGTAGGCCTCCACGAGCCCGACGAGGAAGCCCGCGACGACAGCGCCGAGGACCGAGCCGAGGCCGCCGATCACCACCACGGCAAACAGGATGATCACGAAGTTGCCGCCCATGTCTGCGGTGATCGCGCGGAACGGCGCCGCGAGCACGCCGGCCAGACCGGCGAGCCCGATGCCGAACCCGAAGACCGGTGTCACCCAACGGTTCACGTTGATGCCGAGGGCACGGGTGCGCTCCGGCTCCTCGGTCGAGGCGCGGACGATCATGCCGATGCGGGTTCGGGTGAGCAGCAGCCACACCAGGACGCAGACGAGCATGGAGAAGGCGAACACGAAGACCTGGTAGGTCGGCAGGCTCAGTGATCCCAGGTGGAGTTGGCCCCGCAGCCCGGCAGGCTGTTCGTAGGGGAGGCCGGACACGCCATACCGACGCTTGACCAGGTCGACCAGCACCAGGGCGATGCCGAAGGTGAGCAGGAAGTTGTAGAGCACGTCGAGTCGCAGCAGCCACTGCACGAAGACGCGTTCGAGCAGGACGCCGAAGAGGAACATCAGGATCGGCACGATGACCAACGCTGGCCAGAAGTGCAGACCCACGACGTCGAGGAGCACCGCGGACACGACTGCCCCGAGCATGTAGCAGGCGCCGTGGGCGAAGTTGACCACACCGAGCACGCCGAAGATCACGGCGAGCCCGAGGGCTGCCAGGGCGTAGAAGCCGCCGGCTGCCAGGCCCTGCAACGTGTACTGGATGAAGGCACTCATGACTTCCTCTGGTCGCTCCTCGACCGTCCGGTGGTCAGAGCGAGCACGCCTTCGAGACCGGTTCGTAGGCGTCGGCGGCGGGGATCGTGTTGATGATCTTCTCGTAGTCCCAGGGCTCGTTGACCTCGCTCTTCTTCTTCACCTCGGCGAGGTAGGTGTCGTGGATGACGTTGTGGTCGGCGCGCACCTCACCGTCACGGAGGAAGACGTCGTTGAGCTTCTTGCCCTCGAGCTCGCCGACCACCGCGTCCGAGTCGTCGGTGCCGGCCCGCTGGACCGCCTCGAGGTACTGCAGCGCCGCGGAGTAGTTCGCGGCGTGGGCGAACGACGGCCGGGTGTCGGTCTTCTCCGTGAACCGGTCGGCCCACTCGCGGTTCTTCTTGTCGAAGTTCCAGTACCACGCGTCGGTGAAGGTGGTGCCCGCGAACTGGTCGACGCCGAGCGAGTGGATGTCGGTGATGAACATCAGGCCCACCGCCAGCGTCGCCTTGTCCCGCATCCCCGACTGGTTGAACTGCTTGACGAAGTTGATCAGGTCACCGCCAGCGGCCATGGTGCCGATCACGTCGGGTTTGCTCGAGGCGGCCTTGGTGATGAAGGTGGCGAAGTTGTCGTTGGGGAAGGGCGTCGGGATGCTCTGCTGCACCGTGCCGCCCCCCTCCTTGATCGCGGAGGTGAACGACTTGTTCATGTCCTGGCCGAACGCGTAGTCGGGATAGACCAGGCTCCACTTCTTCCCACCGTTCTTCACCTGGCTCGCGGCGCCCTTGGCGAGCATCGCCGTGTCGTAGGCCCAGTGGAAGGTGTACTTGTTGCACGAGGCACCCGTCAGCTCCGTCGTCCCGGCGCCCACGTCGATGAAGAGCTTCTTCTTCTGCTTGGCCACCCCTGCCACCGCGAGCGCCGCCGACGAGGTGGGCACGTCGAGGATGATGTCGGCCTTCTGCCGGTCATACATCTCCTGCGCCTTGGTGTTGGCGATGTCCGGCTTGTTCTGGTGATCCGCGCTGATCACCTCGATGTCGGACGCGACGGCCTTGTCGCCGTACTTCTTCTGGTAGTCGGCGACGGCCATCTTGACGGCCTCGACGCTGTTGGGCCCGGACAGGTCCTTGTAGACGCCGGACTGGTCGTTGAGCACGGCGAGCACGACCTTGTCGTCGCTGATCTTGCCGCCCCCGGCGCTCGGACCGCCGCCGCCACAGCCGGCGAGCACCAGCGCACCGGTCATGCAGGCCGCGATCGCGGCGCTCTTGGTCTTGCGTGCCATGTCGACTCCTTGGAGGTCAGGGGGTGGAGGTGGTGGGTCAGATGCCGAGGTGCTCGAGCAGCTCGTGCTCGCGGGCCTGGAACTGCGCGTTGTCCAGCTGCTCGACGACGCGGCCCTGGGCCAGCAGGTAGTGGCGGTCGGCGACGGTGGCCGCGAAGGTGACGTTCTGCTCCACGAGTAGGACGCCGACGCCGTGGTCGGTGATCTGGCGGATGATCTCGCCGATGCGCTGGACGATGACCGGGGCCAGGCCCTCGCTGGGCTCGTCGAGGAGCAGCAACGAGGAACCCATCCGCAGCACCCGGGCCATCGCGAGCATCTGCTGCTCGCCACCCGACAGCTGCGTGCCCATGGAGGCTCGCCGGTCGGCGAGCGCCGGAAACGCCTCGTAGATCTGCTCGACCGGCCAGGCACGGTCGGCCGAGACGACGGGGGGAAGCGTGAGGTTCTCCTCGACGGTGAGGCTCGCGTAGATCCCGCGGTCGTCGGGGACCCAGCCGATGCCGGCCCGGGCCCGGGCGTTGGGGGAGAGCCGGTCGAGGTCGCGCTCGTCGAGGCGCAGCTGCCCCTCGAGGCTGCGGTGCAGGCCCATGACACACCGCAGCAGGGTCGTCTTGCCGGCGCCGTTGCGGCCCACCAGCGTGGCGACCTCACCCTCGTGCACCGCGAGGGACACGTCGGTCAGGACCTGCGCCTCGCCATACCAGGCAGACACGCTCGTCACCTCAAGCATGGGGCTGTCCGAGGTATGCCGTGACCACGTCAGGGTTGGTGCGCACCTCGTCGTAGGTCCCCTCGGCGAGGATCTCGCCCTGCTGCAGGACGGTCACCCGGTCGGCGAGGCTGCCGACGACGTGCATGTTGTGGTCGACGAGCACGACGGTGCGGCCGGTGGCGATCCGCCGGACCAGCTCGATGGTGCGGTCCACGTCCTCCAGACCCATGCCGGCGGTCGGCTCGTCGAGCAGCAGCAGCTTGGGGTCGAGGGCCAGCGCGAGCGCGAGCTCGAGGGCCCGCTTCTGCCCGTAGGCGAACTGGCCGGCCGGGCGGTGGGCGAGGTGCGCCATACCGACCTGGTCGAGCAGCTCGTGGGCGCGTCCGTGGAAGGTCGCGAGGCGGCGCTCGGACTGCCAGAACCGCCGGCCGAGCCCGGTCGGGGAGGCGAGCGCCAGCTCGAGGTGCTCGAGGGCGGTCAGCTGGTCGAACAGGCTGGTGATCTGGAAGGAACGGGCGACGCCGAGGTGCGCGATCTGCTCGGGCTGTTGCCCGGTGATGTCGCGGCCCTCGAGGGTGATCGTGCCCGAGGTCGGGGTGAGGAGCCCCGGTGAGCAGGTTGAACAACGTCGTCTTGCCCGCGCCGTTGGGCCCGACCAACGCCTGGACCGTGCCCCTCTCGATGTCGAGGTCGACGCCGCGGACCGCCTGGAAGCCACGGAACTCCTTGGTGAGCCCGCGGGTCGCGAGCAGGACCTCGCGCTCCGTGCGGGCCGGTGCCATGGGACTCCCTTCGAGCATCGCGGCTCGGCCGCAGCGAGGGGCCGAGTGCCAGAACGCTAGGGCCGCGCGCCGCGGGCCATCTATGGGCCCGGGGGACACGAACCGGCCCCGCACCATATCGGCGGAGCACACCCCTGTCGGGTCAGGCGTCGCCGGCGACGGAGCGGCGGTGCAGCTCGCGCATCTCCTCATCGAGCCCGGTCACGGGCCCTTCCACCGCGACCTGAGGGGCCACCTCCTGGACCGGGATGGGGCGCACCGGCGAGTCGGGCGCGCCGAGCTCGCGGCGCCAGCCGACCAGCTGCGCGGAGGAGTGGATGTAGACGATCCGCCCCAGTCCGACCCAGCCGTGCGCGGCCGAGCACATCGGACAGTGCTCACCCGAGGTGAAGACGCTGGCCGCCGCGCGCTCCGGCGCGGTGAGGTGGCTCGCCGCCCACCGCGCCAGCGCGAACTCCGGGTGCCGCGTCTCGTCGCCGCGCGACACCTCATGGTTGCGGTCCTCGGCCAGCATGGTGCCGTCGCCGCCGACCAGCACCGAGCCGAAGGGGCCGTCGCCGTCGGCCAGCGCCTCACGCGCCAGCTCGATGCAGCGGCGCAGGTGCCCCAGCTCGGCCTCGTTGGGCTGGTATGCCGTCATCCTCGCTCCCGTCCCCGTCGTGGCAGTCCGGGGCCCAGCCTAGGCCGGGCCCCGGCGGATCTTCGTGACGTTTTCGGTCGCTGTGGGCGAGCGGGGACCGGGAGGATCAGGTGGTGGGGGTGACGGCGCCGAGGGCCTTGTCGAGGTCGACGATCAGGTCGCTGGGGTCCTCGAGGCCGACCGAAAGGCGCAGCACCGACGCGGCCGGGCGTGCCTCGGGCGCGACGGGCCGGTGGGTCAGCGACGCCGGGTGCTGGATGAGGCTGTCGACGCCGCCGAGCGACACGGCGTGGGTGATGAGCTGCACCGCGTCCGCGACCTGCGCGGCCGCGGCATACCCACCGCGCACGCTGAAGGCGAGCACCGCTCCGGGACCGGACATCTGGCGTCCGACGAGTCCCTGCGGGTCGCATCCGGCGAGGCCGGGGTAGTGGACCGCGTCGACAGCGGGCTGTTCGGCGAGCCACTCGGCGAGCCGGCGGGCGCCGTCCTGCTGGGCGCGGACGCGGATGGTCAGGGTCTGCAGCCCACGGTGCAGCTGGTAGGCCGCGATCGGGTGCAGCAGCCCGCCGGTGAGCGCGCGCACCTGGCGCAGCCGGCTCGACCACTCGGGGCCGGCCGCGACCACGCCGCCCATGACATCGCCGTGGCCGCCGAGGTACTTCGTGGCCGAGTGCAGCACCAGCGCGGCGCCCTGCCGGCGGGGACGCTGCAGGACCGGCGTGGCGAAGGTGTTGTCGACGAGCACCGGCACGTCGGCGGCCTGCGCGCACACCGCCGACAGGTCGAGCAGCTCGAGGGTCGGGTTGGCGGGGGTCTCGACGACGACCAGGCCGGTGTCGGGGCGGATCGCGTCGCCGACGGTGTCGGCGGTGGCCCAGGTGACGGCGGTGCCGAGCAGGCCGGTCGCGAGCACGTGGTCGGACCCGCCATACAGCGGGCGCACGGCGACGACGTGCGACTTGCCGGCGGAGACCGTGGCGAGCAGGCAGGCGCTGAGCGCGGCCATGCCGCTCGCGAAGGCGACCGCCTCCTCGCATCCCTCGAGCTCGGCCAGGGCCGTCTCGAACCTGGCCACGGTGGGGTTCCAGAGCCGCTGGTAGACGTGGCTGTCGGTGGCGGTCGGCCGCCCGCCGGTGGCCATGGTCTCGTAGGCGTCGCCGCCGTGCTCGACGTCGGGCAGCGGGTTGGTCGTCGACAGGTCGATCGGCGGGACGTGCACTCCGGCGGCGGCCAGGTCGTCGCGACCGGCGTGGACGGCGCGGGTCGACAGAGGATCGGTGAAAGCTGGCGTGGTGGTCATGTATGGCTCCAGAGGGTCAACGGCGGTCCGCTCATGATGGAAGGATCCACGACATAGGGCAATAGATCCGCAGAACATGCGAAAGTGACCCTGTTGGCGAGGTCTTGCTTCGTATGACGGAGGCCGCCGCCGCGCGCGGCCGCAGATCGTGCATCGAGCTGGGGTGGCCCGGCGCGGCTACCCCGCGGCTCGGTGGCTCCACTCCGTCTTCGCCGCCCGTCGTCGCCGCTAGGCTCGCGGTCGTGTCTCCTGTCCCACCAGCGCGTGCGCCGGGGCCCGACCCGCGCCCGCGGCCGCGGCTCGACGACGTGGACCGACGCCTCGTGGCCCTGCTCGAGGCAGACGGGCGGATGCCCAACAACGCGCTCGCTCGGGAGGCGGGGATCGCGGAGTCGACCTGCGTGGCGAGGGTGCGGTCGTTGCGCGAGCGGGGCGTCATCCGCGGCATCCACGCCGACGTCGACGTGGCCGCGCTGGGACTGCCGATCGAGGCGATGGTCGCGGTGCGGTTCGGGGGCCACCAGCGCGAGCACTTCGAGCAGTTCCGCGAAGGGGTGCCGCGGTTGCCGGGCGTGCTCGGCACCTACCACGTCAGCGGCGCGAACGACTACCTCGTCCACGTCGCCGCGGCGTCGCCGGACGCGTTGCGCGACTTCGTGCTCGACCACCTCACCAACCGGCCGGGGGTGGCCAACGTGGAGACCAGTCTGATCTTCGAGCACGTCCGCAGCGGTCCCGATCTCACATGATCGGTGACCTCTCCGACCTCGCCTGGCCGCAGCACACCGCACGGTTGACCCTGCGTCCGCTCACGGTGGATGACGCCGAGGCCGTGCACGGGTTTCGTTCGTTGCCAGAGGTGGTCGCCTACCTGAGCCACGGCGTCCTCACCATGGAGGAGACGCGGGCGCGAGTCGCTGCGCGGGTGGCGCGGGGGAGACCGGGAGCCGAGCGGCCGCAGCTCGCGCTGGCGGTCTGCGACCGCGAGACCGGCGCGGTCATCGGCGACGCCGCGATCGGCATACGCCTCGCGGGATGCATCACCGCGGAGGGCACGACCGAGCGCGAGGGCACGCTCGGCTACGTGCTGCACCCGTCGGTGCAGGGCATCGGGCTGGGCACCGAGCTTGCCGCGGCCCTGTTGGAGATCGGGTTTGGGCAGATGGGGTTGCGCCGGATCACGGCCGACGTCTTCGCCGACGCCGTGCCGTCGGCCAGGCTGCTGCGCCGGCTCGGTCTGCGTCAGGAGCGTCGTGCCGTGGCATCGGTGCTCGGCCGCGACGGGCGCTGGCTGGACGACCTGACCTTTTGCCATGCTCCGCGACGAGTGGCTCGGGCGAGATGGCGGGTGAGCCGTGGTCGAGTGCGGGCGCGGCTCCAGTCTCCGGCCGGGATCTCGCTCGTTGCGCCGAAGTTCGCGTGAGAGGCTCGGTGGGACAAGTGCGGCGAAGGCCTGCAAGGAGGCTGGTGTGAGTCTGACCGTGCGCGAGATCCATCGCTACCCGGTCAAGTCCATGCTGGGGGAGCGGCTGGAGGCGGTCGAGCTGGACGACCGTGGGCTGGTGGGCGACAGGTGGTGGGCGGTCCGCGACGGCAGCGGACGGTTTGCCAGCGGCAAGAACTCGCGGCGATTCCACCGGATGGACCCGGTTTTCGGGTGCAGCGCATCGATGGACGAGAGCGGGACGATGGTGGCGCTGCCCGACGGGACGTCGCTGCTGGCCTCCGACCCCCGACTCAACGAGCGGCTGTCGGAGCTGTTCGGCGAGTCGGTCGAGCTCGTGCGTGAGGGGGAGACGGTGCGGCCAGGGCTGGGCGTCGTCGAGCACTACGACGCCGCGCCGGTCAGCCTCATCGGCACCGCCACCCTTGCTGCGGCGGCCGAGCTGGTCGGCGACGACGAACCGCTCGACCCGCGCCGCTTCCGCGCCAACCTCGTTGTGGAGACCGACGAGCCGTATGCCGAGGACGGCTGGCTCGGGCGGACGCTCGAGATGGGTGGCGTCCGGCTCTACGTGACGGAGCAGATCGAACGGTGTCGCACCGTCGACGTGCAACAGGGCGACGTACCACGACACGGCCGAGTGCTGAAAGCCCTGGGGGAGCAGCGCGATCTGCTGCTCGCGGTCTACGCCGAGCCGATCGTCACCGGCCGGATCCGCATCGGTGATACCGTCACCGTCCGATGACGCGGCCGCTCTGCGTGCCGGGCGAGGCGGTGCCCATCCGATCCCAGGGGCTGGTGGCCAGACGTTCTGGCTTCGACCTCACCGAGACCCTTGCCTTCGAGCGCCGGCGCAAGGGTCGCGTGCTGCACATGCAGACTTGGAGCCGGGCCCTCAACCACCGTTGACTCGTGTTGATCGGTGCCTCACGGGTGTGCGACCAGTTCGGACAGCTCCTGCGCTCACCTACAAAGCGAGCTGCGGGAGTTGCACAGCGGCACAGGGTCTGGTCGTCGCGGTTGATCCCCTAGAGATCCAGAAGCCCTTTCAGGCCTCGTTGCTGCTCGCCCTGCTGCGCGCCCAGCACGACGAGCACACCGGTCAGGGCAGGAATGGCCCATTGCAGCATCTGGAGCTGCTTCTGCGCCTTGGCGAGCTTGTCCGACGCACCGGCTGAGGGCTCCGTCGCACCTTCCGCACCCTCGCTCACCCGCTCGGCGACCTGCTTGCCCAACCATCCGGAGTATCCGGTCACGCCCATCGCCACCACTGTCACCAAGGTCTTGACGACCGTGTTGGCCTGGGTAGCCCCATCGTTCGCAAGCCGTTTACGGTTTCCCCCGATCAGGCCCAACCCACCGACGGTGTGGATGCCGGCCGCGGCGATCTGAACGGGTGTCCACCGAGCCCACCCCAGGGACGACAAGCGGACGCGCTCGGAGGGGCTTTTGGCTTTTGCGGTCGCGCCGTTCAAGCCCACCGCGCCCATCAGCGAGCCCCCGAACCATGTCGCTAACGACAGGTCGTGAGCGACCCTGGACACCGTGTTTGTTGAGGCCATATCGAGCGAAGTCATCAAGTCCTACCTTCATCAATGGCAGCGAACGTTTCAACAACGCCGATACCCGGATCACTCCACTCGAAACAGGCCCCATCAGTCCCGAAGAGAGCCTGATGTGGCTGCTGTTCACAGCAGGGCGCGTCAGGCAGGATGGGGCGCTGGTGGGCGTTCGTGGGCGAATATCGGCACAGCAGCGCTGGCAGCAACGGCCGCGGATGCCGCGAAGATCGTGAAGGCGACGCCGAACCCCGCCGGGAGTACGGCTTGGAAGACGAGGCTGCCAGTGCCGAACCCGAGGAACAACACGACGGCCATGAAGGCGACAGCTTGACCGCGGGCGGCCGGAAGGTCGGTGGCGATCCCGGCGAGCAGGGGCTGGGTCAGGTCATAGCCCAAGGACAGCAGCGTCACCAGCAGCGCCGCCAGAACCAGCGACCCCGGTAGCGCGAGGCCGGCCGCGGCGACAGCCGTGACAACGAGTCCAGCGGGGATGAGTCGGGCCCGCCCAAACCGGTCCGCCGCGCGACCGAGGATCGGGCCGAAGGCGAAGCCGGGTACGCCGTAGCCGAGCAGGGCCAGGCCGATTCCGATGGGGCCGAGCCCGTACCGGCCGTGCAAGTACACGCCGAGCCAGGTGTAGATCCCCGACTGCAGCACCGCGTTCACCGCGACGTAGGCGTAGCAGCGCCGGGCTCGGGGCTGCCGTAGCAACGCGGCGTAGCCGGCGGCGACTGCCCGGATCGACATTGACTCGCTCACGCCCAAACGTCTTGGGATGAGGCGGGCGCCGGCGACGGCCAAGAGGGCCCCTCCGACCGCGACCACGGCGAAGAGCCCCCGCCAGCCGATCATCGGCTCGGCCAGTGCGCCAGCGGTCGATCCGGCGGCCATCCCGGCTGCCATCCCGCCGAAGAGCCACCCGATGGCCGGGCCGCGTTCGGCGTAGTCGAGCAGGTCTCCGATCAGCATCAACGAGACGGGCACGATGCCTGCCGCACCGAGTCCGGCGGCGGCCCGTAGACCGATGAACCAGCCGGTCGACGGTGCGAGCGAGGTGACGAGCGCGAGCAGGGTGAAGCAGGCCAGCGCGACGAGGATGACCGGGCGACGGCCGAATCGGTCGGCGACCGGACCCCATACCAGCGTCATCACCCCGTAGGGGATCAGGTAGGCCGGGACCGCCAGGCCCATGACGCCGACGCCCACCCCGAACACCTCCGCCAGGCGGGGCAGGATCGGCGCGATCATGAACGCCTGGGCGAACACCACGAACGCAGCCCCCACCAACACGCCCAGCAGCCCTCGAGACCGAGTCACCTACCCGGACCCAAGGGCGACGTCACCCCGGGCGATGGCCCATCGGCGCCCATGGCGCGAACCCGGTTCAGCCGTGACCCTGGCCGTAGGGGGACGTTGTGTGGATCCCCCCGGCCAGGGCCAGCGTGAGGCCGAGGGCGATGCCGACGCCGATGCTGCCGATGAAGATCACACCAACGATCATGCCGACGAGCAGTCCGGTGCTGCTTGCTCGGATGACAGGATTGCGTCCGAGCGATGGAGAAGGGTGTTGAGCAGCCATCACGACCTGATTTCTAACAACAAATCACTACACTTTTAGAATCCTCCCTCGCAGTGGTCCAGTCAAGTGCCAGTCGAGTGGGCCGGAGCCATGGCGGAACCCGGGCTGCTGCGTGTCTGGTGCCGCAGTGGAAGTCATCAGTGCCGTGACCGCGACCGCCGAGGGGGACGCCAGGTGAGCCTGTCGGCGACCATGACAGGGATGATGACGAGATGAGTTCTGTTCGATTCACTGGTCGATAGGAGGAAGCGATCTCGAGTTGAAGGAGGACGCCGTGGGACAGGTCATCGCCAATGCGTCAATGTCGCTGGATGGTTACATCGCCAAGCAGGACAACACGATCGGTCGGCTCTTCGAGTGGTTGCAGAACGGCGACGTCGAGATCCGCACCGTCGATGACCGCATCACCTTGCACATGAGCAGGGCCAGCGCCGAGTACTGGCACAAGTGGGCCGGCGGGCTGGGTGCGCTGGTGTGCGGACGCACCTTGTTCGACTTCACCGATGGGTGGGATGGCATGCACACGATGGGAGTGCCGGTGGTGGTCCTGACCCACCAGATCCCGACAGACTGGGTCGAGGACCACCCGGCCGCACCGTTCCACTTCGTCACCGACGGCGTGGAGGCGGCGGTGACCCAGGCCCAGGAGATCGCCGGCGAACGCACGGTGGCGGTGACGGCCGGAACCATCGCGCGGCAATGCCTCGAACTCGGCCTGCTCGACGCGGTCGCTGTTGACCTCGTGCCCGTGGTCATGGGACAGGGCCGGCCCTTCTTCGGCGAGCTGAGTGCAGACGACGTCCCGCTGGGCGACCCGATCGAGTGCGTCCAGGGAGATCGCGTCACCCACCTGATGTTCCCGGTCGAGCAGAACATGACACCGTCGGTGGAGGCAGAAGCATGAGGACGCTGCACGTCGGCCTCCGTGTGCAGGACCTCGATCATTCGCTGGAGTTCTATTCCCACCTCGGGTACGACGTCGTCGGTGCGGTGCCCGCGACAGAGCTCGGCAGTCTGACGATGTTGAAGCTGCCGACCGACCCGTTCGTCAGCCTCGAACTCGTCCACGATCCCGGTGCCGAGGCGACCATCCCGGTGGGTCTCAACCACCTCGTCATCCAGGTGGAAGCCTTGCACGATGCCGTCGCTCGCCTCGCTGCGCTCGGCATCGACGTGCAGGAGCCCACCTCGCCGAGCGGCTCGGAGGACTTCTGGACCACGTGGCTCCATGATCCCGACGGCTACAGGATCGAGCTCGTCCAGTGGCCTTCACATCATGCCGAAGGTATGACGAGTGCTGACTTTCCAGGGCAGGCGCCGCCCGCGGCAGGGGGCCGACACGCGAATCCTCCTACCGACGCGAGTGCGCACGCCGCAGACCGGGAGCGGGCGGGGGCCAGCGAGCACAGGGCAGCGTTCACCGCGATGAGCCCCCTGGCTCGCAGGATGTTCGACCTCGTCGAGCCGATTGGCGTCATCCCCTACTCGGCTGACGAACCCAACGAGGCCATGTTCGCCTTGGGTTTCACCAACTACTGGGACACCTACTTCGCCGGTCGGGCGGCACCGCTCGGCAGCTCTGTGCCCGCCGAGGTGGTCCACGCGCTCTTCTACAACTTCGCACCGGGTGAGGTGGCCCGCCACATCCCGAAGGTCTGGAACACGACCACACCGGAGGCTGCGATCGCCGCCCGCCAGCATGGCTGTGCCAATGCGCTGCGTCAGATCATCGGTGGCCTCGTCGACACGCCAGGCTTCACCCGCGCGGTCGAGCTGCTCACCAAGGCCGCGACCAGCGCTCCGCTCGAAGGCCGCCCCATGTACGCCGCGCTGCGCACCCTGCCGCTTCCGCGGGATCCGGTGACCCGCCTCTTCCACGCCGCCTCACTTCTGCGCGAGCATCGCGGCGACGGGCACATCGTCGCCCTCATGGCCGAGGGCATCGGCGGCCTCGAGGCCCACGTCCTGTCCGCCCTCGACATCGGGATCCCGGCCAGGAGCTTCGGCCGGATCCACCACCTCCCCACCATGCAACTGACCGCCCTCATCGACGGGATGAAAACCCGGGGACTCATCAAGGACGAGGCGACGTTCACTCCTGCCGGCCGACAGGCCAAGGACCGAGTCGAGGCCTTGACCGACGACCTCGCCGTCGTGCCCTACGAGGTCCTAAACACGGCCGAGCTCAACGAGCTGATCGAGGCCCTCGAGCCGCTCGCGCGGACGCTCACCTCCGCACAGGCTTGAGCCGAGCCTCACGCCGGAGGGCGACGGCGTGCACGCCGTCGATCATCTGCCGGGTCAGCCCGCTGCCTCGGCGTAGGTGGCGATGATCGCCTCCGTGCCGGTCACCACGCTGTCGACCAGCTGCAGCGGTCGCAGCCCCCGTCATCGTGGAAGAGGCGCTTTCCGCCGCCCACCACCAGCGGGTCAATCATCAGCCGGAGTTCGTCGACCAGGCCCAGGGCCATCAGCGTCTGGACGAGGCCGGGGCTGCCGATCACATGCAGGCTCTTCCCCTCCTGAGACTTCAGTGGGTCTCGAGGCGCGACTCAGGTTCAGTTCGGCTCGAGCCTGCAGGACCGTACGTTCGCCCTCGTTTCTGGTGCGCGCGACCGCCTCGGCGAACGCCTCGCTGGCCCGCGCGTGGAGCCCGGCCCTTTCGAGCAGGTCTCCGCGCACACTCGGCACGAGCGGCGAGTCGCCGAGCGCACCAGCGTCCAGCCCCTCCAGCACCGCAAGCCCCGCGTCCGGGCCGAACGCTCGCCCGTGCGCGACAGCCCGGTTCACCTCGACGACCGGCCCCGGTGCGGCGTCGGCCAGGACGTCATACAGCGCTGCGATCCGACGCCAGTCCGTGTCCTCGGCGCGCTTTGCGCGGGCGTGCTGGGCGCCGATCAAGGCCTGTAAGAAGTACTTCCCGACCGCCTTGCCGCGCGCGGCGAGGCGCTCCGCCTGCTCCAGGGCGGCCATCCCGCGCCGGATCAGCGACTGGTCCCACCGCGTCCGGTCCTGCGCCTCCAGCAGGACCGGCGTGCCGTGCTCATTGAGCCGGGCGGGCATCCGCGAGCCCTGGAGCTCAAGCAGCGCCTGCAGCCCGAGCACCTCGGGCTCGTGGGGAGCGACGTCGACCAGCATGCGTGCGAGCCTGGTCGCCTCGCTCGCCAAGTCGGGGCGCATCCATTCCTGGCCAGAGGTGGCGGTGTATCCCTCGTTGAAGATCAGGTAGATCACGGCCATGACATCGTCCAGACGCCTGGCCCGTTCCACCCCCGTGGGCAGCTCGAACTCGGCGTGTGCTGCGGACAGTGTCTTCTTTGCTCGTGAGATGCGTTGTCCCATGGTCGATTCCGTGACCAAAAAGCCACGGGCGATCTCTGCGGTGGTGAGCCCTCCGACCAGACGCAGCGTCAGCGCGGCGCGGGACTCGGCAGTCAGGCAGGGGTGGCAGGACAAGAAGATGAGCCGCAAGACGTCGTCCTCGACGTAGTCGACCTGGCCGGCGAGGTCGGGCATCTGCTCATCCCCTACCCCGCGGGCATATTCGACCTGCTCGATCTTGCGGCGAAGGCTGTCGGCGCGCCGGAAGTGGTCGATGCCGCGCCGCTTGGCGATGGTCATCAGCCACGCGATCGGGTTCTTCGGGACCCCGGTCGTGGGCCACTGTTCGAGCGCGGACACGAGTGCGTCCTGGGCGAGGTCCTCGGCCAGCTCCACGTCACGGGTCATCCGGGTAAGAGCACCGACGAGGCGGGCCGACTCGGCCCGCCACGCCGCGACGATGGCTTCGGCCGGGTCGTCCGCACTGTCTTCTGCCGGCACGAGGCCAGCGTAGTGAATCCTGTTCAGTCGCCCGGTGTGTCAGGGCCCGTGGAGATCTGACGCAAGGTGGCGACCACGGTGATCTCGGGCCAGTACTTGGCGTGCAACTCGGCGAACTCCCGCTGATCGGCCACGGCCTCCTCGAGGGTGTCGTACTGCAGGATGGCCCAGCCTCCGACAACCTCCTTGGCCTCGGCGTACGGCCCGTCGACCCGGCTGACCTCGCCCTTGCGGACGACGAAGTTCACGGCGTCTTCAGTTCCGTACAGACCGCCGCCGTCGAGGAACACACCCTTGGCGGCCTGTTCGCTGATGTAGGCGTCCATCGCGTCGAACAGCGCCTGTGGCGGCGTGCCGACGCCCTCTTCCATCCTCACGAATCCCATGAAACGCGGCATCTTGATCACTCCTATTGGTTGCCGGGGAGATGCTTCTCATCCGTACGTCGAACGAGCGCCAACGTCTTCGACATCGACCATAGAAGTTTCTTCGACCGTGCCGCCATCCCCCGTGTCCCCCCCCGGGCGCAGTAGAGCGCCACCGGCACAAACCGGCTCCGCGGGCCCCTGGGCAGGGGCCCGCGGAGCGCGCTACCAGACGCGTCGGCGGGTGCCGCCAATCGGGACGAGATTGAGCACGAGCCCGACGATGAGCAGGATGATGCCGATCCATAGCAGGACCTTGAGGCTGGCGACGATCAGTCCGATGATGATGAGGATGATGCCTAGCGCGATCACGGTGAACCCCTCGGTAGATGTTGAGAACTAGTGAGCGCTGACGCTAGCACCGCGACACGCCCTGCGCCCCCGACACGCTGGACCGTCTGCGGCGACGGCGAGCGCCCGATCGGCAGGACCCCGAGCCGGGCGACCCACGCGATTCGCTGGCGGGTACCGCTCGCCTCAGTCCCAGCAGAGGCAGAAGGGGTGACCTGCCGGATCGAGGTAGACCCTGAACGAGTCACCTGCTGCCTGGCCCGGCTGTACGTCGTGCTTCGAGGCGCCCAGTTCCAGCACGCGAGCCTCGACCGCGTCGACGTCGTCCACCGTCAGGTCGAGGTGGAATTGCTGCGGCCGCTCGCCATCCGGCCATGTCGGCGCCGCGAACTCTTCCACCTGCTGGAACGCCAGACGCAGACCGTCCACCGTGAGGACCACCCATTCGTCCTCGACGAACGTGACCTCCCCGCCGAGCACAGCATGGTAGAACTCGGCGAGTGCCTTGGGGGCGGGGCAATCGAGGACCACGGAGCGCATACGTGCGAGCGGCATGGCCCGAGTCTGCCACGGGCCGCGGCGCACCACCTGGACTTATCGGAGTAGTGGCGCCCGTCCCGCCGATCACCCAGGCGAGTTGCGGCTACTCGATCCGGGCGATCGGCGTCCCCTGTCGCACGGCCGCCTCCTCCTCGACGAGTAGGCGCACGACCCCGGCGACCGGTGCCGGCACCTCGGCCGACACCTTGTCGACCTGCACCTCGGCCAGCAGCTGGTCGGCCGACACGGAGGCGCCGTCGGAGACGAACCAGGTGGACAGCACCCCCTCGGAGTCTGGCGTGTCCTTGGACAGTGGGGGAAAGAGCACGTCGGTCACAGCACTGCCTTGATCGCCCGCTCGATCCGGTCCTGCCGGGGGAGCACCGTGTACTCGAGATCGTGGGCGTAGGGGATGGGCACGTCCGGGACCGCGACCCGCTGGGCCGGGGCCCGCAGCATTCCAGGGTCGGTCTCGGCGACCGTGGCCACGATCTCGCCGGACACGCCATACGACAGGTAGTCCTCGTCGACCACCACGAGGCGGCCGGTCTTGCGCACCGACTCCAGCACGGTGTCCCGGTCCAGCGGCACCAGGCTGCGCAGGTCGATCACCTCGGTGTCGACGCCGTCCTCGGCAAGCTTGTCGGCCACGTCGAGGCTGTGGTGCACCGACAGGGACAGGGTGACGACGGTGACGTCGCTGCCCGGCCGGACGACCTTGGCCTCCCCGATGGGCACGACGTGCTCTCCCTCGGGGACCTCGTCGGTGCTGCGGCGGTTCTTGGCCATCCAGGGCAGCCCCATGACGCCCTTGTGGAAGAGGTAGACGACCGGGTTGTCGTCCCGGATCGCCGACGTCATCAAGCCCTTCGCGTCGGCCGGGTTGCTCGGCACCACGACCTTCATGCCCGGGAGGTGGGCAAAGGTGCCCCACAGGCACTGGGAGTGCTGCGCGCCGTCGGAGTAGCCGCCGCCGACCGCGGTGGTGAGCACCATCGGCACGGTGACGTTGCCGCCCGACTCGAAGTGGATCTTGGCCATGTGGTTGTAGATCTGGTCCAGGCAGACGCCCATGAAGTCGGCAAACATCAGCTCCACGATGGGGCGCATCCCCTCGACCGCGGCGCCGATGCCGAGGCCGATGAAGCCGGTCTCGGAGATCGGGGTGTCGATGATCCGTCCGGGCCCGTACTTGTCGAGCAGGCCGGTGGTGGAGCTGAAGATGCCGCCGTAGGCACCGACGTCCTCGCCCATGTAGAACACGGACTCGTCTCGGGCCATCTCCTGGTCGATCGCCTCGACCATGGCCTTGGACGTGGTCAGCCGGCGGGTGCCCTGCGGCGTCTCGGTGATCGTCATGTCTGCTGCTCCCTCACGCGAAGACGTAGTCGGTGGCGGTGGACGGGTCGGGCACGGCGCTCGCCTTGGCGAACTCGATGGCGTCCTCGACCTTCGTGGTGGCGTCGGCTGCGGCCTGCTGGACCAGCTCGTCGTCCAGCACACCGGCGTCGCGCAGCCGCTTCTCGTAGATCGGGATCGGGTCGTCCTCGTGGACCTTCTCCCGGTCCGGCCGATAACCCTGGGCGTCGCCCTCGAAGTGGCCCCACAGCCGCAGGGTGTGCACCTCGAGCAGGGACGGGCCCTCACCGGCACGAGCACGCGCGACCATCGGCCGCGCCGCCTCGTGGACGGCGTCGACGTCGTTGTCCTCCACCCGCTCCCCTGGTATGCCGTAGGCCGTCGCCCGGACGGCGTTGGAGTCCACCGCGGTCGACAGGTCGCGGGGCACGGAGATGCCCCAGTCGTTGTCCTCCACGACGAACACCACGGGCAGCGCCCAGAGCGCGGCGAGGTTGAGGGCCTCGTGGAAGGCACCGGCGTTGGCCGCGCCCTCGCCCGCGACGGCGACCGCCACCCGGTCCGTCTTGCGCCGCCGGAAGGCGAAGGCCTGTCCCAGTGCCGCCGGGAAGCCCTCGGCGACGATCCCCGAGCAGGAGAAGTGCGTCGCAGGGTCGAAGAGGTGCATGTGACCGCCCCGGCCCTTCCCGAGCCCGTCGACGCGGCCGAAGATCTCGGCCGTCATCGCGCGCAGGTCCACGCCGTGCGCGATCGCCAGGTGGTGCGGTCGGTGGGCGGCGGTGATCGCGTCGTCGGCGGTGAGGTGGGCGCAGACCCCGGCCGCCACCGGCTCCTGACCGGCAGACAGGTGCATCTCGCCGGGTATCAGGCCCTTGCCGATGTCGAAGCCCGGTCCCTTGTCCGCGTGGTATTCGCGCAGGATCGCCTCCTCGTAGGTGCGGCAGAGCACCATCGTTCGGTAGAGATCGAGCCTGGCCTGCGGCTCCATGGACTGTCCCGGGGACGCCGCCCCGGACGATGAGCTGGATGGGGCCTGAGTCGTCATGCCAACCTCCGGGAGAAGCGTGGGACCACTCACGTTAGCCCGGCCGAAACCCCCTGCCAAGGGCTCACATCGGCGCACCGCTGACCACTCTGGGGCGAAGGACCGCGCGCCGGCGCAGACCGGGCGATCAATGTCGTTGCAGCGAATCTGCCGGGCGCCGTAGCGTTCACGGATGACGTCTAACCTCGTGGCTCTCGCCTTTGACGCGCACGAACCCCGCGAGCTGGCCCGCTTCTGGGCCGGGCTGCTGGGGCGTGAGACGGTCGACGACCCGGACGGCGTCTTCGTGCTCCTGCCGACGAGGGAGACCGAGTTCCGGCTGGAGTTCGCGCACAGCGACGAGCCGAAACGTCAACCTAACCGGATGCACCTCGACCTGACCTCGACGTCCGACGACGACCAGCAGGCGATCGTGGAGCGTGCGCTGAGCCTCGGGGCCCGACACATCGATGTCGGTCAGCGGCCCGAGGAAGGGCACGTGGTCCTGGCTGACCTCGAGGCCAACGAGTTCTGCGTGATCGAGCCCGGCAACAACTTCTTGACCGACACCGGGGTCATCGGGGCCCTGGCCAGCGACGGGACCCCGGCGGTCGGATACTTCTGGAGCGAGGCGCTGGCCTGGCCCCTGGTGCGGGACCAGGCCGAGGAGACCGCCATCCAGTCACCGCAGGGCGGCACCAAGATCTCGTGGGGAGGGCCACCGGTGGCGGCCAAGCTGGGCAAGAATCGGCTGCACCTCGACATCGCGCCCCCGGCCGGAGCCGACCAGCACGCCGAGGTCGAGCGTCTCGTCGCACTGGGCGCGACCCGGATCGACATCGGCCAAGGCGACGTCAGCTGGGTGGTCATGGCCGATCCCGACGGCAACGAGTTCTGTGTCCTGACGCCTCGCTAGCGGGACCAGCCCGGTGGACGCGGAGAAGAGACTTGACCCTGACGCGGCGTGAGGCGACACGGTAGGGACATGACCGAGATGGCACAGGTGACGAGGCGGGCCGGCGAGCTGTTGACCGTGGGTCAGGTGGCGGACCGATTCGGCGTGACGGTGCGGACGTTGCACCACTACGACGCGATCGAGCTGTTGCGACCGAGCGAACGCAGCACCGCCGGCTACCGCCTCTACACCGACGCGGACCTCACGCGCCTGCAGCACGTGGTGGTCTACCGGCGGCTCGGGTTCGCGCTCGAGAAGATCGCACTCCTCATCGACGACCCGGACGCCGACGTCGCCGAGCACCTGCTCCGTCAACGCGCAGCGGTCATGTCCCGGCTGGACGAGATGCGCGGTCTCGTCGCGGCCATCGACCGAGCACTGGAGAACGAGATGAACGACAAGCCCGCCACCGAGCAGGACATGAGGGAGCTGTTCGGCGACAACTTCGACGACGCCCAGGACGAGGCCCAGCAGCGCTGGGGCGACACCGACGCGTGGAAGCAGAGCCAGCAGCGCACGAAGAACTACACCAAGGCCGACTGGGCGGAGGTCAAGGCCGAGACCGACGAGCTCAACAGCGCCTTCCTGCAGGCGTTCCGGTCGGGCGAGCCGGCCACGAGCGAGGCGGCGATGGCTGCAGCCGAGGCGCACCGGGAGCACATCAACCGGCGCTTCTACGCCTGTGACCACGCCTTCCACCGCAACCTCGGCGACCTCTACGTCAGCGACCCGCGCTACACGTCCACCTACGACGAGTCGCTAGAGGCTCAGGGCCTGTCGCAGTACGTGCGGGACGCCATACACGCGAATGCCGACCGGCACGCCGAGTGAGGATCGCAGCGGACCGTGCTCAGCCCAGGCCGCTCCCGGGGTACCGGTGAGCGGCCTGGGCTGAGCAAAGCGGCCCAGGGTGAGCACACGGGGGTCAGTGGCCGCGGAAGGCCTCCTCGAGCCACCAGGCCGGCTCGTCGGGGGTCACCTTGGCGTCGATCAGCAGCGGGGTGTCCCGCGACCCGTCGAGCCACTCCCTCACCGGGCCGAGCTCGTCCACCGCGGTGACGGTGACCGCGCTGAAACCGTGGCCCCGGGCGATCGCCGCGATGTCGGTCGGCGGGAAACGCACCGTGTCGAGCGGGTCACCGCCCGGTGCGAAGTGGTGCACCTCGGCGCCGTAGGCGTCGTCGTTGTAGACCACGACCACCATCGGCAGGCCGAGTCGCGCCACCGTGTCGAGCTCGGCCGCCGCCATCATCAGCCCGCCGTCGCCGAGCGCCGCGACGGGCAGCCGATCGGGCCTCGCCAGCGCCGCCCCGATCGTCGTGGCCAGCCCCAGCCCGATCGACTGGTAGGCCTGCGTGAAACAGAATCCGAGCTCGTCCGGCACGTCGAGGAACATGCTCGGGTAGCCCATGAAGTTGCCCGAGTCGACGCCGACGACCCGCTCCGCCGGCAGCAGCTCGTCGAGCGCGATCGTCAAGGTCCGCGGGTCGATCCGGCCCTCGGCCGACTGGTCGACATAGGGCACGTCACGCCAACGTCCCGAGGCCGCCAAGAGCTCGCGCGCCGCGTCGGTGCGATAGCCGTATGCCGTGTGCCCACCACCGTGGTCGCCTGCACCTTCGGGTGTGGGCACCATCGGCTCGCCCCGTGGCGTGCCGACCGGACCGCCGGGAGGGGCGCCCGTGCGAGACAACTTCTCGAGGGCCGCGGTCGCGGTCAGGGCAACATCACCGAGCACGCCGAAGGTGAGCTCGCATTGGGCGCCGAGCGATTCGGACGTGTCGTCGACCTGCACGACCGTGGCGTCCGGCCCGATGAGCCGGCCGTGCCGCATGGTCCACATGTTCAGCGAGCAGCCCCACCCGACGATCAGGTCGGCTCCGTGGATCAGCTCTGCCGCCGCCGGGGTGGCGAATCCCCCTGACACGTCGAGCGACCAGGCGTGGTCGTGCCAGAGACCCTTGGCGACGGCTGAGGTCGCGAGCAGCGCCCCGCACCGGTCCGCCAGCGCACGCACCGCGGCCGCTGCGGCCGGCGCCCTCGAGCCGCGACCCGCCACGAACACCGGCCGCTCCGCCCGTGCGATCGCCTCGGCAAGGGTGGCCACGTGCTCCGGGCCCGGCGGCGCCGCGGGCTCCGGAGCGGGCAGTGCCAGCGCAGCGAGGGCCGCGTCGTCCCAGCTCTCCGGCGCCGGCCGCCCCTGGACCTCCAGCGGCAGGTTCAGCAGCACCGTGCGGCGCTCGTGCAGCGCCAGTGCGGCGGCTGCGAGGGCCTCGTCGACGGCGGTCTCGGCGGACGTGATCCGCGCCGGCACGGCGCCCACCGCACGGGCTAGCCCGTCCTGGTCGACGAAGAAGTTGGACGACGGGTTGGTCGCCTCGGCCGCCAGCACGAGCAGGGGAGTGCGGCTCTTGGCCGCCTCGGTGATACCCGTCATGCCGTTGGTCAGCCCGCACCCCTGGTGCACGGTGAGGGCCGCGACCGAGCCGGTCATCCGGGCATACGCATCGGCCATGGTCGCCGCGCCGCCCTCGTGGCGGGCCGCGACGAAGCGGGCGCCGCCCGCCACCAGGCCGCCCGTCACATGGAAGTTGCCCGATCCGACCACACCGAAGACGTGGTCGACGCCGACCGCGGCCAGGGCGCGCCCCACCGCCTGCGCGACGTTCACCGGGCCCCCTCCGGCGCCTGCCGAGGCCGGCCGGCGGCCGTCGAGACCGACCCGTGCCTCATCGCTCGACCAGAGCCAGCACCCGCGCAGGAGAGCCGGATCCGGTCACGATGGGCAGCGGTCCGGCGATCACCACGGCACCCGTGGCCGGCAGCGACGCGAGGTTCTGCAGCTGGGTCAGACCGTACTTGTCGCTGCCCATCAAGTAGGAGTGGCAGGGGAAGGCGGGGTCGAACGAGTGGGCCGCCCCCGCGTCCGTGCCGACGGTCTCGACCCCCATGCCCAGCACCGGCGACTCCTGCGCCACCCAGCGAGCACATTCCGCCGAGAGGCCGGGGCTGTGCGGACCGGTCTCGTTGGCGTTGATCGCCGACTCCTGCGTGGTCCGCGCGTCCCACCCGGTCCGCACCAGCAGCCAGCCGCCATCGGGCAGCGGCCCGTGCTCCGCCTCCCAGGCCTTGATGTCATCGATCTCGACCAGGAAGTCCGGGTCAGCGGCGACGCGGTCGCTGAAGTCCAGCACCACGGCGGGCGCGATCAGCTTGCCGACGGGCACCGACGCGATGTCTGCGCCGTCCTTGCCGGTCACCCAGTGGTTGGGGGCGTCGAAGTGGGTGCCGGTGTGCTCGCCGGTGTGGAAGTTGTTCCAGTACCACGCGGGCCCCCGGTCGTCATACCGGCTGATCTCCTCGAGCTGGAACTGCTGGGTCTGGCCGAACTCCGGTGGCAGCTCGAGGATCGGGGTGGCTTCCGACAGGGGAGCGGTGAGGTCGATGACGCTGATCGCGCCGCTGGCGAGGGCCGCGGCGAAGTCGGACAGGGCGGACATGTCACTCCTTGGGTTCGGGTCGCCACCGGGCGTGGCGCGTTGCGTGCCCGCCCTCGCGGATGAGGGTGAGCCGGGGCTTGGGTCCGTCGCTACGGCCGGTCTGCGGCTTGCGGCGGCCGGCCCGCCACGGCAGCGGCCAGACCGCGCCGGGCCCGTCGTAGTCCTGCTCGACCGCGGCGTGCAGCGTCCAGTTGGGGTCGTAGAGGTGGGCGCGGCCGATGGCGCACAGGTCGGCGCGGCCGGCGAGCACCAGGGAGTTGACGTCGTCCCAGGAGGAGATGACACCGACCGCGATGGTGGGTATGCCGACCCGGTTGCGGATCGCATCGGCGAACGGCGTCTGGTAGGAACGCCCGAACTCCGGTTGCTCGTCGGGCGTGACCTGCCCCGACGACACGTCGATGGCGGCCGCACCTGCGGCCTTGAAGGCGCGCGCCACCGCGACGGCGTCCTCGCCGGTGATGCCGCCCTCCACCCAGTCGGTCGCCGAGATGCGCACCGTCATCGGCTTGTCCACGGGCCAGGCCGCCCGCATCGCCCGGAACACCGCGAGCGGGTAGCGCAGGCGGCCGGCGAGGTCGCCGCCGAAGCCGTCGGTGCGCCTGTTCGTCACCGGAGAGATGAAGCTGGACAAGAGGTAGCCGTGCGCGCAGTGCAGCTCGAGCAGGTCGAACCCAGCGGTGTCGGCCAGGTGAGCGGCCGTGACGAACTCCTCGAGGATGTCCCGCATCTGCTCCTCGCTGAGCTCTTCCGGCACCTGGTTGACGCCCTCTCGGTAGGGGATGGGCGACGGCCCCACGACCGGCCAGTTGCCTTCGGGCAGAGGCTGGTCGATGCCCTCCCACATCAGCTTCGTCGATCCCTTGCGCCCGGAGTGGCCCACCTGGATGCCGATCTTGCCGGCACTGTTGTCGTGCACGAAATCGGTCAGCCGTCGCCACGCCGCCGCCTGCTCGTCGCTCCACAGGCCGGTGCAGCCGGGGGTGATCCGGCCGGTGGGGGAGACGCAGACCATCTCGGTCATCACGAGGCCCGCGCCCCCGAGCGCCTTGCCGCCGAGGTGGACGAAGTGGAAGTCACCCGGCATGCCGTCACGCGAGACGTACATGTCCATGGGAGAGCAGATCACGCGATTGACCAGCTCCAGGGCGCCCAGCCGGAACGGCTGGAACATGGGCGGCGTGGGCCCCGGCCGCTCCGGCACTGGTATGCCGTCACGCACCCGCCGGGCGAACCAGGCATCCATCTGCTCCACGAACTCGGGGTCGCGAACCCTGAGGTTCTCGTAGGTGACTCGCCGGCTACGGGTCATGATGTTGAACGCGAACTGCTCGGGGTCCTGGTGGGTGTACTGGCCGAGGTTCTCGAACCACTCGAGGCTCGCCTGAGCGGCGCGCTGGGTCGACGCGACCACTGGTTTGCGCTCCGCCTCGTAGGCCTCGAGTGCGGTGTCCAGGTCGGCGTGCTCGTGCAGGCACGCCGCCAGGGCGAGCGCGTCCTCCATGGCCAGCTTGGTGCCGGAACCGATCGAGAAGTGGGCGGTGTGGGCGGCGTCGCCGAGGATGACGACGTTGTCGTGCCGCCACTGCTCGTTGCGCACGGTGGTGAAATTGATCCACCGTGAGTTGTTGGCCATCACGTCGTGTCCTTCGAGCACGTCCGCGAACAGGTCCTTGACCACCGCGATGGACTTCTCGTCGGACTCTCCGGGGAGGAACTCCCGCTCGGCGAACGCCGCGAAGCCGGCCGCACGCCATACCTCGTCGTTCATCTCGATGATGAAGGTGCTGCCGTGGGCGTCGAAGGGATAGCCGTGGATCTGCATGACGCCGTGCGGGGTGTCGCGGACGTAGAACTTGAACGCCTCGAAGACCTTGTCGGTGCCCAGCCACATGTATTTGCAGTGCCGTTGGTCCAGCGTCGGCCGGAAGGTCGCTGCGAGCTCCCGACGCACCGCAGAGTTCAGCCCGTCTGCCGCGAGCACCAGGTCGTGGCTCGCCCGCAGCTCGGCCAGCGGTGGTGCCTCGGTGCGGAAGTGCACCGTGACGCCCAGCTCGGCGCACCGGGCCTGCAGGATCTGCAACAGCCGCTTGCGGCTCATCGCGGCGAACCCGTGGCCGCCGCTGGTGATCACGGTGTCCTTGAAGTGGACGTCGATGTCGTCCCAGCGCGCGAACTCCCGCTGCATCTGGTCGAACACGACCGGATCGGCGTGCTCGATGCCCCCGAGAGTCTCGTCGGAGAAGACCACGCCGAAGCCGAAGGTGTCGTCGGCCGCGTTGCGCTCCCAGACCGTGATCTCGTGCTGGGGGCCGAGGGCCTTGACCAGAGCCGAGAAGTAGAGGCCGCCCGGACCGCCCCCGATGACGGCTATCCGCATGCCTCAGCCGTCCTGACGCAACCGGAAGCGCTGCAGCTTGCCGGTGGAGGTGCGCGGCAGGTCGTCGATGAACTCCATCGCGCGGGGGTACTTGTAGGGCGCGATCTCGGCCTTGACGAAGTCCTGCAGCTCCTTGATCTTGGCCGCCCCCGCCGCCGGGTCGCGCACGGCCTTCTTCGCGTCGTCGTGGAGGACGACGAAGGCCTTGACCAGTGCGCCACGGGCCTCGTCGGGCACGCTGACGACGGCTGCCTCGACGACGTCGTCGTGCCGCATCAGGGCCTCCTCCACCTCCGGGGCCGCGATGTTGTAGCCGGAGGAGACGATCATGTCGTCGCTGCGCGCCTGGTACCAGAAGTAGCCGTCCTCGTCGCGGATGAAGGTGTCCCCGGTGAGGTTCCAGCCGTTCTGCACGTATGCCGTCTGGCGCGGGTCGGCGAGGTAGCGGCACCCGGTCGGTCCCTTGATCGCAAGCCGCCCCGGCTCGCCGTCGGGGATCGGCTGCCCCTGCGCGTCGACGATCGCCGCCTCGTAGCCGGGCACCGCACGCCCCGTGGCGCCGGGCCGGATGTCGTCGTCGGCCGCCGAGACGAAGATGTGCAGCATCTCGGTCGACCCGATGCCGTCGATCAGCTTGACGCCGGTGGCCTCGTAAAAGGCTCGCCAGGTGGCCTCGGGGAGGTGTTCGCCCGCCGACACCCCGCGGCGCAGCGACCGGAGCTCCTGGTGGTGGTGGCCGGCGATCATGGCGCGGTAGCCGGTCGGCGCGGTGAAGCAGATGGTGGCGTGGTGCTCGCCGATCAGCCCGGCGAGCTCGTCGGGGGTGGCCTTCTCGACCAGCAGCGTGGCGGCGCCGGCCCGCATCGGGAAGACGACGAGTCCGCCGAGCCCGAAGGTGAAGGCGAGCGGCGGGGTGCCGGTGAACAGGTCGTCCGGCTCGGGGCGCAACAGGTGCTTGGAGAACGTGTCGGCGTTGGCGAGCACGTCTCGGTGGAAGTGCATCGTCGCCTTGGGCCGGCCGGTCGTCCCGGAGGTGAAGGCGAGCGTGCAGACGTCGTCGGCCGCGGTGTCGACCGCGTCGAACTCGGTGGGCTGGTCGGCGATCCGGGCGGCCAGGTCGGACTGGCCCGAGCCGGAGTACTCCACGATCCGCAACCCCGGGATGCCCGCGGCCTCGAGGTCGGCGGTGAACCGGTGGTCGCACAGAGCGAGGTCGAACGTGGCGATCTCCGCCATGGTGAGCAGTTCGCGCGGCCGCAGCAGCGGCATGGTCGGGATGACGACGGCCCCGACCTTGAGCACCGCGAACCAGCAGGCGACCAGCCACGGGTTGTTGGGTCCCCGCAGCATGATCCGGTTGCCGGGCACGATCCCGCACTCGTCCACGAGGTAGCCGGCGACCTGGTTCGCCCGACGCAACAGGTCGCCATACGTCCAGGTCTGCCCGTCGGGGGTGAGCAGGCAGCGGCGGTCGGGCCCGAACCGCTCGATCGTCGCGTCGAGCAGCTCGACGCCGGCGTTGAGCCGCTCGGGATACTGCACGTCGGGGATGGTGAAGAGGAACTCCGGCCAGAGGTCCTGCGGCGGCAGGTTGTCACGACAGAACGTGTCCACGTGGGCTGAGGGGGCGAGCTCCATCGGTGACCTCTTCGCGTCCGCGGGTGGTGTGCGCACCAGTATGCTCCGACTGTGACGACAGTCAAGAGTTCGTCATGAATGGACATCGCGCTCTCGTGACGACCGTGCCGAAGGCGCTAGGGTCATCCTCGTGTCCTCCACCGCCAGCGCCGGACCGGGGCCGAGCCCGGCTGCCGCACGGCCGCGCGCGCTCATCGTCACGATCTACGGCCTGTATGCGCGGGACGTCGGTGGCTGGCTGGGGGTCGGTTCGCTGATCCGCCTGATGGCCGCTCTTGACGTCGACGAGGCCGCCGTCCGCTCGTCGATCTCGCGGCTCAAGCGCCGGGGGATCCTCGAGCCCGAGCGGCACGGCGGCACCGCCGGCTATGCGCTGTCGGAGCGGGCCCGCAGCATCCTCGACGAGGGCGACCGAAGGATCTTCCAGCGGCCACGCGCCAGCCTGCAGGACGGCTGGATCCTCGCCGTCTTCAGCGTCCCCGAGACGGAGCGGCAGCACCGCCACACTCTGCGGTCACGGCTCACCTGGCTGGGGTTCGGCACGGTCGGCCCCGGCGTGTGGATCGCGCCCGGCCACCTGGAGGGCGAGACGCGGGACGTGCTGGAGCGGCACGGACTGAGCCGTTACGTCGACCTGTTCGGGGCCAGTTACCTCGGCTTCCGGGACGTGCGCGAGGAGGCGAGCACCTGGTGGGACCTCGACGGCCTGGATCGCCTGTATGCCGAGTTCCGCGCCGCTCACGGACCGGTCCTCACCCGGTGGCGGCGCCGGCGCGGCCCCGACGACGAGCAGCAGGCCTTCGCCGACTACGTCCGTGCCCTGACTTCCTGGCGTCGGTTGCCCTTCCTCGACCCCGGCCTCGCGACCGAGCTGCTGCCCCGCGACTGGACCGGAACGCGCGCCGCGGAGCTCTTCAGCGCCCTCCGGGCGAGACTCGAGAGCCCCGCCCGCAGACACGTGGACGAGGTCTGTGGCGGCTGAACGCCCGCGCGGAACCCTAAGCTGCGGTACTGCCAGTGCCTGGACCAGGGCGGGGCCCCTTCGGCGGACCGGAGCGAGCGCTCGGGGCAGTTCTGCGCGAGCTTGTCGAGCTTGGCCGTCGCCACCCGCAGGATGACCGAGCCGCTCTGGGCGGGGATGCCCAGCGCGCAGGCGATCGTCTCGTCCGCGTGCCCCGCGTCGCGCAGCCGCAGCCTCAGTACCGACTACTGAATTGTCGACATCTGACGAGCACGGACCGTCGAGGATCAGGCGTCCAGCATCGCGGCGAGCTTGGTGACGGTGTTCCAGTTGCGGCCGGTGGCAACCACCCCGGTCTGCTTCTCGAGCCAGGCGGAGGCCGGTGGCGCGGCGAGGACACCGTCGGGGCACCACTGGTACATCACCCGCTCGCCCAGGGCGATCCGCCCGGGGTCGAGCGATCTCGGGTCGTGGGCCTCCAGCAGGGCCGGGTCGGGGTCGGCGGACAGGAAGTGGGCCAGCAGCTTGGCGCCCGCGGTCGCCCTCTCCGGCCACGGGAGCCCGGCGATCGTCGCGCGCAACTGGTCGCCGGACCGGGCGACGCATCCGACCTCGAGGCCGTGCCGGTCGGCCAGGGCCCGCTGCACCCGGGTGGCAACCCGCTCGGGCGACGTGCGCGTCGCGGAGACGACCGCGTTGCCGCTGTTCAGGTGGGTCCGCACGTCTTCGTAGCCGAGGTCGGACAGCAGGGCGCGCAGGTCCGCCATGGCGATCCGCTTGGCCCGGCCCACGTTCACGCCACGCAACAGCACGACATACCGGTTCATGGGCGTGATTCTCGCAGGCGCGGTGCGGCCACGGGGCGCTGCGGGCGGTCAACCGGTCAGGAATCGAGAAGCACACGGCATGCGATCGTCCCTAGCGTTCGGGTCATGAACTGCATCGCTGCGTACCATGAGGTGATGATCCGCGAGTTCGCTCCGACCGCGGCCGTCCCTGCTGCGGCACGCCCCGCCTCGCCGCGCCTGAGCGACCTCGCGTTGTTGCGCCGGGTGCGCGACCGCATCGACCGCGACTATGCGCAGCCCCTGGACGTCGAGGCACTCGCCCGGGGCGTGCACGTCTCGGCAGGACACCTCAGCCGCCAGTTCCGGCTGGCCTACGGAGAGTCGCCCTACTCCTACTTGATGACCCGGCGCATCGAGCGTGCGATGGCGCTGCTGCGCCGCGGCGACCTCAGCGTCACCGACGTCTGTTTCGCGGTGGGCTGCTCCTCACTGGGCACCTTCAGCACTCGCTTCACCGAACTGGTGGGTGTCCCGCCCAGCGTCTACCGGCGCGAGGAGGCGACGGCCACCGCGGGGATGCCGCCGTGCCTGGCCAAACAGGTCTCGCGACCGATCAGGAACGGGCGGGTGGGCGCCACAGCGGATCACGACCGATGAAGGCCACCAGCCGGTCCTGGGCCGTTGCGTCGTCCGGCACGGGCACCCGAGCGCCGTACTGTCCACTCTCGCGGAGCATCTGGTCGAGCGGCTCCATCCCTGCCAACAGGTTCGCGCACTCCGCCTCGTCGAGCCGGTCGTCCTGGTGGGTGGCGCGGGCGAGGTCCCACGTGTGCATGAAGACGTCGCTCGTGTAGAACTGGTCGATCGCGACAGCCAGGGGCACGTCGCCGGTGTGCGGGTTGGACAGTGACCGGTCACCGGGCTCCTCGACGAGTTCCTGCACAGCTGCTGCGTGGACTGCCCACGCCCCCGCGGGATCGGTGCTCGTGGACGGGCCTGCCGGCAGCTCGACGCCAGCACCCGAGGCGAGGAAGGCCCGGCTCCACTCGAGCAGGTGGTCGAGGACGTGACGTGCCGTCCAGCCGGCCACGGGGGCGGGTGAATCCCAGTCGCCGGGCGCGACGCCCGCGACGGCGGAGCCAAACCGCTGCGCAACGCGACGGTGCCGCTCCGCGGCGGCACTGTCGCTCACAACGCACCTGCGGCGAGCAGACCGTCGAGCTTGGCGTAGCCCTCGTTGATGCCGACCTCCATGCCACTGGCGAGCATGCCGTCCCGGGCCTCGAGGTTCTCCACCACCGCGGTGCTGACCATCCGAGTGCGGCCGTGACCGAGGTCCTCGAAGGTCATGGTCTCCAACGAGACTCCTTCGGGCATGCCCTCCCAGGTGAAGGTCTGCACCAGGCGGTCGCTGCCCACGTAGTGGAACGATCCGTAGAACCAGAACTCCTCGCCGTCCCGCGAGCAGCAGTAGCGGTAGCTCCCGCCCGTCCCGGTCACCCACCGGTCGATCCGGACGTCCATGCCGTTCGGACCGATCCACTGGACGAACAGGTCGGGATCGGTGTGCGCCCGGACGATCTGTTCGGGGGTCGCCTCGAAGTCGCGGGTGATCCTCACCACCGGCAGGTCGGGGATCGCCTCGATGGTCGCCTCCGCGTGGTTGGTGCCGTGCTGCGTGGTGGTCATGATGCTGCTCCCTGGTCGTGGCTTCTGATGGTCCTGCCCTGCATCTGCGCGAGGACCGCGTCCAGACGCTGGTAGCGCTCCTCGGCCTCGCTGCGGTAGCGCTCGATCCACTTGGTCATGAGGTCGAACACTTCCGCCTCGAGATGGCACGGTCGGCGCTGCGCGTCCCGAGTGCGGGTCACGAGACCGGCGTCCTCGAGCACCTTGAGGTGCTTCGAAACCGCCTGCAGCGACACGTCATACGGCGCTGCAAGTTCTCCGACGGTGGCGTCCTGCGCGGCGAGCCGAGCCACGATGTCGCGTCGGGTCGGGTCCCCGAGCGCTGCGAAGACCCGGGAGAGCTGGTCGGCCATGTCGTCGTCCTTCTCCTCAACCTTTTGGTTGATCACGAGGATAGGCCGCCACTCCAAGGCCCGTCAACCAAATGGTTGAGAACGATGCGGGGGGGGGGGGTTCGCGCACGGGGTAGCGCGTCCACGCCAGCCCGGGGACGGCGCGCGCCGGCGGCCGCGGTCAGGGGCGCCTGCGACCCCGCATGAGCGCGCTCACCCGGCCGCGCACCGGCCTGCCGAGCCTCTGGCCCGTCTCTGCGACGGTGCGCGGCAACCACTCCAGGCCGGGGCGCGGGTTCCATGCGGAGGTGGCCTGTTCGGGATGCTCCAGGTCGAGCTGCCGCAGGACGTGGTCGATGGAGACGAGCATCGAGCCCTGGAGCATCCAGGTGCCGCTGTCGACCTGCGCGTCGACGTCGATCATGGTGAGCTCGGTCAGGATGGCCCGTGTCTCGGCGACGAGCTCGGCCAACCGGTCGCGGGCCTCCTCGGCGGACTCGGCCCGGTCGCTGGCGATGAGGTCGCCGAAGACGTCCAGCGCCTGGCTGAGCGAGTCCACCACCACCGAGAAGGCGCGGCGCAGCTCACGGGTCCGGTCGTCGCGGGCTCTCGGCGTCGTGGTCTCCTGCTTGATCACCACGATGAGGGCGCGCTCGGCCGATCGGCACTGGTCCAGCCGTTGCAGGCCGACCCGCAGCTCCGGATGGATGCGCAACGCGGCGAGGGCTCGAGGGTTGAGCTTGCGCCGCTCCTCGACGACGTCGACGGCGTCTGCCGCCTCGGCCAGCTCCCGACCGATGTCGTCCAGGGAGCCCAGCCACTCGTCCGCCTCCTGCGGAGCCGGCACTCGCGAGGCGAGTGCGTCGGCGACCCGGTCCAGCAGGGCCGCCTGAGCACGGGCAACGCCCCGGACCGCATGCCGGGCGCGGGTGTTCGGGATGGTGACCGGCACCAGCAGGCTGATCACGATCCCCACTCCGGCGCCGACGAGGGTGTTCATCACCCGGGTCTCGGCGGCCAGGCTGTGCGAGGCCACGCCGAGGATGAGCATGGCGCTGATCGCGGCCTCCAAGGACTGGGGGCCGAGCCGGAGCACCCGCGCCAGCACCAGCGCGACGGCCACCACGGCCCCCAGGCTCCACCAGGCCAACCCGAAGGAGGACGAGACCCCGATCGCCAGCAACACACCGGTCAGCACCGCCCCGACACGCACCAGGCCCATGCGCAGCGTGCTGACGGTTGACGCCTGCACCACCAGCAGGGCGGTCAGCGGTGCGGTCAGGTCGATCACAGGCGAGTGGAGAGCCGCCGAGGCGAGGTAGGCCAGCACTGCCGCGCCGGTCAACCTGCTGACCTGGGCCGTCGCCGGTCGAAGCGTCGACGGGATGTCCGACCAGCTGCGGGGCGCACCGGGCCAGATGCGTCGGACCAGCCGCCGCAGGCGGTGGCGCAGCCGTGACCACAGCTCTTCCCGACGCACCGGCCCAGCATGGCACCCCCCGGCAGCCGGGCGCGGCGTAGGCGGGGCCGGGCCGGCGGGGGTCAGACGCGGCGCTGAGCGTTGCCCGACGCCGACGCCGACGCCGGGTCGTCGGTCGGGTGACAGCGTGGAACCGGTGACTGCGGGTAGTAGAGCCACGGCAAGGGAAGGATCATGATGACGAGGTCGACAGACGCCACGGCCGTTGCGTCGGCGGCGGCCGGCCGCTGCCTTGCGCTGATCTTCGGAGCAGCCGCTTCGCTGCGACGCGGGCGGCCTCTGCACCCCCAGGGCCGGACCTACGAAGCGATACTCCAGCGTGTTGGCGCCGACACGGGAGTGCCGTGGCTGGACGAGACCGGACCGGTCAGAGTCCTGGTGCGCATGTCACGCGCCATGGGCCTTCCACCCGGACTCCCGGACATCTACGGCATGGCGGTACGCATCCCGTTGTCCGACGAAGAACGCGATGACGGTGACACGGGCCAGGATCGCGGTTGGGCCGACCTGCTGTTTGCCTCGACCGGTGAGAACGCGCTCGGCCGCTTCGTGCTCCGGTTGCGTCCGTCGTCGGCTGTCGGCCCGCTCACGACCCTCCTGCCCGTGCGCACCCCGGCCGGTCCGCTCCTGCTGCGCCTGGCGCCGCTCACACCGTCTACCGGGGACCACCTCACGCCCCCCTTGACCATGTCGGTCTCGTGCGCCTTCGGGACGGGCCGGTGGATGCCGTTGGGCACCATGCAGTTGGGCGCCGAGGTCACCGACCACGAGCACGACCGTCACGATCCCATCCGGCACCAGTTGCCGGGCACGGAGCAATATTCCTGGGTGGAACGGCTGCGGGAGCCGGCCTACCGCTCAGCCAGACGCCGCGGCCCTCTCGACGTCTGACTCCGCTCAGCACACACCGGCTCACCGGCCGGGCTCGACGTCAGCGGTGTGGGCCCTCGACTCGCTGGGTCCTGGTCGGCGCCGTAGAGTTCCGGAGGTGAAGGTGGGCTATCGGAACTGGTTTGGTCGGGTGGACCACCGAGGGGCGCTGGAAGACCTGCGGACTCGTGAACCCAACTTCCGGGACGAGGAGCTGGCGCAGCCCGGTTGGCACCACGACCTGCACCGCAGCCGCCTGCCCGACGAGTTGCCCGGCGACCCGCAGCCGGGTGGTGCCTGGGAGCTGGCCCGTCGGCTGATTGACATCTACGAGGCCCCGGAGCCCTCCATCATCAGGGGTGCGTATGCCGCGGCCAGCCCCCTGATCGGCCGCGACATGCTGCTGGAGGCGCGCTTCTACGGCCTGCACTTCTCCATGGGGGTGCGGGTGACCCACGTTATCGATGAGCTCCGCGACGACGGAACCCGCGTGTGGGGTTGGTCCTACGACACGCTGGAGGGCCACGTGGAGCGGGGCCGCATGAGCTACGAGGTCGTGAAACATGTGGACAGTGGCCACGTGGAGTTCGTGACGCGCGGGGTCTCCGAGCCCGCGCCGACCCTGGGGCCCTTGCTGCGACTGGGCTGGAGCCTGTTCGGGCGGAGGACCCAGGTGCGGTTCTATCGCCGCTGCGGCCAACGCATGCAGCGCATCGTCAGCGCCTCGCTGGAGGATGGGCATCGCTTCCCGAGGCCGGTGGTCGTCGACGGGCTGGTGCATGCGCCTTCGGATGCCGCCCCCCGGACCCGAGACCGCTTCGCGCTGCACAGCAAGCACCCGGGCTGAGGGGTCGGCGCGCAGCCCGGCCGCGCGGGCACGGATCACAGCCGGGGAGGTCGGTCAAGCCAGTGTCAGGCCAGCAGTGAGAGCAACAGGTCGGGGTCGGCCACGGTCACCGTCATGCCCGGGTGGCGCAGCCGACCGGTCGGTTCGAGGCCCGGCACCGGCTCACGGAAGGTCACGCAAACCGCGTCGTCGGCATTGGTCGCGAACGTGATGCCGCGATCCGCCAGCGACAGGTGGGCGGGCCCCGCGGTCCGCGGCCAGGAGAATCCGCCGGAGCGTTGCGCGCCCTCGATGTTCGAGCGGGCCGTGCGGAGCCGCCACGGGCCGAAGTGCACGATGAGCTCGTGTGGCGTGACGGTCACGGCCGAGGTGCTCGGGGTGATTCCGAACAACGCCGCAGCGTGCCGATAGGACGGGGCGAACCGGAACGGCAGGATGTTGACCGGGCCGGGGACACGGTTCGTCAGCCGAGTGCCCGCATCGGGCATCGGCTCGGTGGGCAGGAGTTCCTCGGGCACTTCCCGCGTGCGCACGTGCACGCCGTCTCGAGGGTGGCCGTGTGCCGCCTTGGCCGCTGCGAGGCAGAAGCGGACCCACATGTTCAGCTGGATCTCCTTGGCCAGTCTCAGGTGGCTGTAGAGCAGCCGCACCAGCGAGCTGGCGCTGCGGGCCCAGGTCTCGACCTGGAAGAGGAGGTCCGGGCCGTCCGGCTCGACGCTGAAACGCACCTGACCCGCCTCGAGGTGGCCTCGGAGGGTGGCCAGCCGCAGCACCCGAGGGGTCACCTCGACGACGCGGACCGGCCCGTCCCAGGGACCGGGCATCTGCACCACCATCTCGGTGCCGACGCTCAAGGCATCCGCGTCGTCCTTGGCGACCCCCACGACCTCCCGTGGGACGAATCGGGCGAAGTCGTCGACGATCTCGGCCATCAATTCCTCGGCGGTGCACCGAGGTTCGGCGATGTGGATGGTGAAGGTGCGGTGGAAGAGGGGACCGACGCCGTGACCCGCCAGTTGGTTGGCCTCGTCGAGCAGACCGCGTGGCAGGACCGGTGGCAGATCCTCGTCGCCGGCCGCCATGCTCTGGGACCGGTGCAGCGGGGTGGTCATCCACAGATATCGCCAGGAGACCAAACCGGTCCCGAGCATCCAACGGGTGAGCATGGTCAGCATCGGAAGTCTCCTTTGACCGGTCCGGAAGGCGGGGTCCCGTCGTGGGGGTTAACGTGATGGCCCATTACCCCACGGGGCCACACTGACACGGGAGACCTGATGGTGGACAAGACATTGCACACGCTGGGTGCGCGGAGCACACATCTGCACGTCGCGTCGCTGGGAGCGGTTGGACTGTGTATCGGTCTGTGGATCCGCGCCAAGACCGTCGACCAGGAAGAGCGCGGAAACGCGGAGCGCCGGGCGCTGTTCGTGGGCCTGTGGCCACCCACGTTGTGGCTCATCGGCGACACGTTGCAGCGCTGGGAGCATCGCCACCCCCGCCTCCGCCGCCACTGAGCGGAGCACGGACCCCGATGCGTCCAGTTCGGTCCCGCCCAGGGACGTTCCACGGTGGCGTGGCCTGATGGTAGACGCCAGCATCCTGTGGCTGCGGAGGGACCTGCGGCGACAGGACCTGCCGTCGCTCACTGCCGCGCACCGGGCGGCCGGGCCAGCGGGAGTGGTGCCCGTCTTCGTCGTCGATCCTCGCCTGTGGCGGTCGGCGGGCGGCCCCCGGCGAGCCTGGCTCGCGGCCACACTGAAGGCCACGGACGAGGCCTACGACGGGCGGCTGGTCCTGCGCGTCGGCGATCCCCGGAGGGTCATCCCGAAGCTCGCGGCGGCCGTCGGCGCCCGCTCGGTCCACATCTCGCGCGAGACCACTCCCTACGGTCGGCGGCGCGACCGGCAGGTGGCGACAACCTTGGCGGAACGAGGCGTGGAGCTGGTGCCCACAGGGACGCCGTATGCCGTGGGCCCGGGCAGCGTGCGCAAGGGCGACGGCGAGCCCTATCGCGTCTTCACTCCCTTCGCGCGGGCCTGGCGCGAGCACGGTTGGCCCCGCCCGGAGCAGCGCGTGACGACTCCGCGCTGGCTCGAGGTGGACGACGACCTCGAGGCTGTCCGCATGGTGGATCAGGCGGCGAACGGCAGCGAGTCGGCCGGCCTCCCGGTGCCGGGGGAGGCTGGCGCGCGGGAGACGTGGCAACGGTTCCTCGCGACTGGCCTTGCGGCATACGACGTCGACCGGGACCGACCGGACCGGGAGGGGACGTCGCGACTGTCGCCCTATCTCAAGCTGGGTGTCGTCCACCCGCGCACTCTCCTGGCGGACCTTGCACCACGTCTGGCACAGCACGGTGGCAACGCTGAGCGATTCGTCACCGAGCTCGCGTGGCGCGAGTTCTACGCGGACGTGCTGTGGCACCACCCCAGCTCGGCCTGGACGGATCTGCGCGAGTCACTCTCCGGGCTGCGGTATGACGAGCCGCGGGACGCGATCCACGCTTGGCAGGCGGGACGCACGGGCTACCCGCTGGTCGATGCCGGCATGCGCCAGCTGCTCGAGACGGGTTGGATGCACAATCGGCTCCGCATGGTGACCGCGAGCTTCCTGACCAAGGATCTGCACGTGTGGTGGCCGGTGGGAGCCCGCCACTTCCTGCAGCACCTCATCGATGGTGACCTGGCGTCCAACAACCACGGGTGGCAGTGGGTGGCCGGGACAGGCACGGATGCCGCACCCTACTTCCGGGTCTTCAACCCGACGGCCCAGGGCGAGCGCTTCGATCCCGACGGCGACTACGTGCGCCGTTGGGTGCCCGAACTGCGCCACCTGGCTGGCTCGGCGGTCCATCGTCCCTGGAGGGCGCCGGACGGCTACGCACACGACTACCCGAGGCGCCTGGTCGACCACGCCGAGGAGCGCCGGGAGGCGCTGCGGCGATATCAGGGCGTCGGGGCGTGACCTTCCGACCGACGCCCCCGGGAGGCCTCGCTAGGGTCCGCGTCGAGTCGGTTGACCCGTGGAGTTAATCAATCGAGCAAGGGCTAGACAATCTTTAGATAATCCCTAGACTGTCTAGCCATGCGTAGTTCAAGAAGCAACGGCCGACGGGCGAGCGGGTGGCGGTGGGCCGCACCCGTCCTTCTGGTGCTCGTCTGGCTGGCGGTCGGCGGGGTGACCGGTCCGCTGGCCGGCAAACTGAGCACCGTCCAGACCAACGACGCCGCGGCCTTCCTGCCGGCCAGCGCCGAAGCCACCCGGGTCGCGCGGTTGCAGAAGCAGTTCACCGACCAGCAGACCGTGCCGGCCGTGGTGCTGTATGCCGACCGGTCCGGGCTGGACGCGGCGGTCACCGACCGGGCCCGTGCCGACGCCAAGGCCTTCGCCGACTTCGACGGAGTGGTCGGGCAGGTGGCTGGCCCGATCCCGTCCCGGGACGGCCAGGCGGTCGAGCTCATCGTGCCGGTCGACGCGGGCTCCGACGTGGCCGGTGTGGTCGATCGGCTCCGCGCCCGGGTGAGCGCGGGCCTGCCCGGGGGTGCGCGCGGCTACGTCACGGGTCCTGCCGGGTTCACCGCAGACCTCAGTGCCGCCTTCGCGGGAATCGACGGGATCCTGCTGCTGGTTGCCGTGCTGGTGGTGCTGGTCATCCTGGTCCTGGTCTACCGCAGCCCGGTCCTGCCCTTCGCGGTGCTGATCAGCGCACTGTTCGCGCTCGCGGTGGCCAGCGGTCTCGTCTATCTGCTGGCCGACCACGGCGTGCTGACCCTCAACGGCCAGAGCCAGGGCATCCTGTTCATCCTGGTCGTGGGGGCCGCCACCGACTATGCCCTGCTGCTCACCTCCAGGTATCGCGAGGAGCTGCGTGAGCACGAGTCGCGGTTCGCGGCGATGGCGGTGGCCTGGCGGCAGTCGATGCCGCCGGTGCTGGCCTCCGGGCTGACCGTCATGGCCGGGCTGCTGTGCCTGCTGCTGTCCGACCTGAACTCGACCAGCAGCCTCGGCCCGGTGGGCGCGCTGGGAATCCTCGGGGCGCTCCTGTCGGCGCTGACCTTCCTCCCCGCAGTGCTGGTGCTCCTCGGCCGGGCCGCCTTCTGGCCCAGGGCACCTCGCTTCGGCTCGCCGCACCCCGAGCGCTCGGGGATCTGGGGCGGGGTGGCCCGGTTCGTCGGTCGGCGCCCGCGCGCGCTGTGGCTGGGCACCGGCGCGGCCCTGGTGGTGCTGGCGGCGTTCGCCCCGACACTCCAGGCCGGGGGCACGTCGCAGGACTCGCTCTTCCTGAACCCGGTCCCGTCGGTGACCGGGCAGCAGGTCGCAGCCCGGCACTTCCCCGGAGGCACCGGCAGCCCGGCAGTCATCATCGGCCCCGCCGACCGCGTCACGGCGATGGTTGCCGCCGCCGAGCAGGTGACCGGCGTCAGCCAGGTGAGTCCCGTCGGGCCACAAGGCGGCCCGGTGCAGCCCGGCCAGAAGCCGGCCACCGTGGGCGGCCTCGCCCAGGTGCAGGCCACGCTGACGTCGCCGCCCGACAGCGAGCGCGCGATCGAGACGGTGCGGTCGCTGCGCGGCGCCGTCCATGACGCGGTCCCCGAAGCCAAGGTCGGGGGAAGCACCGCGACGACCCTGGACACGCGCAGCACCGCCGAGCGCGACCGCACGCTGATCATCCCGATCGTGCTCGTGGTCATCTTCGCGCTGCTGACACTGTTGTTGCGGGCGCTGCTGGCACCCCTGCTGCTGCTGGCCACGGTGGTGCTCAGTTTTGCCGCCACCCTCGGGGTGTCCGCGCTGGTCTTCAACCATCTGCTCGGGTTTGCCGGGGCCGATCCGTCGGTGCCGCTGTTCGGTTTCGTCTTTCTCGTGGCGCTCGGGGTGGACTACAACATCTTCCTGATGTCCCGGGTGCGGGAGGAGAGCGCCCGCCACGGCACCCGTGAGGGGGTCCTGCGCGGGTTGGCGGTCACCGGCGGGGTGATCACGTCGGCCGGGGTCGTGCTTGCCGCGACCTTCGCCGCGCTGTCGGTCATCCCGCTGCTGTTCCTCGCGCAGATCGCCTTCATCGTCGCCTTCGGCGTGCTGCTGGACACCGTGGTGGTCCGTTCCCTCCTGGTCCCGGCTCTGGTGCATGACCTCGGGCCGCGGGTCTGGTGGCCGAGTCGGCTCGCGAGGGAGGATTGAGTGTGGTGCAGTGGGGGCTCGACGAAGGTGGTGGCGTGATGCAGGTGTGTCGCACCGTCGTGGTGGACCGGCCCCTCGAGCGGGTGTTTGCCTACCTCGCCGACTTCAGCCACGTCTCGCAGTGGGATCCGGGCACCCAGGAGGCGGTGCGCAGCAGCGGTGATGGCGGTGTCGGAACGACTTACGCGGTGGTCTCCGTCTTCGCCGGCCGCCGGATACCCCTGGTCTACACCGTGACCGAGGTGGTTCCGGGGAGCCGGTTCACAGCCGAGGCACAGACCAAGACCATGTCCGCGCGGGACACCATGACGTTCACAGCGGTCGGGTCGGGCACGAGCGTCACGTATGACGCGCACTTCGCCTTCTCGGGCGGGCTGAAGTATGTCGCGTGGTTGCTGCGGCCAGCGTTCACCCGACTCGGCAACGAGGCCGAAGCCGGCCTGCGGACTGCCCTGGAGGCCCTGTGACGGCCGGGGGGCGGGCCCCGGCCTGGGCCCGACTGGCCGACACCCTCCTGGACCGGAGCCTGGTGGGCGGATACTCCCGCCTGGGCATCGCCGCCCGGCGGCGACTGGCGGGCTGGCCCGCCGACCCCGCACCGGGTGCCCTGGCCGGCAGACACGTGGCCGTCACGGGCGCTACGTCAGGCCTGGGTCGCCAGACCTGTGCCGACCTGGCGGCTCTCGGCGCGGTCGTCCACCTCGTGGTCCGCAACGCCGACAAGGGCGCCGGAGTGCGCGACGAGCTGCGCCGCCGGTTTCCCGACGCCGAGCTGCGGCTGTGGCGGTGCGACGTCTCCGACCTTTCGGACGTGCGGCGGTTCGTGGGCGAGTTCGCGCGTGAGGTGGGCCGGCTCGACGTCCTGGTGCACAACGCGGGTGTGATGCCGGCCCGGCGCACCGAGTCGGCGCAGGGCCACGAGCTGTCACTCGCCACCCATGTGCTGGGTCCGCTGCTGATGACCGAGTCGCTGCGGCCGGCGCTGGCCGCGGCAGCCGGCGGTCGGGTGGTCTTCGTGACCTCTGGCGGCATGTACGCCCAGCGCCTGCCGGTGGACGACCCGGAGTACCTGGGCGGTGCATACCGCGGAGCCACTGCCTATGCCCGATCCAAACGGGTGCAGGCGTCCTTGTTGCCGATCCTCGCCGAGCGATGGGCGTCCGACCGGATCACGGTGTGCGGCATGCATCCCGGCTGGGCGGACACCCCAGGCGTCGTGTCCTCGCTCCCCGGTTTCCAGCGCGTCACCGCGCCGATCCTGCGTGACGCCGCCGACGGCGCGGACACCACGGTGTGGTTGGCCGCCACCGATCCGGCGCCGCCGACCGGCCGGCTGTGGCACGATCGACGGCCCCGGCCCGAGCACCTGGTGCCGTGGACCCGCGAGACCCCCGCGGCCCGTGAGTCCATGTGGACCTGGTGCGCCCTGTCGGCCGGTCTCGCACCGGGCACGACGGAGTAGGTGGCGCAGATGGCTGAGCAGGTCGACGTGGTGGTGGTGGGGGCGGGCCTGGCCGGGCTGAGCTGCAGCCGGACCCTGACCCGGCGCGGTCTGCGCGTCCGGTTGCTCGAGGCCTCCGACGCGGTCGGTGGCAGGGTGCGCACCGACCGCCTCGACGGCTTCCAGCTGGACCGCGGCTTCCAGGTTTTCAGCACGGCATACCCCGAACTGCCGCGCCAGATCGACGTCCCCGCCCTCCAACCCTGTCGCTTCGAGCGGGCAGCACTGGTGCAGCTGGACGGCAGGCTCTGGCGGCTGGACGACCCGCGCCACCGTCCCGCGGCGGTCCTGGAGGCGCGGCGCGCTCCGATCGGGGGACTGCGCGACCTGCTGCCGCTCGCGGCCTACGCCATCAGCTGCGGCTATGCACCGGCCACGTGGCTCAGGGGACGCACCGACCGGGCCACGCGATCCCGATGGCATCGGTGGGGTCTGTCCGACGAGGTTGTCGAGCGAGTGCTTGCCCCCTTCTTCGCGGGGCTGCTGCTGGAGCGCGAGATGTCGACGTCCAGCAGGTTCACCGACCTCATGCTGCGGACCTTCGTGAGGGGGTGGTCCGCGGTGCCCGCAGGCGGGATGCAGCGGCTCCCAGAGCAACTGGCTGAGGGCCTGGAGGTGACGTTGGAGAGCCGTGCGCGTCGTGTGACGGGTACGCAGGTGGAGACCGAGGACGAGCACCTGACCGCGCGGGCCGTCGTGGTGGCCACCGACGGGAGCACCGCCTCCGGGCTGCTGCCGGGTCTGCGGGATCTGTCCTGGAAGGGCGTGACGACCTGGTACCACGCCGCCCCTGAACCGCCCTTGGCCACGCCCACGCTGGTGGTCGACCCCGACCGGTCACCGGTCGACAACACCGTGGTGATCACCTGCGCGGCGCCGTCGTACTCGCCCGATGACCGTGCCCTCGTGGCCAGCTCGTGGGTGCACGGGCCGGGGGAGAGGCCGCAGGAGCCCGACGTGCGACGGCGGCTCGCGCAGCTCTACGGCACCAGCACCTCCGCGTGGGAACACCTGGCCACCTACGACCTGCCGCGGGCCCTGCCCGCCATGCCGGCCCCACACCCCTTCCGGCGCACGATCCGATGGGCCGGCTGCTACGTCTGCGGTGACCACCGCGACACCAGCTCGATCCAGGGCGCCCTGGTCTCCGGCCGGCGGACGGCAGAGGTGATCCTCGCCGACCTGGACGAGGCACCTGCCGGCCGCGAGGAGGACCCGACCCGATGAGAGACGATCGACGAATTCACCTGGTGACCGCGGGTGGAGCGCTGACAGCGGCCGTGGTCGGGGCGCTCGGCACTCGGGTGCGCACCCGGTGGTACCGCGAGCTGGACAAACCACCGTGGCAGCCTCCTGGCTGGGTCTTCGGGCCCGCGTGGACGGCCCTCTACACGCTCGGTGCCGTCTCCGCCGACCGGGCACTGTCTGGGTCGGCCGGGCCGGATCGGCAACGGTTGAGCCGGTGCTGGGCGGTCAACCTCGCGCTCAACACCGGCTGGAGCTGGTTGTTCTTCACTGCTCGCCGTCCTGGCGCCGCCCTCGTCGACACGGCGCTGCTCGAGGTCTCCACGCTCGACCTGATTCGACGCACCCGCCGGATCGACCGGCCGGCAGCACTGCTGCTGCTCCCGTATGCCGGCTGGGTCGCCCTCGCGACTGCCCTGAACCTCGAGATCGTGCGCCGCAACCCGGGTCTTCCGGGGCGGCGGCCCACGACGACGAAGCAACCGCGACGACGGGAGTCACCGTGACCGACTTCGAGCACAGCAGCGAGGTCTCCGCCTCGGTCGAGGACGTCTTCGCCTGGCACGAGCGACCCGGTGCCATCCACCGGCTCACCCCGCCGTGGCAGCCGGTCCGCGTGCTCGCGGAGGCGGCCTCGGTGCGCGACGGGACCGCTGTGCTGCGCCTTCCGGGCGGGTTGCGCTGGGTGGCTTCCCACCAGCCCGGCGGCTATGACCCGCCGCGCCAGTTCGTCGACCAACTGACCGGCGCCCCGCTGGGCTCGGTCCTGTCGTGGAGGCACACGCACCTGTTCAGGCCGGTGTCCGACGACCGCACCCGCCTCACCGACCGGGTCAGCACGTCCGTCCCGGCGGCGGCCCTGCGATCCATGTTCGTCTACCGGCACCGGCAGCTCGCGACCGATCTGGCTGCCCTCGCACGGGCCAGAGCCTGGCGAGCGGATGGCCTGACCGTCGCGGTGACCGGGGCCAGCGGGCTGGTGGGCACCGCGGTGTGCGCGTTGCTCGGCACGTCCGGTCACCGGGTGGTGCGGCTGGTGCGTCACACCGCGAGCGGTCTCCTGGAACGGCAGTGGAACCCGAAGGCCCCCGACGCCGACCTGCTCCGCGGTGTCGACGCCGTGGTCCATCTGGCCGGTGCTCCGATCGCCGGTCGCTTCACCGACGCCCACAAGGCGAAGGTGCGCGACACCAGGGTCGGTCCGACCCGGGCGCTGGCCGAGCTGGCAGCTCGCGCCCAGGACGGTCCGCGCGTCTTCGTCTCGGCGTCCGCGGTCGGCTACTACGGCGCCGACCGCGGCGACCTCACCCTCGCGGAGGACGCGGCGCCGGGCTCGGACTTCCTCTCCGACGTGGTGCAGGAATGGGAGGCAGCGGGCGCGCCTGCGGCCTCGGCCGGCATACGCACGGTGCAGGTGCGCACCGGCATCGTGCAGTCACCCGCGGGCGGCACGCTGCAGCTGCTGCGACCACTCTTCCTGGCGGGCCTGGGTGGGCGGCTCGGCTCGGGTGACCAATGGATGTCGTGGATCGGCATCGACGACCTCGCCGACATCTACCTGCGGGCGGTACTCGACGACGACCTGTCCGGGCCGGTCAATGCCGTCGCTCCGGTGCCGGTCCAGGGGCGGGAGTACACACAGGTGCTGGGCAACGTCCTGCGTCGGCCAACCCTGCTGCCCATCCCTCGACTGGGGCCACAATTGCTGTTGGGGTCAGAGGGCGCCGACGAGCTCGCGCTCGCCAGCCAGCGGGTGGTCCCGGCCCGCCTGCAGCAGTCCGCGCACGTCTTCCGGCACCCGCAGCTCGAGCCCGCCCTGAGACACGTGCTGGGCAAGGAGACGCGCCTCTAGCCGGGCCGTTCCGGATCACGGCGACCAGAAGGTCCAGACTGTGGTCACGGATCGGGTACACATGGAAGACTCGACAGGCGATGGAGAATGACGTGCCACAAACGGCAGGTTCCGATGGTACGGCCGACCCCGGCGAGGTGTTCATCGCTCTGGGGCAGATGCTCTACCACGGGCCGGCGTTCGACCACGCCCATCAGGCGATCTGTGCAGCGGCCGTGGTGCTGGTCCCCGGCTGTGACCACGCCAGTGTCATGACCCGCTCGCCCGAAGGAGAGCTGGCCAGCCCCGCGGCCACGGACTCGGTCGCGCGGATGGTGGAGCAGCTCGAACAGGAAGTCCACGCCGGTCCTTGCGTGGATGCGCTGGTGGACGACAAGCCACGATTGGCCCCCGACCTGACCGACCCGGATGTGCCCTGGCCGACGTTGCGTGCCCGAGTGCTGGCGACCACTCCGGTGCGGGGCATGCTGGGGTTCCAGATCGCCGTGCCCGGTGGCCGCAAGCTGGGTGCACTGAACCTCTTCACCGACCGTGCGGGAGGGTTCACCGACGCTGCCGTCCACCAGGGTTCCGTGCTGGCCGCCTTCTGCTCGGTGGCGCTGAATGCGGCCGAGCAGGGGCAAGAGGCGCAGGAGCTGCGCCAGGGCCTGGATTCCAACCGGGAGATCGGCAAGGCGATCGGGCTGCTCATGGCCCACCATCGGATTGACGACGCCGCTGCCTTCGAGATCCTGCGGCGGACCTCGATGGATTTGAACCTCAAGCTGGCCGAGGTCGCCGAGAAGGTCCTCTCCGGCCACCACGACCAGCTGCCCGGCTGACCTCGCAGGCACGGACCGCGCCCGCACCGGCCAGGGCCGACGTGCTGCGACCGGCCAGTGCCTCGGCCGCCTGGGCGGCGCGAGGCCCTCGGCCATGAGCCCCTTCATCCGCTCGATGCGCGCCTCGTCGCCGGGTGAGTAGAGCCGGTACCGCCGGCTGACCGCGTCGGGTCCAGCACGCCATACCTGCTCTCCCACACGCTCACCCCCGCGCTCTCCCACTCGCGCGGGGTGTGGCTGGAGAGCCCGACGCGGCTGCTCCGCGCCCCAATCCGCAGGCCGCCCCTGGTCCGAAGAGCTCATGAAGGCGCTATACAGGTATTAGACATACATTTGACATACCTTCAACAGTGTCCCTAACCTTGGCTTGCGGTCGCATCCGGCCGGGTCCGGCACGGGCCCTCGGCGACCCGCCCTGAGGAGAGATCATGAGTACACGTGCGCACCCATCGCAGGCGCGAGCCGAGGGCGGATCTCGCGGTTCGGTCGCCGTGGTGGGAGCGGGCGTCTCCGGGCTGACCGCGGCCCACCTGCTGTCCCGGCGGTATGAGGTGGTGCTGTTCGAGGCCGAGCCTCGTCTGGGTGGACACGCGCACACCCACGAAGTGCGTGACGCGCGCGGCGCCGAGCACGCGGTGGACAGTGGCTTCATCGTGCACAACGACGTCACCTACCCGTGGCTGCGCAAGCTCTTCGCGGAGCTCGACGTGCAGGTGCGACCGACCGAGATGAGCATGAGCATCCGCTGCGACGGGTGCGGGCTGGAGTATGCCGGTGGCCGCGGCGCCGGCGGGATCCTCGCCCAACCGGGACGCGTCCTGTACCCGCGGTTCCTGCGCCTGTTGGCGCAGGTGCGCCGGTTCCACCGTCGTGCAGCGACCTTCCTGCGCAGCAGCGGCGACGACCTGGGCACGTATGGCGAGTGGTTGGCGGCCGAGGGGTTCACCGACCATTTCATCGCGCACTACGCGGTGCCGCTGGTCTCCTGCGTGTGGTCGTCGGGCCGGGAGATCTCGCTGGTCTATCCCGCGCGCTACCTCTTCGAGTTCCTGGACCACCACGGGATGCTGGCGGTGACCGGCTCTCCCCAGTGGTACACCGTCGTCGGCGGGTCGAACGTGTACGTCGAGCGGCTGGCCGACCGCCTCGTCGACGTGCGCCGGGCACACGCAGTGACCGACGTCACCCGCCACGCCGACGGGGTCGACCTGCGGGACGCCACCGGCCGGGTCACCCGGGTCGACCGCGTCGTCCTCGCGGCCCATGCGGACCAGGCGCTGGCGCTGTTGACCGACCCGAGCGACGCGGAGGTCACCACGCTGAAACAGTTCGCATACTCCCGCAACGAGACCGTCCTGCACACCGACGCCTCGGTGTTGCCGCGGTCACCCCGTGCCCGGGCCTCCTGGAACTACCGGATGAGCGGCTGCACCACGCCGGACGAACCCCCCGTCGTGTCGTACTGGATGAACCGGCTGCAGGGGCTGGAGGCAGCGGACCAGTACCTGGTCACCCTGAACGACCCGGGTCAGGTCGCATCGGAGTCGGTGCTCGCGCAGATGACCTACGAGCACCCGATCTACACCCCCGAGTCACTGCGCGCCCAGGCCCGGCTGCCCGAGCTGGCGACCGAGCGCACGGCCTACGCGGGCGCCTACCACGGCTGGGGCTTCCACGAGGACGGTTGCCGCTCCGGTGTCGCGGCCGCCCGGCACTTCGGGGTGGACTGGTGAGCGGGCCGGAGGCTGCGCAAGGGCCCTCGACCGCCGACTCCGCGAGCGTCCCGGGCCTGACGGCCTTGCCGGACCTGCCGGACCTGCCGGACCTGCCTGCCCTGGTCGGTGGCCGGTTGACCCACCACCGGTTCGGAGCGGTCCGCTACTCCTTCCGCAGCCGCGTCTACCAGTGGCTCGTCGACCTGGACGACGTGCCACGGCAACCCTGGTACCTGCGAGCGCTCGCGCGGTTCGACCACGACGACCACTTCGGCGCGCACGACGGCGACGACACGCTGACGATCAAGGCCAAGGTGGAACGATTCCTCGCCGTCGAGGGAGTCGACCTCGGCGCGGGAAGCCGCATCCTGATGCTCGCCAATGCGCGGGTGCTGGGACACGTCTTCGACCCGTTGACGGTCCACTGGTGCTTCACCGGCGAGGGCGACCTGGCCTGCGTCGTGGCGGAGGTGCACAACACCTATGGGGAGCGCCACGCCTACCTGTTGCGCCCCGACCGTGACGGGCGTGCCACCACCGACAAGGCCTTCTACGTCTCCCCGTTCTTCGACGTCACCGGTTCCTATCGGCTTCGGTTCACATTGAGCCACGACCGGGTGGCGGTCTCGGTGGCGCTGCACCGAGACGGAGCAAACGTCTTCAGCGCAGCGTTCGCAGGTCGGCCCGAGGCCGCCAGCGGTCCCGCCCTGGTCCGTTACGCCTTGCGGTATCCGTTGATGCCGCAACGTGTTTCGGCACTCATCCGGATCCACGGCATACGGCTCTGGCTGCGCCGTCTCCCCATCCAGTCTCGACCCCCACAGCACCCCCAGGAAGGGGTATGACCATGACGGCATCGACCGTTACGACGTCACCCAGCGTCTTCACGACGCCTTCGGCTCCGGTGAGCGCGACCGTTGCCCGACTCGTCTTCGAGCGCGCGATCCGGATGGTCCCGGTCCGCGTCGACTACCCCGATGGGAGCAGTCGTGGCGACGACTCCCCGGGCGCGCCGGTGCTCGAGCTGGTGCGGCCGGGCGCCTTCTTCGCCCGGCTGGGACGTGACACCAAGATCGGGTTCGGCGAGTCCTACATGGCCGGCGACTGGAAGGCGGGTGAGGGCACCGACCTGGCAGACCTGCTGACGCCGTTCGCGGCCAGGCTCACGAGCCTGGTTGCGCCTCCGCTGCAACGGTTGCGGGCGCTGGTGGACCGGCGCCTGCCGCAGGACCAGGACAACACCCTTTCGGGTTCGCGCAGCAACATCGCTGCCCACTACGACCTGAGCAACGAGCTGTTCGCCGCGTTCCTCGACCCCACGATGACCTACTCCTGCGCGTTGTTCGACAACGATGCACACCTGGGGGAGGCCGACGATCGTGCTCTGCTCGAGCGGGCGCAGCTGCTCAAGCTCGACGCCATGCTCGACCTGTCGCGCGTGGGCCCGGGCACCCGGCTGCTGGAGATCGGCACCGGCTGGGGATCGCTGGCGGTTCGCGCCGCGAAGCGCGGCGCCAACGTCACGTCGATCACCTTGTCGGCGGAGCAACGCGATCTCGCGCTGGAGCGGGCCCGGGCGGCGGGGGTCGCCGACCGCGTCGACATCGCGCTGACGGACTACCGCGAGGTCCACGGGAGCTACGACGCCATCGTCAGCATCGAGATGATCGAGGCAGTGGGGGAGGCCTACTGGGCCACCTATCTGTCCGCTGTGGATCGGCTGCTCGCTCCCGGCGGGACGGCCAGCATCCAGACCATTACGATGGCCCACGACCGTCTGCTCGCGACCCGGCACAGCTACGGATGGATCCAGAAGTACATCTTCCCCGGTGGACTGATCCCGTCCCTGCCGGCGATCGAGCAGACCCTGCGGTCGCACACCACGCTGCGGGTCGAGGGCCGCCGAGAGCTTGGGCCGCACTACGCGCGGACGCTGGCCCTGTGGCGCGAGCAGTTCCGGCAGCAGTGGCCACAGGTGCGAGGGCAGGGTTTCGACGAGACGTTCCGCCGGATGTGGGAGTTCTACCTGGCCTACTGCGAGGCGGGATTCCGCAGCGACTACCTCGGCGTCAGCCAACTGCAACTGGCCCGAAGACCGTCGTGGGCCTGAGACACAATATCGCCGACTGGCTGACAAGCGAGGCCACGAGGGCCACGATGAGGAGCGGGCCCGTAGCCTCACGAGGAGACCCGATGCTTTTCCACATCACGCAGGTGCACAGCGCGGAGCACTGTCCCAGGGACGAGGGCGGTTCCAACTCGCTCTACGACGCGACCGTCGACGGTGTCAGGCTGATCGGTCGCTACGGCGCCAACGCCCAGCACACGCTCTTCTTCGTCGTCGAGGCCGACGATGTCTCCGCCCTCCAGCAGTTCCTCTGGCCCGGGTTCCGGATCTGCACGAGCACCATCACGCCCGTGAGCGAGGTCCCGGTCCCCAAACCCTGACGTCGCCGACCGGGCTCCGCTTCAGGACTTCAGAGGAAATCAGGCCAAAGCGCCAGCCCGGCGTCCGAATACCGCGCCTGCCGCGAGGCCCGAGCCTCCCGGATAGTTGCCACTGAACAGACCGCCGAGCATCTCGCCTGCCGCGAACAGACCGGGAATGGGATCGCCGTCCTTGCCGAGCACCCGGCCGTGCGTGTCGGTCTTCACGCCGCCGAAGGTGAAGGTGATCCCACACGTCACGCCGTAGGCATAGAACGGCGGTGTTTCGATCATGGCCGCCCAGTTGCTCTTGGGCGGCACGACGTCGGACCGGCGACCGTCCTTGACGTTGGGGTCGAACGGCTTGTCGTCGTCGATCGCGGCGTTGAATTCCGTGATGGTGTGTTCCAGCCCGTCCGGGTCGATCCCCGCGGCCCGTGCCAGCTCGGCCACGGAGTCCGCCTCGACGACGGAAACCCCGGGCATCTCGTATTCCTCGGCCCGCAACATCGGACGCAGCTTGGCGTCGAAGATCTGGTGGGCGACGGCACCGGGCTGGGCAAGCACGTCGCGGCCGTACTTCGCGTAGGTGTAGTTGCGGAAGTCGGCGCCCTCGTCGACGAACCGCCGGCCGTCTCGGTTGACGATGATGCCGATCGGATAGCTCTGCCTGGTCAGCCGATTCGTCAACTCTCGGTTGCTCTCGTTCTGTGACGTGAACGCATCCCACTGCACGCTGTGGCAGCTCGACCAGTCGCCGCCGCGCTGGGCGCCGATCGCGAGCGCGGCCGCGATGAGGTCTCCGGTGTTGTGGGGCGTGCCCCGGACCTTGGCGTGAGCCCAGTCGGCGCCGAGGTGCTCGGCGCGCGCTTCCGGGTTGGCCTCGAAACCGCCCGCGGCGAGGATAACCGACTCCGCCCGGAGTTCCTGGCGATCCGTCCCGTCATCCACGACAACGCCCGCGACGGTGCCGTCCTCGACCAGAAGCTTCGTGACCGGGGTGGAGAAGCGGACGTCGACCCCGAGCTGCTGGGCGACGCGGAAGTGGTCGGCCATCAGACCCTCGCCTCCTCCGGTGTTGCCGACGTGCAGGCCGCCCCAGAACAGGTAGCTGCCGTCCGCCCTCCGGTAGGACTGCCGCTCGTACATGAGCCGGAAGCGCAGGCCGAGCGAGTGCAGCCAGCGCAGCGTCGGACCGGACTCGTGCACCAGCACCTCGGTCAGCGCTGGGTCGTTGCGTCCCTCGGTCACCTTGGCGAGGTCCGCGGCATACTCCTCGGGCGAGTAGGCCGGCACCTCGGTGACCGCGTGCCGGTCGTCCGGGTCGACGATGTCGAGCAGGTCCGGCAGCCCTTGGTGCGCGATCCGTGTGGCGCCGGCGGTGTAGTAGCTGTTGCCGAACGCGTTGGCCTGGTCAGCCTTCTCCAGCAGCACGACCTGCCGACCGCGGGTCGCGGCGGCGTGGGCGGCGGCGAAGCCGGCGTTGCCACTGCCGACGACGATGACATCGATCATGGTTCTTCCTTCGGTAGGTGTGTGATCAGGGCTTCGGTGAAGTGGCTGGTCCCAGCCTGCGGCGAGCCGTCGGCCCGCACCCGGACGTCACCGGACTCGAGCACTGCGGTCAGGGCGTCCTCGATGAGCCGGGCGGCGTTGTGCCGGGCGCAGTGGCGCAGCATCATCGCGGCCGACAGGATCTGCGAGACGGGGTTGGCGCGGTCCTGCCCGGCAATGGTCGGGGCAGAGCCGTGGATCGGTTCGAAGTAGGACGCGTCGTCACCGATGTTGCCGGACGGGCACATGCCCAGCCCCCCGACGGTGGCGGCACCGACGTCGCTGAGCAGGTCGCCCAGGAAGTTCTCGGTCAGCACCACATCGAAGAGCTCCGGGTGGGCGACCAGGTCGTGCCCGGCCGCGTCGGCGTAGCGGTAGTCACGCGCGATGTCGGGGTAGGCCTCGCCGACTTCGTCGAAGATCCTCCGGAAGAACGCGTAGCTGCGCAGCACGTTGCTCTTGTCCACGCAGGTGACCCGCCGAACCCCATCGACCGGAGCGCCCCGGCGGGATCGGGCGAGCTCGAAGGCGAACCGGGCGACCCGGGTGCATCCTTCGCGGGTCACCATGAGCTGGTCCGCCACCGCACTCGGTGTCACCACGCCCAGCCCGCGGGACAGGTAGAGGCCTTCGGTGTTCTCCCGGACGATGACGTAGTCGATCTCGCCTGGCGCGCGCCGGACAGGGGCTTGCACGCCCGGCAGCAGGCGGATGGGCCGCACGTTGGCGTAGGTGTCGAGGCCGGTGCGCAGGATTCCGCCGAGCAGACCCGCCTCCGTGCCGTCCGGTTTGCGGACCTCGGGCAGGCCGACGGGTCCCTTGAGAATGGCGTCGTAGTCGGTGCGCAGCCGCTCGAGAGTGCCCGGGGCGAGAGCAGCGCCGGTGGCGCGGTAGACCTCGGCACCCCCGGGCTCTTCGGTCACGGCCAGGTCGTCACCCGTGCGGGCGGTCGCGGCCGACAGCACCCGAAGGGCACTGTCGACCAGCTCCGGGCCGATGCCGTCCCCGCGGATCACGGCCAGCCGCAGCACGGGAGCCGCGGTGGTCCGGCCCTTGCCGGTCGAGCGGTTCGCGGTCACGAAGTCCTCCTGCGACGTTGTTCGTGGACGCGGCCTACCTCTCTCGTCCCAAGCGGGACTTGGGCGCATGATATATCCAATTTGCATGCAAAGTGTACGACGGACTGTACCCGCAGTGTGAGCAGTTGCCAAGAGCGGCTACGGTGCTGGGGTGACCGACGCCTCGGAGAACCCGTCCTACCGGCAGCTGCAGAAGTACCTGCCCGGGGGAGTGCTGCGCGGTCGCACGACCGAGAGCATCACCAACGCGTTGCGCGAGGCGATCCTCGACGGCGTCATGCAGCCCAGCGCCTGGCTGCGCGAGGACGAGCTGGCCGCCGCGTTCAAGGTGTCCCGCACCCCGGTGCGCGAGGCTCTGCGCCGCCTCGCTGACGAGGGGCTGGCGGTCAAGACGGCCAACCACGGCACCGTGGTCGCGCCCCTTTCGCTGGAGGACATCCTCGCCCTCTACGTGGTCCGGGAAAACCTCGAGGGCCTCACCGCCCGGCTTGCCGCGAGCCGGCCCAACCAGGAGGTCATCGGTCAGCTGCGCGCGATCGGCAAGCAGATGCAGGCGGCCGCCGACGCGGGTGACCAGGCCCGGCTGTCCAAGATCAACCGCGACTGGCACCGCGCCCTGCGCGAGGGGGCCGGCAACACCTACCTCGACCGGTTCCTCGGGCAGGTCGAGCACGCCGTGCGCCGGCTGCCGAAGACCACGCTGGCCCACCCCGGGCGGATCGACGAAGTCATCGCCGAGCACGAGCAGATGGTGGTTGCGATTGAGGCGAGCGACGCCGAGACGGCCGAGCGGCTGGCCCGAGCCCACATGCGCCGCGCCCGCGAGATCAGGATCGCTGTCCTCCTCGGAGGCTGAGTGGACTCCGTGGGCCTGGACGTCAACCGGCTCCGAGTCCTCGGCGCGATCGCGCGCCGGGGGTCGATGACCGGCGCCGCCGCCGACCTGCAGTACACCCCCTCTGCGATCTCCCAACAGGTGCGCCGCCTCGAGGCCGAGGTGGGCCAGCCGGTGCTCGAACGGCATACCCGCGGTGTGCGGTTGACCGACGCGGGACGCGCCATCGTGCGGCACCTCGCCTCGATCGACAACCAGCTGGCGGCGTTGCAGAGCGAACTGGACGACATCGCCGGCCTGCGCGCCGGATCGTTGCGACTCGGGACCTTTCCCACGGTCGCCGCGTCGCTGCTGCCGGTCGCTGTCAACCGGTTCCACCAGGGACATCCCGGTGTGGACCTGAAGGTGGTCAGCGCCCGGCTGGAACAGCTCATGGAGCATCTCGAGCGGCGCCGGGTCGAGATGACCCTGCTGTGGGACTACCCCTGGTCGCGCATCGAGGTTCCCGAGGTCGAGCTCATCGAGCTGTTGCAGGACCCGACGGAGGTGGTCGTCTCCGCGACGCACCACCTCGCTGGGCGCGGCGAAGTCCGTATGGCGGAACTCGCCCATGAGAGCTGGGTCACCCGAGGCGGCGCGCACCCGGTGGCCGAGGTGCTGTCGTGGACGGCCCTCCGGGCGGGCTTCGAACCGACGGTGGCGTTCGAGGCCAATGACTACCAGGAGGCGCAGGCGATGGTCGCCGTGGGCCTCGGTGTCGCGCTCGCTCCACGACTCGCGTTGGCCAACCTGCGCGACGACGTCACCGTGCTGTCCCTCGGCGACGAGGCACCTCGGCGGCGCATCCTGCTCGCCGCCCTGAAGGGGCGTTCACCGACACCCGCCGAACGGGCCATGGCGCAGGTGCTCCGGGATGTCGGGGCGGAGGCGGCTGCCGACCTGGGCTCGGCCCGCGCGGCGCGCGATGGGGGCTCCGCGACGCCTCCGAGTTAAGCACACGTAAACACCCCCTGAAAGAAGTAGCGATTGACTTCATGCGTCAGAGTGCATGAAGGTGGCGTGCATTCCGAGTCCAAGTTGCATGCAAAGAGGTGTGTCTTGCGAATCCCCGCAGTGCTGATGCGAGGTGGCACCAGTCGTGCCCTGTTCTTCCACCGGAGGGACCTCCCCGAGGAGCCGACGCTCAGGGACCAGTTCATCCTCGCCGCGTACGGCAGTCCGGACCCCGACCGGCGCCAGGTCGACGGGATCGGTGGCGCCACCTCGAGCACCAGCAAGGTGGCCGTGATCTCGGACGGGAGGGACCGTGGCGTGGACGTGCTCTACCACTTCGGCCAGGTCTCGATCGATCAGGAGCTCATCGACCGGCGGGGCAATTGCGGGAACATCTCAGCGGCGGTGGGACCGTTCGCTGTGGACGAGGGCCTCGTTGAGGCGACCGACCCGGTCACGCTGGTGCGCTTCCTCAACGTCAACACCGACAAGGTGATCGTCGCCCACGTGCCGACCAAGGGCGGGCGCTTCGACCCCACCGGCGACTTCTTCGTGCCGGGAGTGCCGCGGGGCGGCTCGGCGCTGCGGCTGGACTACGAGGATCCGAGCGGTGCGGTCACGGGCAAGCTCCTGCCGACTGGCAACACCACGGACAAGCTCGACGTGCCGGGCGTGGGGACCCTGGAGGTCAGTCTGGTCGACGCAGCGAACCCACTGGCGTTCGTGCGCTGGGAGGACCTTGGCCTCACAGGCCTCGAGTCGCCCGACCAGATCGATGGCGACCCGGAACTGCTGCGCCGGATCGAGGCGGTGCGCTCGCACGCGGCGGTCCTGGCCGGCATCAGCCCCGATGCCGCGACCTCGACCGCGACCAGCCCGTCGGTGCCCAAGCTGACTTTCGTGGGGACGCCGAGGGACTACCAGCGGACCGACGGCACGAAGCAGAGCGCCGGTGAGACGACGCTGCGTGCGTCGATGATGTCGATGGGTCGGCTGCACCGCAGCTACGCGGTCACCGGTGGTATCTGCACGGCCGTCGCCACCATGATCCGTGGCACCATCCCGCACGAGGTCGCGCGCCAAGAGGGGGAAACGGTCCACATCGGGCACCCGTCCGGCGTGTTGCCGCTCGCCGCGGAGGTACATCCCGACGGCGACACGTGGCGGGTTCCATCGGTCTCGGCCTTCAGGACCGCACGCCGGCTGATGGACGGACATGTCATCGTGCCCGACGCCTACCTCACGACAGCAGATCAGAACGCCAGCCACCAGCCGGGCGAGGCCCCGGACCACTTAGTCAACCCCACGGAGGTATACCCATGATGATCATTGGACGGCGCAAGGCCCTTCCCGTCGCCATCGGCCTGGCCGTGGCCGGATCCCTGACGCTGACCGCGTGCAAGGGCACGAGGAGCGATGCTGTGGGTGAGGTGCCGGGCAGCGTGCAGCTCATCGTCCCGTTCGCCGCCGGCGGCGGCACCGACACCTTTGCCAGGGTCCTCGCGCCGCCGCTCGGCAAGGCTCTCGACGGCAGCCCCTCCATCCAGGTGGTCAACCGCGAGGGCGGCGAGAGCATCACGGGGACGAACCAGTTCGTCAAGCAGAACCCCAATGACGGCTCGCAGTTCCTCGTGGCCTCGGCCACCACGACCTACCAATGGCTGCTGGACATCCCCCAGGTCAAGTACGACTTCAACACTCTGAAGCCGCTCATCGTGGCCGGGACCGGCGGGGTCATCTACGCCTCGAAGGACTCCGGCATCAACTCCGTCCAGGACCTGAAGAGTCCGCCGAAGCCGTTGTCCTACGGTGGGATCAGCGCGACCGGTCTCGACCTCAGCACCCTGCTGGCCTTCAACCTGCTGAAGCTCCACCCCAAGGTCACGTTCGGGTTCGAGGGCCGGGGACCGGCCCGTCTGGCCATGCAGCGGGGCGAGACCAACATCGACTACCAGACCACGTCCGCCTACCTCACGCAGGTGAAGCCGATGGTGGACAAGGGTCAGGCCGTGCCGCTGATGTCCTTCGGCGTCCTCGACGACAACGGCAACGTCGTGCGGGACCCGAACTTCAAGGACCTCCCGACGGTGCCTGAGGTCTACCAGATGCTTTATGGGAAGAAGCCGTCCGGTGCCGCCCACGATGCGTATGTCGCGTTCCTCGCTGCAGGCTTCTCCTTCGAGAAGAGCGTGTGGGCCACCCCGGAGACCCCGGAAGGAGTGCGGCAGGCCGTGATCGGCGCCGTGCCGACCCTGAAGGACGACAAGAAGTTCGAGCAGCAGCGCAAGGACTCGCTCGGCGACTACCCGCTGCACTCAGGCCCCGAGGTGAGCAAGGCGCTCAAGAAGGCTTTGACCGTGCCGGACTCGGTCAAGAAGTACGTCTTCGACATGCTCAAGAACGAATACCACACGTCCGTCCAGTAGGACCAGGACCGACCGGAGGACTCCACCATGCTGGATGCTGCGCTGAACGCGCTTGCGGGATTTGCGAACCCTGCCACCTTGATGATGCTCGCGATCGGGGTCGCCGCCGGGTTGGCGATGGGCGTGCTGCCGGGACTGGGAGGCACCGCTGCCGTCGGGATCCTCCTGCCCTTCGTCATCACCCTGGATCCGAGCCAGTCCCTGCCGATCCTGATCGGCGCGGTGGCTGTGGTGCACCACTCGGACGTCATCACGGCGATCCTGCTGCGGGTGCCCGGTTCCGCGTCAGCGGCGGTGATCATGCCGGACGGCAACGCGATGGCCAGGCGCGGCCAAGCGGCGCGGGCCTTGTCCCTGTGCTTCGTGGCGTCGATGATCGGTGGAGCCCTCGGCGCGGTGGGCCTGACCTTCTCGATCCCGATCGCGGAGCCCCTGGTGCTGGCCTTCGGGTCTCCCGAGCTGTTCATGCTCACGATCCTCGGCATCAGCCTCGCCGCGTTGCTGTCCAAGGGCAACATGCTCAAGGGCCTGGTCTCGGCCGGCCTGGGTCTGTTGATCGGCATGATCGGGGCCGCACCGGCCGCTGCGGTCTACCGGTTCTCCTTCGGAGCGGACTCGCTGCTCGACGGAGTGGGCCTCATTCCACTCGCACTCGGCCTGTTCGGCCTCGCTGAGATCGCGCACATGGTGGCTCGCAAGACGGCGATCGCGGAGAAGATCGACATCGGCGGTGGGTGGCTGCAGGGCGCCCGCGAGGCGCTGCGCGAGTGGAAGATGATGCTGCGCGGTGTACTCGTGGGCATGTGGGCCGGCGTGCTGCCCGGCCTGGGTGCCACTGCGGGTACCTACATGGCCTACGGCCAGGCCGCCGCGACAGCGAAGGGCAAGGACCGCAAGGCGTTCGGGAAGGGCAGCCCCAAGGGCCTGGTGGCCGCAGAGAGCGCCGCCAACTCGGTGGAAGCGGGTGACCTCATCCCTACGCTGTTGTTCGGCATCCCGGGCGGTGCACCGGCGGCCCTGTTGCTGGGTGCGCTGCTGGCCTACGGCATTCAGCCGGGGCCGCAGATGCTCACCAACCACCTCGACGTGATGTACACCGTGGTGTGGTCATTCGCGATCGCCAGCGTGGTCGGTTCCGTGGTCTGCTTCTTCCTCGCCAAGCCCTTGGCGAGACTGAGCTTCGTGCCCTTCCAGTACCTTGCCCCCGGACTGCTGCTCATCATGCTGGTCGCGGCGTATGCCGAGTCCGGCCAGTTCGGCGCGATCGTCGCCATGCTCGTCCTGGGTGTCATGGGCTACGTGATGAAGGAAGCCGACTTCCCCCGGGCGCCGTTGCTCATCGGTTTCATCCTCAGCGTGCCCATGGAGCGCTATTACTTCCTTACCGACAGCCTCTACACCACGGGTGAGTGGATCCACCGGCCGTTCGTCATCGTGATGGCCCTGATCCTGCTGGCACCGCTGGCCCTTAAGCTCTTCAACGCGATGCGGAGGCGCCGGTCGGTTGACGACGCCGGATCGTCGGTCACCGACGAGCGCGAGCAGGTGCAGGAGTCGCCTCAGCACGTTCTGGTGGGGGCTTCCGGTGGCAGCTCGCAGCGAGCGACGGGCGATGTGGGTGGCGGGGTTGGTGCGGGGTGGCATGCCACACCGACCGGAGGGGGTTCCGGGGACGCGGAACTTCCTGATGACGCCGAGGAAGGCGGACTCGCGGGATCGAGATGGCCGCTGGTCTTCGGGGTGCTGGTGCTGGGCACGTTCGTCGTAGCCTTCGTTCTGGCTCAAGGCTATGCGTCGCGGGCGCGACTCATGCCGGTCTTTGTGACTGTGCTCGGAATCGCCCTGACCGGTCTGTTCGTCGCGCGCGAAGGGCGAGCCGTCGTCAAGGGCGACCGCCGGGTCCTTTCGTGGAATCTGCGGGTGGCGCAGACCGGGCTGGCCTTCGGCTGGCTGTTGCTCTTCGTGGTCCTCGTCTTCCTCCTTGGATTCTCCGTCGCCACGCTGATCTACGTGCCGCTGTTCCTGATTCGCGTCTCCCGCCTGAGCCCACTGCGGACCGTGGCCTACACCATGGTGGCCGTCGCTGTCCTCGCTGTGGCCTACCTCTACGGCAACATCGACCTCCCCGGCGGCATCCTGTTGCCTGCATTACCTGTCCTGTATGGATAGGGGAACGCCGAGATCGCGTATGGTCGTCCGCCGTGGCGATTGACCCAACCACCTGGCCCGCACAACTGCGTGCGGGCCGGGTGTGGTTGCTGGTCGTCGGGAGCGCCACGGCCGCGATCTTGCTTCTGCGGTTGCTCGGGCTTCCCTCTGCCACGTTGTTCGGCGCGCTGCTCGGCGGAATGTGCTGTGCGCTCAGCCTCCGTCGGCCGCCGAAGCCACCGCGTCGGACCTTCCTCGCCGGGCAGGCGCTGATCGGCGCGACGATCGGAAGCCTGGTCACACCGGCGACGCTGCAGAACGCCTGGAATGCCCGGTTGCCGATCCTGTTGGTCACTCTCTCCACGCTGCTGATCAGCGTGCTCGCAGGACGGTTGATGGCCCAGCGAGGAGAGGTCAGCCGGGTCACGGGTGCGTTTGCGCTGGTGGCCGGCGGCGCTTCCGGGATCAGCGGCATCGCTCGGTCGCTGGGCGCCGACGACCGTGTCGTAGCCGTAGTGCAGTACCTACGCGTCCTTCTCGTGCTCCTCGCGATGCCTGTGGCCGCGGCTGTGTTGGACGGATCGTCGGCTGGCCACCCGAGGCCACCTGTCCAGGCGCACAGTCCGATCTGGGTGGGTCTCGTTCTCGTCGTTCTCGCACTCGCTGTGGGGCTTCCCCTGGCGCGCCTCCTGCACATACCGGCTGGCCCGCTCCTGGGGCCACTGTTGGTCGCCACGGTGGTGGCCGGCAGCGGCTTCCTGCCCGACCCGACGGTGGCGGAGCCGCTTCAGCAGCTCGCCTATCTGCTGATTGGACTCCAGGTCGGCTTGGGTTTCACCAGATCGAGCCTACGCAGCATCGCGTCCTTGCTGCCGACCGCAGTGGGTTTGATCCTTGCTGTGGTGCTTACGTGTGCGGGGCTCGGCTGGGTGCTCACCGCCACCACGGACATGGCGCCACTGGACGCCTACCTCGCGACGACCCCGGGGGGCTTGTACGCGGTGCTCGCCACTGCTGTGTCCTCTGGATCCAACCTCGCGTTGATCCTGGCGACGCAGGTGACTCGTGTGCTGGTCATGCTCCTGGCCGCTCCGGTCCTTGCGCAACTCCTGTCGCGGGAGGGTCAGGGCAAGAGGGAGGGTTGAAGTCTCCGGGCAGGTGGCCGACCAAGGCAGGAGCAGCCACGAGGGGCGGAGTGAAAAGTGGCTTGTGACGGTCGCGGGATGCCGGGTAATGTCCTCCGAGTCGTGACCAAATCGAGGGAGGTGGGCGCCGTGAACAACGCAGCCCCATGGGTGCTCCCCCTCTCGTTCACGACTGCGCGACAGCGGTAGCTGTCGCCGGGAGTGCCGCACACGCACTCTCGAAAGGCACCACCATGCAGCTGAAATTCCTCGCGGAGACGTCGTCGGACGACGTCGTCGACCGCAGTTTCACCATCGGAGACATTCCCGGCGTGCTGTGGTCCCCGGTGTCCGTCCCCGCTGGCGCTCCCCTCCTGCTCATGGGCCACGGTGGTGGCCTCCACAAGCGATCGCCGGGCTTGGCGTCACGCGCCCGGGAGGCGGTCGTGCGCGACGGATTCCACGTCGTGGCCATCGACGCGCCCGGTCACGGCGAACGCCGCCGCTCACGTCGGGATCAGCAGTGGGTCGACGCGATGCTCCGCGCCCGAGACGAGGACGAGCCCCTCGCTCCCATCATTGCCCCGTTCAACGGTTCCCTGGCAGAGCGCGCGGTGCCTGAGTGGCAGTTGACGATAGACGCCCTGCAAGAGCTCCCCGGGATCGGCGCCGGTGCGCCGATCGGATACTCCGGCATGACGACGGCAAGCGCCATCGGGATTCCACTCGCAGCGGCCGAACCGCGCATCCGAGCGGCGATCTTCGGCGGCGTGTTCGTGTACGACGCCATCCTGGAGGCCGCACGAAGAGTGACGATCCCGATCGAGTTCCTGCTGCCGTGGAATGACCATGAGATCGATCGCGATTCTGGTTTGGCGCTGTTCGATACCTTCGCCTCGGAAGACAAGACGTTGCACGCCTTCCCGGGATCACACTTCCACGTGCCGACGGAGCGGATCGACACCCGGTTCTTCACCCGCCAGCTGGGCGGGCCGGGCTCACGGTAACAACCAGGGTGACGCGACGCTGGCTGCTCCCCTCAACCCCACTCCATCCTCCGTCGTCCACACTTCCCTTACCCCCGGGCGCCATCATTCGGGCCCGGCACCTGGACGCGTGGCCGTCGTGTCCAGGTAGAGGGAGGGGTGGTGACAGGCGTGCAGGACTGTGGCGGGCCAGCTCTCGTCGTAGGTTGTCGAGTTGAGCAGCCGTGCAGCGGTCACCCTCTTGTCAATTCCGTGCACGACCATCACCGCGCGCGCAGAGTTGGCGACGATGGTGGCCGGGCCCACCGTTACTCCAAAGTGCGGGACGTTCTCGACACGGCCGAACTGGGGGAATGTGGCAACGTTGTCGCGGCGAGTGGTCTCGGGCAACTCGACCACTCGTGACGTTGCCGCGAGATGCGTGCCCGGCGGGTTGAACGCGACATGGCCGTCGGAGGCGCCGCTCGCGAGGATGAAGAGGTCGATGCCGCTCTCGTGCAGCCGCTGTTCATGGGCGTCAGGATCGGCGGCGTCGGGCACCCACACCGCGGACGGGCCCCGTCCCGGCCCCGCCGCCCGAGCAAGTGGCCCGGCGATCTCGCGGGCGGCAAAGCCCGCGCAGCTGTAGGAGGCGGCTGGGTCGACGTTGCGGTATCGACCGTTCACGCTCTCGACGTACTCGTCCATCATGGCAACGACCACCCGGCTCAGGTCGAGCTTGCGCAACCGGACCTGTGTGGCCAGCGCCGCGTACACCGGGCGCGGCGAGCGGCCACCTGGGCAGCCCAACACGTACGGTCGGCGTTCTGCCATTGCTGCGGTGATGCCGTTGGCGATCTCGATCGCCAACGTCTCACCGAGTTGTGCGGGGGTGTCGAAGACGGTCGACTCGGTCATGACGAGGCCTCTTTCGGATTCGACTGCAGGAGGCTCCACGCGTCGTCGACCGCGGACAGGACGGCCCCGATCAGGGACCCGCGATCCGCGAGAGTACTCGTCACCACCGGCGAGGGCGCGGGGAGTAGTTCGGCGCACGTCTGTGACACCGATTCGAGCAACAACTGGTTACGTCCGATACCTCCGCCGAGGACGACCAGCTCGGGATCGACCACGCTGCAGACGGCCACCACGGCCAAGCCGATTCGACGGCCCTCATCGGCTACGAGCCGGCGTGCGGCTCTGTCACCTTGCTCGGCCCGGTGGAACAGCTCTGCCACGTCTTGCGGTGGGTCTGCATCCCATCGGGCAGACTGGGCGCGATCCAGTAGGCCGGCCGCTGCGGTCTCAGCCTCGAAATTGCCGCTCGCGCGGTGTTCCTTGGCGAGCGGGCGCCGGCCGAGGGGAAGGTAGGCGATCTCGCCGGCGGCACCGTGAGCGCCCCGCAGCAGGCGACCTCCGTGCATGATCCCAAGTCCGATTCCGGCACCTATGGCCAGGTGCACGAAAGTGCCGACTCCTTCGGCAACGCCTGCCCTCGCCTCACCCACGGCGGCAAGATTGACATTGTTTTCCACCCGGAGCGGCGGATCGAGTCGGTCACGCAACGCTGTCAGATCAATGATCCCGTCCGTTCTGACGTTGTAGGCAAAACGCGCCTGGGTGGATCCTCGGTCGATCACGCCGGGCGTGCTGACAACGATGGACGCAAGTGCGCAGCCGTCGCCGCCAAGCACCGCGGTCGCCTCCTTGTGAACCTGTCTGATGAGTCGTCGGACCTGTTGCTGGACGCGGCTCCCGGTGGTGCGCTCGTGGCGCTCAGCCAGGATCTGGCCGTGCAAGTCGGCAACCGCGACTCGCGTGTTCGTGCCGCCGATGTCCACCCCGGCGACCAAGGACGCCCGGGCGTTGATGGCGTAGACACGCGGGTTTCGCCCAACCGCCCCAGCGGTTCGGCCGCGATTCACCACCAGGCCAGCGGCTTCCAACGAGACGATCGCCTCCGAGATCGTGGGCTTGCTGAAGCCCGTGGCGGCAGCAAGCTCTGGACGAGTCGCGTCTCGTATGCGCAGCTCTGCGAGGACAGCCACGTCGCGTGGGCCCATCGCCATACGCCGCTCCTTGTGAGAATGGTTGACACCCGGCGTTGCACCGAGGATGCTGATAATACGTTAGTAAGGTAACCGAATAAAAGGAGTCCCGCTGTGTCCACCTCGACATCACAGCTGCCTCGCAGGACCTTTCTCGCGGGGGTGGCCGGGCTGGGGGCCGTCGGAGCACTGGCGGCGTGCAGCAGTGGCTCCGAAGCGCCTTCGTCCAGCGGAGGAGGCTCAACCCCCGGTCAACTCCAGGGCACGATCAACGGCTTGTTCATGAAGCAGGCGGGTTACTCCGAGCAGCACATCCGTCAGATGGCTGCGGCGTTCAAGAAGGCCAACCCGGGCGTGACGGTCAATATGGAGTTCGTCGCTTACGAAGCGCTCCACGACAAGATCGTGGCGGCGGCAGCTGCGGGCACCTACGACCTGGTATTCATCGACGTCATCTGGCCCGCCGAGCTCGCGAGCAAGGGCCTCATTGCCGACATTTCCGATCGGATCCCGGCCAACTGGTCGACCGACATTCTCCCCGGCGCGCTCAACTCCGCCGTCTATCAGAAGAAGTTCTATGGCATCCCGTGGCTGCTGGACACCAAGTACTTCTACTTCAACAAGGCGATGCTGTCCAAAGCAGGTATCGAGCCGAGTTCAGTCACGACGTGGGACGGTGTGGCCGCCGCCGCCAAGACCTTGAAGAGCAAGGGCATCGTCAAGTACCCACTGATGTGGTCCTGGTCCCAGGCCGAAGCGGTCATCTGCGACTGGGCCGCGCTGACCGCCTCCTTCGGGGGCAAGCTCTTCGACGATTCCGGCCAGCCGGCCTTCACTTCGGGAGGTGCGGTGCAGGCGCTGGAGTTCATGCGTAGGACGTTGGTCGATGGCCTGACCAATCCATCTTCGACGCAGTCACTCGAGGATGACGTCGTCAAGGTGGTCAGTGCCGGCGACGCTGCCATGGGACTGAACTGGACGTACATGTTCGCCGCCGCGAACGACCCGAAGCAGTCCAAGGTCGCAGGCGACGTCGTGATCACCGAGGTTCCGAACGGGGGTGCTGGCCGGATGAGCGTGAACGGGTCGTCCGCCTTGTCGATCACCGCGACGACGAAGAACCCTGATGCCGCGTGGGCCTTCGCCAAGTTCGTCTCGAGCCAAAAGATCCAGGAAAAGTATGTCTCGGACTCGCTGCCGATCTGGAATGCGTCCTACGACTCCCCGTCGGTCATCAAGAGCGCGCCCGAAGTCGTGCCCGTGGCCAAGGAGCAGCTGGCGAACATGGTCAACCGGCCCCAAGTGGTGAACTACAACGCGATCTCCCAGAAACTGCAGGTAGCCGTCCAGAAGGCGCTGCTCGGCGAGGTCGACCCCAAGCAGGCGATGACCACTGCCGCCGGAGACGTCGAGCAGATCCTCAAGCAGTGACCGTGGGCTCGTCGGCGGTGTCGACGACGCCGCCGGGTCGGCGTCATCGGCGCAGGAACGGCCGAGCGGCCCTGCTCTTCCTCGCGCCCGCGGGGCTGGTCGTGTTCGGCTTGGTGGCCTGGCCGATCATCCGCACCGGGTGGTTGTCCTTCCACCGGGTCATCTCCCCGCTGCCCACCGTGCCCACCGAATCCGTCGGACTACACAACTTCTCCACCGCGCTCACCGACCCTGCCCTGATCTCGGCCGCCGGTCGCACCCTCTACTTCACCCTCGTCTCGACGGCTGCGGAGCTGACGTTCGGGATTGCGCTCGGTGTCCTGATGGCCCAGCGTCTGAGGTTCCGTTGGCTTTTGCGAGCAGCGGTCCTGCTCCCATGGGCCCTGCCAACGGTGGTCAACGCCGCCATGTGGCGGTACATGCTCAATGCCGACTACGGCCCCGTGAACGCCTTGCTGACCCAGGTTGGGCTGATCGACGGCTACCGTTCCTGGTTGGGAACCCCGCTCTCGGCCCTTCACATGATCATCATCGCCGACGTGTGGAAGAACACCTCAATCGCGGCGTTCTTCGTTCTGGCCGGCCTCACCGTGATCCCCCGCGACCTGATCGAGGCGGCGGAGGTGGACGGCGCCGGCACGATCCGCCGCTTCTTCGCCATCACCTTGCCGTTGTTGCGTCCGGTCATCGCGGTGGTGCTCGTACTGCGCACGATCGAAGCGTTCAAGGTGTTCGACATCGTCTTCGTCATGACCCGGGGCGGACCGGCCGACGGCACCCAGACCGTTGCCCTCTACGCCTACATCACCGCCTTCTCGAACCAGAGCTTCGGCTACGGCTCTGCCGTCGCACTGCTCATCGTGCTGGTGGTGCTCGTCCTGGCAATGATCTACATCCGCCTGCTCACCTCCAGCTCAGGACCGGAGGACCGCTGACATGAGTCTCGAACACTCGGCGAGCCAGCGAGAGGCTGGTGGAAACGCGACCCGCCAACCCGCCAGTCGCCGGGAAACGGGCCGTCGGCCGGTGACTCGTCGTCACCGGCGAGATGCACACGCACCATGGTGGCAGCACCTGCTCGCGTTGCTCGTCGTGATCGTGTTCTTGGCTCCGTTCGCCTGGCTGGCCATCGCGTCGATCACCCCGGCCGGTGCCCTGCTGGATCGACCGTTGCGGTGGTGGCCCAAGACGCTGGACCTCTCGCGCTGGTCCGCCATCGCCACCGGCGGTGCGGCGACGCCCGCGGGGGGCTTCCGGCAAGCCATGATCAACTCGACGATCGTCGCCCTCGGCACCGTGGCGCTGTCGCTTACGGTCGCCGTCCTCGGAGGTTACGCCCTGTCGCGCCTTCGCTTCCGCGGCCACCGAATGGTCCTGCTCGGCTTCCTCAGCACCTACATGATGCCGCCGATCGCCATCGTCATCCCGCTCTACCTCATCCTCGTCCAGTTCGGTCTGCTGGACTCCAAGATCGGACTGATCCTGGTCTACTCGAGTTTCATCACCCCGTTTGTGCTCTGGACGCTGACCGGGTTCTTCGACACGCTGCCCAGGGAGCTGGACGAGGCGGCCACCGTGGACGGCGCTGGCCGGCTGCGGATCCTGGTGCAGGTCCTGTTGCCGTTGTGCCGGCCCGGGATCTTTTCCGCGGTGCTCTTCGCCAGCCTGCTGTGCTGGGACGAATTCCTCTACGCCCTGATCTTCACCTCGTCCTCGTCGTCCAAGACGATCCCGGTCGCCGTCGCGGAGTTCAGCGGCAAGTTCTCAACAGATTTCGGGCTGGTTTCCGCCGGAGGACTGCTGGCGGCCTTGCCGCCGGTGATCGTCGCCCTGATCTTCCAGCGGCACATTGCCGCAGGCCTGGCCGCAGGCGCGGTGAAGGGATGAGTCGGGTCCTCATCGTGGGGAACGCCAACGCGGACGTCCTGGTCAATGGGGTCACCGAGCTGCCACCACCCAGCACCGACACCCACGTCGAGGAGATCACCGTCCGAGCAGCGGGCCCCGTGCTGAACACGGCCTTCATCCTCTGTGCGCTCGGCGACACGGCTCCCGACCTGCTCTCCACCATCGGTGACGACTCGTTGGGCCAACTGGTGCGGGACGAGTGCCAGCAACACCACCTGCCGGCGGATGGCTTGATCTCGATCCCCGACTGCCGCACCGGCGTGTCGGTGGCGATCGAGGGCCCGGAACGGCCCCGAGCGTTCCTGACCGACCTGGGTGCCTTGGCTCGCTTCGAGCCGGACCACCTACCGCGGTCGCTCACCGGCGTCGGAGATCTCCTGTCTTGCGGCTATTTCTGCACCCCACAACTGCGTGGAGAACCCACTCGCCGTTTGCTGTCCCGGGCCGTCGCTGCCGGGGTGCGGACCTGGCTGGACTGTGGCTGGGATCTCGAGTCCTGGGCCGGTGCGGGTAGGGACGAGATCCTCGCGCTTCTGCCGCAGGCAGACGTGTTCGTGCCGAACATCGAAGAAGCCGAAGCCCTCACCGGCAAGTCGGACCCGGTAGAGGCCGGCACCGTGCTCGCGGCGCTGACACGCCACGGCGTGGTCATCAAAGCCGGCGAGCATGGCGCATTCTGGGTCGGGGGCGACGGGCACGTCACCCACGCCCCGGCGCCCGAGGTCCCGTTGGCAGACACCACGGGGGCAGGTGATGCCCTCAACGCCGGCATGATCTACGGCCTGCGGCACGGCCTGTCGATCGACGAAGCGCTACGCCTGGGAGTGCAGGTGGCCAGCACCGTGGTCGCCAGGAGCAGCGCCGAGCGCTGGGATCCGCTTCCGGAGTTCGGCGTCGAACCAGCTCGCGGCCGAGGCACACCGATCCGAGCCACGTAGCGTCCGGAGCCAGCGTCCCCGAAGCCTGGCGCAGGGCCCCGCCTGCGAGGGAAGTACGGGTCAGGATTCGGCTCGCATCAGCGCGATTCGGTTCAACAGGTCTTCGAGTGACTCCTCGAATTCCACTGCGGAGTGGTCCTCTGCCAATGCCTTGCCGAGTCGGGATACGACGGGGTAGGGCGTCAGGGTCTTGCCCAGGTCCTGGCTGTTCTGGCTGTCTTCGAGGACGTCGAGGGGTCCGACGTCTCCGCCGTGGGCGGTGACCTCCAGCAGTAGGTGGCCGAGCAGGAAGCTGGTGAATGCGCGGTAGGCGGACACGGTGGCCGTGTCGTTGAAGCCCTCGCTGCGCAAACCGTCCAGGAACGCCTCGACCCATGCCAAGCTGCGCAGGGGGGGACGTAGCCACGGTGCCTCCGGTGGGCGGGAGGCCACGAGCGGAAAGGCTTTGGGGTGGGCGAGGGCCACCCGACGCACCCCGTGCGCGAGCCGTTGCAGATAGTCCTGCCAGCCGTCCTGCGGGCGGGCGAGGACGTCTTCGTCGCGGTGCATCTGGTCCATGATGGAGTCGACCACCGCGTCCAGGAGTGCTTCACGACCTGACACGTATCGGTAGAGCGACATGGCCTCGACACCGAGGACGCCTCCGAGCCGGCGCATCGAGAGGCCGGGCAGGCCGAACTCGTCGATGTAGCCGACGGCGGCGTCCACGATGCGGTTGCGGTCCAGCGGTACCCGTGCGGAAGGGGGCTGGCGACCGTCGACGACAGTGGCGTCGGCGTCGGCGACCGGCCTGGCGACATCCACCGCGTCGTCCCGCTCGGTGGGCATGGGTTCCTCCTTCGTCGGCTGTCTCCATGCTAGGGAACGTCTCTTGACGCATGTGACTTACGGTGTAACCCTTACGGCGTAAGTGCCACAGGAACGGTCTGGCATCAGCGCACGAGATGGAGGAGACGGTCGTGATTGGAACTGAGCAGCTCGAGCAGATTTCAGGGTCTGGACGTGGTGGACGGCAGCGGGAAGAAGGTGGGCTCGGTCGGGCAGGTCTACCTCGACGACGAGTCGGGGCAGCCGGAGTGGGTGACCGTCAAGACCGGGATGTTCGGCACCGGCGAGTCCTTCGTGCCGCTGTCCGAGGCCTCCTTCGACGGTGGCGCGGTCTCGGTCCCGTTCGACAAGGACAAGGTGAAGGACGCTCCTCGGGTGGATGCCGATGAGCATCTGGACCCTGAGCAGGAGCGGGAGCTGTACCGCTACTACGGCCGGGACTATGGAACCGCGGCCGCGGCCGCAGGAGGACGCCAGACCGAGTCGGGCACCGGCCGGGCGGCATCCGGACGGACTGAGAACGCCGTCGACGCCGAGCGCGGTGGTCCCGGGAGCGACGCCTCTGGGCCCAACACCGACGAGGCGATGACTCGTTCGGAGGAGCGGCTGGAGGTGGGTACCGAGAGCCGTGAGAGCGGCCGAGCGCGGTTGCGCAAGTTCGTGGTCACCGAGAACGTCACTCAGACGGTGCCGGTCAGCCACGAGGAGGTGCGTATCGAGCGCGAGCCGATCACCGACGCGAACCGGGACGAGGCGATGAGTGGAGGCGAGATCACCGAGGAGGAGCACGAGGTGACCCTGCACGAGGAGCGCCCGGTGACCCGCAAGGAGACCGTGCCGGTCGAGCGGGTCCGGCTTGACACCGAGACCGTGACCGACCAGGAGCAGGTGAGCGAGCAGGTCCGCAAGGAGCAGATCGAGGCGGACGAAGACCGCGGACGGGACGCCTCGGTCGACCGTGGCCGCGAGTAGGTCCTGGGCGACAAGCTCGGCCTGTAAGCGGCCGCAGCTGGACCATGGCCACCGAACGCACGTCTGCGTTCGGTGGCCGTGGCCTGATCCCGGTCTGAACAGCCCGGCCCGTCGGGGGAGTCTGGCATGGGCTCGGCCTCGCGGCGATCCGGGCACCGCTACGGGGTCAAGAAAAGCCACTGTTTCCCATGCATTCCACAAGGAACGGAGTTCGACATGTTGGGTAAGGCAGCGTTGGTCGTGGGACTGGGCGCCGGCTACGTGCTCGGGGCCCGAGACGGCCGAGCACGGTACGAACAGATCAAGACCGAGGCCAAGCGCCTGTGGCACGACCCGAAGGTCCAGGAAAAGGCGGCCCAGGCGCAGGAGCTGGTCAAGCAGAAGGCGCCCCAGGTCCAGGAGAAGGTCGCGGACGCGGCACGGAGGGCAGGCAACCAGGTCAACCGGGACCACGAGGACGACTCCACGGCGACCGGCGCGCCCCCGGCACCCTCCACGGCAGGCGGCGGCCTGTGAGGGCGGACCCGTCCGGCGCCACCCCGGTGGATCGCCCGGCCCGGGACCTGGCTACCGACGCTTCGAGCGGAGAAGCCTCCACCGGTGAGCTGGTCGCCCGGCTGACCCAGCAGTCCAGCCGGTTGATTCGTGACGAGCTGCAACTCGCGAAGGTGGAGATGGCGGCCAAGGCCAAGCACGCGGGAGTCGGCGCCGGGCTCTTCGGCGGGGCCGGCATCTTGGCCCTGTTCGGGTTCGGGGCTCTGATCACCACCGCGATCCTGGCGCTGGCCCTGTTGCTGCCTGCGTGGTTGTCCGCGCTGATCGTCACCGTGGTGCTGTTCGCCATCGCCGGGATCGTCGCGCTGGTCGGGAAGAAGCAGACCAGTCTGGCCACCCCAGCGGTCCCGGAGAAGACCATCGACAGCATCAAACATGACGTGGAGACCGTCAAGGAAGCAGGAACGTCGTGACCACACCCCAGCAGCCACAGACCGACGCGGCGCCGATCGACGGCAGCGAGGCGGCGGATCTCGAGCAGATCCAGGCGAACATCGAGCAGACCCGCGAGCAGCTCGGTGAGACCGTCGAGGCGCTCACCAGCAAGCTTGACGTCAGGTCCCGGGCCAAGAGCAAGATCACCGACGTCCAGAACCAGGCGATCGGCACCCTCCACACGGGACGGGCACGCGTGTTCCAGTTGACGCAGTCGGCTCGACGCTCCACCACCGACGAGCACGGCGAACCCACGCCAGTCGTCATCGCCGCCGCAGCGGGGGTGGCAGCCGTGCTGGTGAGCGTGCTCGTGGCGGGGTGGAGAAGGCGTCGAAGCACGACGCCGGTGCTCGACCGGGTCCGGCGCCGGTGAGCTCGCCGTCCGGGCGCACCGACGGCGCGAGAACAGGTGACTCCACCCAGGCCGATTCCCCCGGCACGAAGCCCGATTCGCCGGGGGACCTGACCAAGCCCTCCTGGGGGTACGTCCTGCGACGGACCCTGCGGGAGTTCTCCAGAGACCAGTGCACCGATCTGGCAGCGGCGTTGACCTACTACGCGGTGCTGGCCCTGTTCCCCGCACTGATTGCCGTGCTGTCCCTGGTCGGCCTGGTCGGTCAAGGGCCGAAGACGGTCAAAACCCTCCTCGGCATCCTCAACACTGTGGGGGTCTCGTCTCCGACCCTCGAGCAGACCATCACCCAGCTGAGCAACACCCCCGGTGCCGGCATCGCCCTGGTCGTCGGGCTGGCGACTGCCTTGTGGTCGGCGTCGGGGTACGTCGGCTCCTTCGGCCGGGCGATGAACCGGGTCTACCAGATCGACGAGGGCCGCCCGATCTGGAAACTTCGGCTGCTGATGCTGCTGGTCACCCTGATCACGGTGGTCCTGGCAGCACTGGTGCTGGTCGGTCTGGTGATCAGCGGGCCGGCGGCCAAGGCGGTCGGGGACGCCGTCGGGCTCGGCGCGACCGCTGTCCTGGTGTGGAACATCGCCAAGTGGCCGGTGATGCTGGCCGTCGTGGTGCTGATCGTGGCGCTGCTTTACTACGCCACCCCCAACGTGAAGCAGCCGAAGTTCAAGTGGATCAGCGTCGGCGCACTGGTCGCGATCCTCACCTGGGTGCTGGCCTCGGCGGCCTTCGGCTTCTACATCGCCAACTTCTCCAGCTACAACAAGACCTACGGCTCGCTCGCCGGGGTGATCGTCTTCCTGCTCTGGTTGTGGATCACCAACCTCGCGTTGCTGTTTGGTGCCGAGCTCGACGCCGAACTCGAACGCGGCCGGCAGCTACAAGCCGGAATGGCCGCCGAGCAGACCCTCCAGCTGCCGCCACGCGACACCCGCAACATCGAGAAGGCCCAAGCCAAACAGGACCAAGACATCGCACGAGGCAGACGGCTGCGACAAAGCCAGGGCCAGAGCCACGAGCACGAGGACTAGGTCGTCGACGCTCATCGGGAACACAGCAACAAGCCGGCCCAGATCTAGACCAAGACGTCGCGCCGCTTTGCCCGCCGCGATATCGGGCTGTGCGGTTTCCTGCTCAGTACTGGCTGAGCAGGAAGGAGAGCGTGAACCCCAGGGCGGTCACCAGCCCGGTCATCGGGCCGCCCCGCTCGAAGGCCTCCGGCATCATCGTGTCTGCCAGCATCGTGATGATCGCGCCGGCTGCGAAGGCCTGAACGCCGCCGACCACGACGTCCGGGGCCAGCCCGAGCACGACGTAGCCCAAGAGTGAGGAGATCGCAGAAGCGGCCGTTACCGCCGACCACAAGCTCAGAATGTAGCGAGTCGACTTGCCGTTCTTCCGCATCCCAGCCGAGGACGACCACCCCTCCGGCACGTTGGACAAGAACACCGCTACCACCATGGGGACTCCGACCGACCCTCCACCGAGCAGGGTGATGCCGATCGCCGCGGACTCCGGTATGCCGTCCAGCAGGGCTCCCAGCGCGAGTGCCATTCCTCCACCACCGCCATTTGTGGCTTGGTGGCCGTCAGACCCCTTCTGGCCGCGCGACCTCTTGCGGTCTTTGCCACCGTGGTGGTCCAGGATCCAATCGCCGCCAAAAAAGGCCAGAGCTCCAAGAGCCATGCCCACCGTCACGGCGGCCACGCCGCCCTTGTCGAACGCCTCTCGGGTAAGCGAGAAGGCCAAGGCGCTGATGAGGACCCCGGCGCCGAACGCCATGATCACGCCGATCAATCGTGGCGACGCCTTGAGGTAGACACCAGCAAGCGCACCCAAGAGCACGGCGCCGCCCGCAACACCACCCCACAAAAGCGCCCACCACATCGTTCCGACCCCTCCTCACCCTCGACCTCACTGCGGCACTGGTGTCGATCTTGGAGCACGCGGGGACCGTCCGCATCTTGAGAGGCCCAGGTCACGGTTGGACGCTCAGCCGCGCGATCTGGCTCTTCGTGCTCGGAAGCGCAGGCATGCTGACTGGCTCCGTCGGCGAACTGTTCGTTCGAATCGAAAAGCGCCGCACCGGATCGGACTGAGCCACGCCGACCGGCCGGACCGACCACCGGCACCGAAACAAGCGCTCCACGGGGCGCCTTGGTCGCGACCCAGGCGGTGAATCCAGCTTGCTGGATTCATCGCGGCCGAGGTTCATGGATCAGTGGTGCCCTCCCGAAGGCAGGGTGGCGTCGAACTCGCCTGAGTCCTGGCCGCGTCGAATAAGCCGCTCGAGCGGAGCCAGGATCGGTTCGTGTTGGTCGTGTTCTTGCTCGGGGTTCTTGGCTGGGCTGGCGAGATGAAGCAGGAACGGCGCTCCCTCGAACGCCGACCAGCTGATCGCGAGGAACCGGACGAGAGCATCGGCCGCGGACCCTTCGTCGAGGTCGGCCGTGGTCAACGCGGCGAGCACTCGGTGCGTCATTTGTTCGGTCATGGCGTCGAGGAGAGCATCCCGAGACGGAAAGTGTCAGTAGACGGTCTGCCTGCTGATCCCGGCAGCCTTCGCGATGTCCTCCACGCTCGCGTCCGGTCGCTCGCCGAGGACGCGGCTGGCGGCGTCGAGGATGGCGCTGATGCTGCGCTCGGCGTCGCGCACTCGCGATTGAGACCCGCGACCTCGCCAAGACGTTCGGCACGACGCAGGCTGTGGCCGGTGTCGACCTGTCCATCCCTGCAGGATCGATCTACGGGCTGCTGGGTCCCAACGGCGCCGGGAAGGCCACTGTGATCCGGATGCTCGCCACATTGACGCGTCCCGACGGGAGACACGCTCGTGTCCTGGGTTACGACGTCGAAACCCAGGCCGACGACCTCCGCGGCCGCGTGAGCCTGGTTGGTCAGCACACCTCGCTCGATGAGGACCTGACGGGGCGAGAGAACCTCACCCTTATCGCGCGACTGCTGGGCCACCGACGCGGCCCGGCCAGGGCCCGGGCGGACGAGCTACTGGACGCCTTCGACCTGGGCGAGGCCGCCGGTCGGCTGGTGGGCCGATACTCCGGTGGGATGCGGCGGCGCCTTGACATCGCCGCGAGTATCGTCACTCGCCCTGACTTGATCTTCCTCGATGAGCCGACCACCGGGTTGGACCCACGCAGCCGCAACCAGGTCTGGCAGATCGTCCGTGCCCTGGCGGCTGGGGGCTGCACCGTGCTTCTGACCACCCAGTACCTGGACGAAGCCGACCAGCTCGCAGGCCGGATCGCGGTGATGGACCACGGCACGGTCATCGCCGAAGGCACCACCACCGAGCTCAAGGCATCCGTCGGCGCCGGCGTCCTGTGGGTCCGCCTGACTGACCCCCGCCAGCGCGCGGTGGCCGCGCGCCTGTTGAACCTTTGACCACCGTCTCGCCCGCCGGGCCGTCGCTGAACCAGCGGCTTCGCGCGGCGATCGCCTCCACCGACCGGCCCTCCCGAGCGTCGGCGGTGTCGGCGTCTGTCACCTCGGCTGGCGCGCGGTGCTGAAGGTCAAGCACGTCCCCGAGCAGCTCGGCGACGTCGTCGGGATTCCGATCATCTTCACGCTGCTGTTCACCTACCTGTTCGGGGGCGCGTTGGCCGGGTCGACCGGTGAATACCTTCGGTTCCTGCTGCCGGGCAGCCTCGCCATGACTGTCCTGATGGTCAGCATGTATGCCGGCGTCGGGTTGAACACCGACCTCACCAAGGGTGTGTTGGACCGGTTCCGCTCCTTGCCCGCTTGGCGTCCGGCTCTCATCGTCGGCGCACTGCTCGGTGATGCCTGCCGCTACGTGATTGCCTCGGGCCTGGTCCTCGGCCTCGGGCTGGCCATGGGCTACCGCCCCGCTGGCGGCGTGGCCGGTGTCGCGGCGGCAATCGCGCTCCTGTTGATCTTCGCCTTCGGGCTTGGGTGGGTCAACCCGGTCACCCATCTCGTCACCGCCGAACGCGCCCTGATGAACGGCACCGCAACGACGTCCCAGATCGGCCGAGTCGTCTCGGCGAGGGGTCTGTTGATGGCAAGCCACAGCATCAGCGCACCGGGGGCGTTCCTCAACAGGGTGATGTGAGTACCAACGCGACCGGTCGGTGTAGGCGCGGAATCGCACTGCCTCGCGACGGTGCCCGCACGATGTGTCTGATGGGTTCAACGCAGGCGAGCTGCCAACTCCTGCACACGATGTAGGAGTTCGCTGGCGCTGAGCTCAAGCTGTTGCAATTGTTCCGCGGATGCTCGCTGGTGAGAAGGGGTGGCAATCGCGTCGAGCACGCCGATGTCGAGGGCGATGCGGTCGGAGCGGTGCCAGGTGGAGAAGACTTCGACCACGCGCCCGTGTTGGTCGAGACTCTGCCCGGTCAACAACAAGACGGGCGATCCGGTCGGGATCTGCAGGCTCTCGGCCATGGCGGGCTCGACGGCGACGGCCCGGACCTCCCGGGGACCACCGTGCACGGTGATCCCGGCGCGTTGTTGGAGTTGCTCGTGGAGCGACTGGTCGACCAGCGCCTCGCGCGGCACCTTGGTCGCCACCCAGTCGGGCAGCCAGGTCCCGATGAACGCGACCGGGGCGTCATCGAGCAGCCGCAGCCGTTCCAGATGGAGGGCCTTGCGCCATCCGAGGTCCGCACTGACGGAGCCGCCCGGGCGCTCGATCTTGTAGGTCAGGATCTGGGTGCTGACACGGGCACCCATCGCTCTCATCTGTGCGGACAGTCCGGCGGTCACCTGGGCGTTCCGGTGCCAGGTGGGTCGGGTGACTACGGCGCCGCGACCCCGGACGGTGGTGATGTAGCCCTCGTTGCGCAGGGTGGCCAGGGCTTGGCGGATCACCGAGCGTGAGACTCCGAACTCCTGCGCAAGGCTGTTCTCGGCCGGCAGCAGATCCCCTGAGGCGATCTGCTGGGCAGTGATCCGTGACCGCAGCGCTTCGCTGACAGTCTCATGCAGGTGAGGCTTTGCCGCCTGGGGTCGGCTCATGGCGCCGATCACTCACCGGCCTGGGCCGCGTGCCAGACCTCGCCCCAACCCATGGACAGGGCGGCGGCGCGTTCAGCGGCCAGCACGAGGCTGGCTTCGCGGGCGACGCCCTTGCCGGCGATGTCGAAGGCGGTGCCGTGGTCGACGGAGACCCGCACGACGGGGAGGCCGACGGTGATGTTGACTCCCTCGTCCCCGTAGACGGCCTTGAAGGGTGCGTGTCCCTGGTCGTGGTAGCAGACGATCAGCATGTTCCACTTGCCGCCCACCGCTTGCGGTATGACCGCGTCCGCGGGCAGGGGGCCGTGGACATTCAACCCTCGCGCACGGGCGGCTTCGACTGCTGGCGCCAAGACGTCGGCGTCCTCGTCGCCGAACAAGCGGTTCTCTCCGGCGTGCGGGTTCAGGCCGGTGACGGCGATCGCCTCGTCCGGCTTGCCCAAGGCTCGACAAAACGCAGCGACCAAATCGATCACATTGTTGGTGCGCTCGGGTGTGATGCCCTCGATCGCCTGGCGCAGCGACACATGGGTGGTCAGGTGGAAGAAGTACAGGTCGCCCGCGGACAGGACCAGAGAGAAGTTCTTCACGTCGAACTGCTCGGCGAGCAGCTCGGTGTGCCCGGGGTAGAGGTGCCCGCCGGCGTGCATCGCGGCCTTGTTGAGGGGAGCGGTGACAATGCCGTGGATCTTGCCTTCGCGGGCGAGGCGGCAGGCCTCGACCACGAACCGGTAGGACCCGTCACCGGCATCCGGGTGGATGTCACCGACCGGCACGTGCGCCAGCGACGGACCGGTCTGCAGCACCTCGATGATGGTCGGGTCATTGCTGGCCGCTGACGGGTCGTCGATGACGGTCACCGCTGCGGGGTCGAGTCCCGCGTGTTGCGCGCCGGCGCGCATCGCGTCCGCGTCACCGATGACGACCACCGCGGCCTGCTCACGCAGACCGGGATGAGTCAGCATGGTCTTCGCGGTGATCTCCGGTCCGATCCCTGCGGCGTCACCCATGGTGATCCCGAGAACTGGCTTGGTCATGTGGAGCCCTCCTTGTGGCCGAGCATGGCAGAGACGACATCGGTGATGGTGCTGGTGGTGCCGAACCCTCCGGCTTTGGTCACCACCGCCAAGCCGTCAGCCGATCCGCCGACGACCCGGGTGAGTGGAACGCCCTCGCTGGGCTGGCTGCGCATCTCCAGGGCTTGGGCACCCAGGAGTCGCAGCGTCGCTTCGGCGCCATCTCCCCCCACGAGCACCAAACCGGTGGTGCCACCCGCATCGAGGATCTGCGCGATCGCCTTGGCCAGGCCGCGCGCCACGATCCGTGCCGCGTCGGTGCGGTCGCCACCGCTAGCGCGACGCGGGTCCGGCTGCACCAGCACCACCCGCACGTCACGCGCGGCAACGGGGGAGACGAGCTCGTGCAGTCGGGTGGTATCGGATAGGTCGGCCGCCGCCACCTCGAGACCGACCAGCTCCGAGCTGAAGGAGTTTTCCAGGTGGCGCGCCTGGTCGAGGGAGACCGCGTTGAGCGAGCTGACGCACACCACTACGCGACCTTCACCGGTGGGAGTCGGATCCGGCGCGGTGACGAAGGAGGTGCCCGGACGCCATACCTCTGCCAGGTGCCGTGCCAAGCCGGCCGAACCGGCCCAGACTGCTGACTCGCCCACGATTTCCGCGGCTTCGGCCAAGCGGCGCAGGTCCTGTTCGTTCGCCGCGTCGACGGTGACGATCCCACCGTCCGGGGCGGCCTCCCGCAGCCGGCGCGCCAACACCCCTGGGCCGTCGGCTTGTTCGACGTGGGCGGCTCCCGGGACCAGGTCGGTCAGCGTTGAGGTGGCGACCGGGGTGACCGGGTCGTGCCCGGCGGGGGAGTCGTGAAGGGGGACGCCGTTGACGTAGACGCGACCGTCGCGCACGGTCCGGCCCATCGGGGGATAGGCCGGGCACAGCACTGCGATGGCAGCGGGGTGCTGCCGCGACCACGCCTGTAGCGCGCCGCGTACCTGCCCGGCGATGCTGCCGCGCATCGTGGAGTCGATCTTCAGGTAGAGGCGCTGCGTCCCCGAGTCCAACTGTTGCCGCGCCGCCTGCTGGGTGACCCGGCTCGCGTCGTCGTGATTGAGGGCTCGGGTGTCCAGCGACCTGGCCAGCGCCACCGCGTCTGCTTGCGCGAGCACCCCGTCCGGCAGGTCGCCGGAGAGCAGCAGGTATGCCGGCCAGCCGGCTTCGCGGAACTGCACCACCGTGTCGGTGGCTCCGGTCAGGTCGTCGGCGAGGACGCCGACGGTCAACGTGCCCACGAGTCAGAGCTGCGGTTCGCTGACGCCGAGGTCGCGTTCATCGAGTTCGGCGATCTGCTCCTCCGAGAGCAGGCCACCCTCACGCTTGAGCGCCCATGACGCGAGCAGGGGAGCGAGGATGGCGCTGACCAGAACGGCAGCCGCGACCTGCGCCGTTGCAGTGTCGACGTACTGGGCGAACTGAGGGTCGGCGGCGCCGATGATGGCGGGGGTGGCGATGGCATTGCCGGCGGTCGTGCCGGCCGCGAAACCCAGTCCGGAGCGGTATCCGCGGCGCAGCAGGTACTTGTAGCCCAGGTAGACCAGGAACCCGGTGAAGGGGCTGATGATCAAGGCAGCCACGATGCCCGACGCGCCCCCCTTGACCACGGAGCCCAGGTCGATGCCGGTGCCCAGCGCGAACGCGAAGAACGGGATGACGATCGCGGCGGTCGGCTTGACGACCTCGCGCCAGCGTGGGTTGAGGTTGCCGATGATCATGCCGAGGATGAACGGGACCACCGCGCCCAGCAGCGCCCAGCCCGGGATGTTGGCCAGGCCGGAGGCGCCCAGGAACAGCATGGAGAAGAACGGGCCGTCGTTCAGCGCCGAGGCGATGTAGGCGCCCCGGTCGCGTTTGTCGCCGTAGCGGCCAGTGAACGCCAACCACAACCCGCCGTTGGAGTTGTCGATCATCGCCATCAGGCCCAGGATCGACAGACCGAAGATCCCGTCCACGCCCACGAGAAGGCCGAGCAGGATCACCAGGGAAGCCGGGATCAGCGACTTGGCCAGCAACACCACCCCGGCGGTCGCCAGCACCGGACCACTGGTCTTGAGGGTCACCTGGGTGCCGGTCGCGAAGATCAACAACGCGATCAGCGGCAGCGCGCTGTCCTGGAACAATGCGGTCGTGAACGACCCCAACTCCAAGAACCCGGTCCCAAAGGTCCCGACGATGCTGCCGATCACCAGCGGGATCAACATCAGGCCACCAGGGACCTTGTCCATCCACTGATAGAACGGCGCGATCTCGCGATCATGCCCCTGGCCCGACTTGGCAGGCTTCGCCTGCCCGGGGCGTTCCTCGATCTGCTCTTCCGGCAACTTTGACATGCGAACTCCATGGTCCGGGTGGCCGCCTCGTACGACTGTACGTACCACGTGTACGGACAGGTTGACGGAGGCGATCTGCGTTGTCAAGAGTCCAAGTCACAGCACGGGGGCGTGGTCGGCTTCTATCTCCCGGACCGGAGGTGTGCTGACAGGTGCCGGGGGAGCCGGCCGTGGCGGCGAGGGCACGAGCCGCGAATGCTCCACCGCCGGGTCGGCAAGTGCCGCGGAATCGGTCAGTTCAGGACCCGCCTTGCTCATCGCTGTGCCGCCCGATGCCGCCACGATCCGTATGGCCGTTCAGCGCGACTCCCGTCAGCCCCCGTGTCGGCGGCGATCGAAAATTGGTCGGTTCCGGCGCCTGAAAAGTGGACAGTTTTGGTGAGTCTATGACTCGTTGTC